>VGFC01000112.1 GCA_016869045.1 Armatimonadota bacterium
ATTCATCGTGCCCGCGTGTAGGGGCGTGATTCATCACGCCCGATGCCGTGCTTCTCACACACCTCGTGAGGAGGTCGCACTCGGATGCTCACACCCGTCTCTCTGGCCCTCGTGAGCCTGCTGACGCCCGGTGCCCGGCCGCAAGGCGACGCGCCCGAGCGCTTCACTCAGCTCATGGGCTGGGGTGGGGGAGACCCGACGGCCATCGTCCCTGCGGCCGCCGAGGTGGGCTTCACCGACCTCATCGTCTGGAACCATGACCCGGCCTACCTCACTCAGCTCGTGCAGCAGGCCCAGCCGCGCGGAATCGGAGTCTACGTCTCGCTGTACCTCGGCGACGTGAAGGACTGGAAGCGCCGCTACCCGGACACCCCGCCGCCGATGCAGGAAGTGAACGCTGAGGAGCAGGCGGCCATTGCGCGGATGGAGGCCGAACTGAAGGCGAAGGCCTCGAACTACCAGTACGGCGGGGAGCCGGTCGGCGACAAGCTGGAGGTCTTCACCAACGAGCTGCTCTGCTTCCACGACCCGCGCGTGCCCGAGTTCTTCCGGGCGCAGATTCGGGACATCCTGGCAGTGCCGGGAATCACAGGGATCGCCTTCGACTTCTTCGGCTACCGCAACTACCGGTGCTGTCGGTGCGCGAAGTCGATGGCGCTGCTCACAGAGTACAAGAAGGCGCACCCTGACCTCGCCGAGCCAGAGGCACTGCAGCGCTTCTCACTGGAGACCCTCGTCGATGTGCAGAACGACCTCGCGGACTACGCGCGGCAGGTGCGCCCGGGCACGCTCATCACAGGGCACGTCTACCCGGTCTACCTCCCTGAGCCGCTCTACGGGAACCGGCTGAACTGGGACACGTGCGGCCAGACCGCGGCGTGGTTCTTCGAGCCCTTCTGGTCGGAGGAGAAGACCGGGTCCTACTCTCGCGTGATCGCGGGCGAGGCGAAGCGCTACTGGCCGAACGCGGAGGGCGCGGCGCTGATCGGGGTGTACGTCCGCCCGGGGGAGTACCCCGTCAAGGGTCCCGAGCGCATCGAGGGTGAGCTGCGCGTGATCCTGAGCGGGGGCGTGCGCTGTCTCCAGGTCTGCTCGCTCAATGATGTGCTCAACGACCCCGCGACGCGGGAGGTCTTCCGCAAGTTCGCACCGCAGGAGCCGACACACTGACGGGGCCCGCCGCCCCGGGAGGGAATGCTCGCATGGCAGCGTACCGTTCGATGATCCTCGGCTGTGGTCCCCGCGCCAACGACCACTGTGTCGTCTATCCCGACCTCCGCAACATGGAGCTGGTCGCGGTCTGCGATCTCATCGAGGAGCGCCGCGAGCACTTCCGCAAGACCTACGGCGTCCCCGACGGCTTCGACGACTACGAGACCGCGCTCGCGCAGGTGCAGCCGGACATCGTGCATGTCTGCACGAGCCCCGGGCGGCGCGTGTGGGAGGCGGAGTGCGCCGCGAAGGCCGGCGTGAAGGCGGCCATCTTCGAGAAGCCGGTGGCGGTGAAGCCGTCGGAGATCGAGGGCCTGGAGCGCATCTGCCGTGAGTCGGGGCTCAAGATCGTTGTGAACTGCCAGCGCCGGTACTACCCGCAGTTCCGCGACGGCGTGATCGCCGAGATCATGCGCGAGAAGCTCGGCGACGTGTACTTCATCCGGGCCAGCGCCAAGGGGAACACGATGGGGATGGGGCCCCACATGATGAGCCTGCTCTTGCAGTTCCTGGGGGAGGCGCAGCCCGAGGCCGTCTGGGCGATGGCGCACACGATCAACGAGACGAGCTACCAGATCACCCACCAGGCCCCCGAGAGCATCCTCGCGGAGTACTGGTTCCCCGGTGGGATCCGGGTCCTCTTCGACTGCGACCCCGAGGCACTCGGCACGCCAGGGGAGGAGAGCTTCTGGATGCACCTGCACTTCGACGTGCTCGGAACGCAGGGGCGCCTGTTCCTTACCCAGAACCGCGGCTACTGGTATCAGTCGAACGGCATGGCTGAGCCGATCTGCGGGGAGAGCAGCTGGGACATCCAGGGCGTGCAGGGGCAACTCGACTTTACGCAGGCGGTCGGCGACTGGCTCGACGGCGGGCCGCCGCACCTCAACCGCCTCGACCTCGAAGGGCCGGTGGTCCACGCGCTCCTGGGCGCGCAGAAGTCGGTCTACGAGGGGAACCGGATCACCCTGCCCACGACCTTCACCGATGAGGAGTGGCTGGCGCTGAGGGAGCGGCTCAAGGCGATTGACCACGTCACGGCATAGGTGCGATCGAGGCTCAGGCGACGGCGACCTGTCTCGCGCAGTTGCGCCCGGCCGCCTTGGCGGCATAGAGGGCCTCGTCAGCCGCGGCCTGTAGGTCGGCTGGCGCCGACCGCCACGCGGGGTAGGCCGTGGCGAAGCCGACGCTGACGGTGACCACCGGGGACTTGCCGTCGGCGCGAGGGAGGGCTTCTTTCTCCACGGCCTCTCGCAGCCGCTCGGCGGCACTGGCGGCCCCCCTCGCATCCGTGTCCGCCAGTATGACCGCGAACTCCTCGCCACCCCACCGCGCCGGGAAGTCGCCGCCGCGGCAGAGCGTTCGCCGGACGACGTCCCCCACCGCCCTCAAGCACGCGTCCCCCGCAAGATGCCCATGGTGGTCGTTGTAGGCCTTGAAGTGGTCCACGTCGCACATGATGAGCGAGACCGGTCGGCCCGCCCTCGCCGCTCGCCGCCACTCCTGGTCGAGACGCTCGTCGAACGCGGTCCGGTTGGCCAGCCCCGTAAGGCCGTCCCGCTGCGACATCTCACGGAGTTCGGCCTCGAGACGCTTCCGTACCTCGATCTCCAAGCGAAGCTGTTCATTGGTGGAGTTCAGCTCGGCCGTCCGGGCCGCGACGCGAGCCTCCATCTCATCGTGGGACCCCTGCAGTCGCTCCGCCATCGCACCGAACTCCCGCGCCAGGTCGCCGATCTCGTCATGCCCCCCCGACGGCGGCCGAGAGGCGTAGTCGCCCCGGCTCAGGCGCACCGTGGCGTCCCTCAGGTCGGTGACGGGCTTGGCCAGCCGGCCGCCGAGCCACCAGCCCAGACCCGCGGCGAGCGGCACCGTGGCCAGGAATGCCGCCAGCGAGGTCCACAGGAGCCGGTACTCGGCCTGCAGCACTGCCGTCGCCGGCACGTCGATCCCGACGACGCCGTCGTACTCCTGGCGGGACGTGCGGATGGGGGCGAAGCCGGACATCCACGTCCCCCACTCGTCGGTGTTGAGACCGGGCTCCACCGACGGTTGGGGCAGCAAGGCGACATGTTGCTTCAACCACGGGGAGGCCTCAGCGTAGACGTCGCCGAGGTGGGACACCAGCTTGGGGTCCGTCTCGGCATCCGCGATAAAGGCCACCCTCCCCTCGGCGTCCTCACGCATCGTGTAGACGTACGCCGCTTCAGCGCCGATGGCGCTGCGGATGTGCTGTAGTTGCCGTCTCACCTTTGCGTAGGCAACTGTGGACTCGTCGGCGGGAGACCGCAGCGTGCGGTGTGCGTCCCCGTCGATGCCGGTCGCTGCGACAGCGACGAGGCGGCAGAGGTGGTCCTCCAGGTTGCGCCGCATCTGCGCCCGCAGTGTCAGCATGAGCGCTGCCGTCAGGCCGGCCGAGACCAACAGCGCCAGGCACACGTAAGCAACGGCCAACCGGCCCCGCAATGGCAGATGCAGCGATTTCCGGAGCGCCATGGGGTCCCCCTGGCATCGGTTGTGCGCTGTCCGTTCAGGCGCCCTTGAGCATCCAAACCTCGGTCGCCGAACGGTTCCGCCAGGACACGCCGGGGCGCAGTTCCGCCGACCTCGGCGTCAGCGGGTACCTGGTCACGACCTCCTTACCACGTCGGTACCGAATTGCCCTATGGGGTTTGCGTGCCGCACAGCCTACCCGGCGAGTCTCCCTCGGAAGGCTGCGACCGTCGCAAACAGGCGTAGCTTCGAGCGGGTCCTCGCAATCGCGTGGTCCACCGTGTAGGCGCAACGACGCGTGAAGTCGAACTTGTAGCGCTCGGCGCCCCGCATCAAGTCGATCTCCCGCCAGGCGTGGTCGATTCCGTACTCAATGAGCGCGAGGGTCAGCTGGGCGCCAGGCGAGAAGGGGGCGAAGTCAGGATCGTGGCCGTGAATGTACGCGAGATACGTCTGGCCCGCCAGGAAGCCGTACCAGCCGGCCACCTCGCGGCCCCCTGCAGTGAGCCACCCGACCTGCGACACTCCTATGAGCGCTAGCGCGACCGCGACGTCCGTATGGAACTGCCCGATCCGTTCGTCGGTAAGGACCTGGGAGCCGCCGCGCCCCTCCCAGCTACGGTGGTGTAGGCGCATCAGGCGAGCCATGACCTCCGCCGTGAGGTCCGCTCCGACGTCCACGCGGATGGCAAGCTCACCGTACTCGTCCGCAAGGCGGCTCCGGCGGCGGAGTAGTTCGCGTCGTCGGTTCCGGCTCGGCATCTGCGCATGGTACTCCTCGCGGGTGGAGGGGAGCACGATGTAGGGCGAGGTCTCAACCCGCCAGGCGCACGCGGCCAAGCCCGCTTCCTGCGCGAGGACCGGCAGAAGATGATCGGTCTGGGAGCGGCTGGAGATGCCGCGGAGCCTCACGAGGTCCCAGTCCTGATGCTCCCGCGCCAGCCAGTTGCAGAAGGCCTCCAGGACCGCCCACTCCGAGCCCTCCTCCGTCAGGATGTCCGGGGCGTCCGCGTGTGTGGCCGCAAACAGGAGTTGCCCTGTACCCCGCGCCCGCTTCGCGCGGAGCGCAACCAGCCCGACCAACCGGCCCGCATCGCGCATGCAGACGATCAGCAGCCGATCGCCCTCACTGTAGTGCCTCCAGGAAGCGGCGAGCCACTCGTGGGCTACGAAGGGGCTCGGGCAGGCCGACGAGCGAAGCAGCGCGTCCCACTCGGGCTTCAGGGCCTCGATGGCCTCCGGGCCCTCCTGCGCGATGACATCCATTGGCCGGCAACTCCCTTGCGGGATGTAAGGCGTGAGATGTGACCATTCGTTCCTTGTGTGGTAACACCTGCACGCGGGGCCGGGGCTCCCCTCGTCGGGCTCGGAGGAGGCCCCAGTACCCGAAAGCGGCACCCTAGCCGAGTGGCGTCAGAATGCGTGGTGGTAGATGGGCAGGACTGGGTACGGCTTCTCGCCATAGCGAGCGCAGAAGGCGCCCACGTCGGAGCCGGCCGCCACGGCGGCCGCTAGCTCCGCCATGGGAGTGCCCCCGACGAATTGGGACACCACCTCAGTCGTTGCCTCGAACGCAGATTGCAGGGGGTCAACCAGGTCGGCGCACAGAGTCTGCCCGATCTCCTTCAGCATGTAGTCCCTGCGTTTGCGCCAGTTGACCAGGTACTCAGTGAACACGTCCTCGTGTTCGCCCGTCTTGGCTCCCGCCAAGGCCTTGCACGCATGGGTGATGGTCCTCGAGGGGTCGAGAAGGGATATGCAGTCAGCCACCAGCAGCGTGTCATCGAGCAGGGCCCCATCGCTGTCCGTCGCGCGCTTCCGCCGAGGATCTCGTACGCTGATGATCGCGTGGTTCCCCACAGCGGACGCGCACCGGTCAACGTCCTCACTGCGGAACCCGCCGACATCTCGCATCCTCGCTCTGATGAGCTCGGCGCCCTTGGCCTCGTGGCCCTCATCAGTAGCGACCCTGCGTCCCTCATCGTGCTCGTTCAGGACGAGTACAAGGAGCCACCTGAGGTCAGGCCTCACGCTGCCCCAGTAGTGGCGCATCAGACGCAAGCCGAAGTGAACAACATCCAGCTTGTGCTGCTCGCCGTGCGCTCGATCCAGGCTGAGCCCGAAGGACGCTGTGGCGCTGTCGCTCACCTCGAAGTACCGCCGGAAGTTGGCAGGGAGCTCCAGCTCCTGCGCGGTGCACTCGCGGAAGATGCGGGCACGGGCATCTCGGAGGAACAGGCACTGATCGGTCACGGTGCCCTCCTCGGCTACCCTTTTCAGTTCGGGGACGTACGCCTTCCGCAGTCGGACGATCTCGCGAAGGAGGTCCTCTGGGTCCTCTACGAACGGCCCCCTACCCTCCGCCCCGGCGCTGCTGCCCGAGGCCGGCCAAGCCCGCCCGACCCCCTCCAGTTGGTCGATGAGTTCCTGGATGAAGTCTTCCCCCGGGTGCGAACACGTCTGCATGGCTTCGTTCGCCATCTGGATGAGCGCATTACACGTGGACTGCTGCCGGTCCGCTATGCCGAACACATGGTGGCCGATCCGCAGCCAGAGGGAGGCCACCTGGTCGCAGACCGCGAACCGCATCACGGGCTGCTCTAGTGGCACGATCTGGAGGCACTCGCCGACCCAGCCCTTGAGTTCCCCGAGATGCTCCCGCATCTGATCGGGACCGTGGTCGTAGGCGTACAGGTTGTCGCGCACCTCCCTCCGCACGTCCTCCATGTTGAACAGAAGTACGAACTCACGCTCCCGGTCTCCATCCTGCGCAGCTTGCACCCACTTCATGCATTCCTCGTAGAAGTGCCGCTCCTCCCGCTGATCCCGGCGCGGACCGAACAGCAAGGACGGGGTCTCCTGCGAGAGGTAGATCCTCCGGTTCGTCTTCCCTACCAGAGCTGCCGCGGAGCTGTACAAGTTCCTCCGGGACACAATCACGTCTGGTTCTTCCACGTACCTGCGCGCAAGTTCTGACAGCAACCCCGCCACAATCACATCGCGGAGCTCGGCGCAGTTGCGGAATCGGCGAGGGAACACATATGCTTCCATGTCGCGCACGATCCCGTCGAGTCTGCTAGAGCTGGCGCCCGACGCCGCCTCCCTGATGAACATGAGGACTGCCTTCCCCTCACGTAGTGCCGCCTCGATCTCGCCCCGGACGTACTCGTAGTACCCCCTCTCATCCTCTCCGGGCTTGAGACTCGGCTGGGCCTCGACGATGAGGAGCACGACGTGCGACTGCTGGACCTGCGTAAGGTACTCCTTCGGGTCAGTTGTCGCGATCCAGAACTCGGTCTCCGACCGGATCGGCATCATCCCGAGTTCCTCCACCGCATAGGCCGCCGTCTGCCGCTCATCAGCCAGGTGGTCCTTCGAGCTGATGAAGACGTTCAGCCTGGGCACAATAGGGTGGGGGGTGTAGGTCCTCACTGAAGACTCCTCTAGCGCGATAGTATGCTTGGCTTGCCCATAGTATTGACAAGATCCGTAGCAGATGTCAAGAACACCATCGATCCATGGTGGACACCCCTGCCTATCCAGATGGCACCGGTACCGCTGCAGCCCAGGTCCCAGTCGCAGGCGAGTCGCCTCGTCGCCTGTCACTCGGGGGGACAGGAGCCAACCTTGGCGCAGCGGTACGTGAGGGTCGCCCTTGCCGCCCCATCACCCGATGAGTACGCCGCGTGGCTCGGTCTAGCATTGCACTGCATGGCCGAGGACGAGGAGCAGTAGCGTGGCCTAGACAGGAATCCGCGGTTTTCGTCCGAGCCGTTCTTGCGCCAACACGCCGGCGCGGCCCTGCTGGACACGGCTTGGCACGGGCGGGCCGCTGTAGGGGCAGAGCGTGCTCTGCCCGGCTGTGGCCGTCTCTGACGGTGTAGGCAGAGCACGCGCTGCCCCTACAGCGGCGACCGTGAGACCGCGGGGCACATGACTACGACCCCCCCCCACGAGAACCGATATCGCGGACTCCTATTCAGCGCCACTCCGCCCCCTCGATCAGCCGCAACTGCATCTCCAGATTACGCAGGCCCGTGCGGCCGGTCGCCAACGGCTCACCTTCGCCCGCGGCGGCCGCGGCGAAGCGGGTCAGCGACTCCTCCATGAAGTCCTTGGCCTTCAGCTCCCGGTCACCGTGCTTCAGGTAAGTGCAATAGACGCCATCCTCGTCGTTGCGGCCCTCGTAATCCACCGGTACCCCGTTCAGCGAGAAGCGACGGGTCAGCGGGCCTTCCGGCACGTTGCCCAGGACGATTCGCGCCTTGCAGACCGTGCCGTCTCCCGCAATGGAGTCGAAGCTGCACTCGTTGCGGGCCTCCTCCAGCACACACTGCACGGTCCCCCAGTCCACGTGTCCGTCGGGCACCAGCGCCAGCAGCACGCTGATCGGGTGCGGGGCGAGGTCGTGCCAGATCTGCTCGTGACCTCCCGTGCGGTTCTGCCCGCGCGACTCCATCTGCATCATGAACTCGGTGGCTGCTTCCTGGCCTCCTGCAATCGCCCGCAGGTGTGGCGCGGCCGCCGCGTACTGCGTGTTCACCGCGAGGATCCGGCTAGCCCCGTCCGCCGCCTGCACCAGACGCTCGGCGAGAAAGAGGTGGTCGTCGGTCGAGACTCCATCGTGACCCACGAGCGGTTTCTCGCACAGCACATGCGCGCCGACACCAAGGCACGCCATCACGTGCTTATAGTGCAAACCCATCGGCGAGGCGACGCTCGCCAGGTGCGGTCGGCACTCGGCCAGCATCACAGACAGTGACGTGTACCCGGCGCCGCCAAAGTCGAGGGTCTCCCGCAACGCGCCTTGCGTCTTCTCGACGCTCTCCCTCGACGTGCCCAGGAACCCGACGACCTCGCACCCGGCCCGCAGGAGCCACTTCACATGGTGCTTGCCGATTCCCGACGCGCCGATCACGACGGCACGCAGCGGTTCACTCATCGCTGACCTCCTCGGAAACGTATCGCCGCCACGTCTCATCATCGACGGGCTCAGTCCGGCCTTCCTCGGGCCACTCCGGCTCCGGCGCCTCTTCCGGTATCGGCTCCGGCACAGGGACGGGCGGCCGATAGCGCAGCGAGGTGAGCAGGAGCAGGAGACCTAGCACCCAGACAACGGTCATCGTCCACCGGATCACGGCCAGCACATCGGCCGGGGCGCGGCCCTGGCCGCCGAGCAGGGACAAGACCAGCAACGCAGCCGGCGGCAACAGCACCGGATCGGCCAGCCGATGGCGAAGGCGCCCCTCGAAGCCCGTCACACAGCGGATCACCAGAACCCCGAACAGCACCCCCACGAGCAGGCCAACCAGCATCCCGCTCATCTCCCAGCGCGCCACTGTGCCGGCCTCCAGGCCGGCCCGGTCACCGATGGCGCGCGCGATCCCCTGACCGGCGGCGGCGCCGACTCCCGGACCGACGATGATGGCGATGATGACGCGGGCAAGCGTGGCCATGGCTGGATCGGGCTGGAGCTTCCCTGCGTCAGGACGATTCGCCTGCCCGAGAAGGGTCTCCTGTGGGGTGTGGCGAATAGAACTGCCCAGAACCGCACGCAGGTCTACCGCAAAGGGGAGTGCCTGAATGGACGACATGCCTCCGAGTGCACCGCCTCCGGCGCCTCCGCCACCGCCGCCGTTCACGCCGCCCCCGTCAGCGACCCCGCCTCCGCCGGGGCCCGCTCCGTCCGGTCCACCTCCGCCTCCACCGCCCCCGCCGGGCGTCCCACCGGGCGCGCCGCCACCGCCGCCTCCGCCTCCATCGGCCCCGCCGCCGAGCCCTCTTTCGCCCGCGGGCGTTGACATGGGTGGGCGCCTCGCAGGAACCGGCGAGGTGGACTTCGCGGGCTGGCTCTCGCGCGGCTGGGAGACCATCAAGGACGACGTCGTGACGTTTGCCGTGGCCAGCCTGTTGGCGGGACTGATCAGTGCCGTGACGTGCGTCATCTTCTTGACCGGGCCGCTTGCGAGCTGCGGCATCATGATGATGGCATTCCGCAAGCTGCTGTATGGGCGCGTCGAGATCGGCAATCTGTTCGACGGCCTGAAACGGTTCGTTCCTGCCTTTCTCGCGTTTCTCATCATCCTGTTGGCCAGCATGGTCATCCAGATCGTGTCCGGCGGGCCCGCGTGGGCGCTTGCGGCCATGGCAGGAAGCAGCCCCCAAGCGGCTCCGCCCCCAGCCGGCGCCATGCTCGCCGCCCAGCTCTGGAGTTGGGTCGCCGGAACCGTCCTTGGCGCGCTGTTGGGTGGTGCCACGTTCTTCGTACTCGCGCACATCGCGGCGCGCAACGTCGGACCGATCGAGGCCCTGCAGGCCTCGTGGGAGATCTTCCGTCGCAATGTGGTGATGTTCACCCTCACGGCCTTCGTCTACGGGCTCATCACGATGGCCGGCGCCATCGCGTGTTGCGTCGGCGTGTTCGTGACCGCGCCGCTGATCACTGCCGCGACGGTGCACGCCTACATCGATCACTTCGGGCTGCAGGGAGTCAACGTCGAGGAGTAGCCGAACCTCTACCTCCAGCCGTTGATCTCGTGATCGACCTGCCCCAGGCGCCTCAGGTCGTCCAGGGCTGTCGCGGCCGCCTGCAAGGCCTCCGGACGCTCGAGTCCTGCGTTGGCGAGGCCCTGGTTCTCCATCGCCGTCAGCCTCACCGCCGGTGACAGCTCGAACTTGGGCGTGACGTTGTAGAGGAAGTGCCCGGCGAGGATCAGCTCGAGCGGCGCATGACCCGTGGCGATGATCCGCGGCTCCTTGGGCTCGACGTAGAACTGGTTCGGGCCCAGGAACACCCGCCCGGCGTAGTCGTGGATTTCGACGAGCGGCTCCTGGGTGAAGGTGTGGATCTTCGCGCCCTGGATGGTGACGTGCCCCGGCGGGTTGCCGGGCTTGCCCTCCAGCAGCAGGTGGCGGTCTGACTGCTCGACATAGAAGTCGCTCATGACGACCGAGTGGTTGTCGCGGACGTGCAGCGTGGGCGCGGCGATGGTCGTCAGTCGCATCATGAAGCCCAGGAAGCCGTCCCGCTCCGTCTGCTCCCCCTCGATGGAGACCGTCCCCTCGTACGAGTTCGCGATCAGGATCTTCGCTCGCGCGGAGTCCCGGAATCGCAGATTGCCCTGCACGTGGATGGCGTGGACGACGCTCTCGGGTGAGAGCCCGTCGAACACGATCCCTTGCTTGTCGGGCTGCTTCTGGTACATCCCGTAGGCGAAGACGCCGTCGTAGGTGATTCGCGACGGCCCGCCGGTCGAGGTCTGGCGGATGTCGGCCCCCGCCGTGACCGGCCCCAGGTCGTGGTGCCCCACGGCGAAGCTCTCCAGCGTGACATCCTGCGGATCGACGACCTCGATGCTGGTGCCCCCGTCCGCCCCGCGCCAGATGAGCCGCGTCAGGAACCCGGCTCCGCCGAACGTGTAACCCCCGCCGGTGATCCGCAGGGGGCGAGTGAGGATGTAGTGGCCGCCCGGAAGATACGCGACCGCGCCTTGGCCATGCCCCCGCGCCGCGTCGATGGCGGCCTGGATCGCGTTGGTGTCATCCGTCTTGCCGTCGCCCGTCGCGCCGAAGTCCTGCTTCGCGTCGAAGACCTTCGTCGGCTCGGAGACCTCGCTGCGCAGGAACCGCTGCCGCGCGTCGCGGATGACGCCGCCTAGCTTCCCCGCGGGGATGACCGTGACGCTGGAGCCCGGGCTTGCGGCGATCAGCTCGTCGGTGGCCTCCGGCTGGTTGGCCGAGATGATGGCCTGCTGGCCGCCGCGTGCGAGGCGCACCGGCGGGTTGGCGGAGGGCGGCTCCGTGAAGACGCAGTCGAACATCAGCACCGGCGCGCCGTTCAGGTGCACCGCGCCCTCGGGGTCGGTCCAGCCCGCGACGTGGCAGTCCTGCACGATGACCGGCGCGATGGTGCCGAGTTCGGTGACGAAGCGCTTCGAGCCGACGGACGTGCAGCGCCGGACCGAGTCGCCGTGCTCGCTGCCGATCGCGAGGTCGGTCTCGCGGCTGCGCTCGAAGTGGCAGTTGCGCGCGTAGAAGTTGCCCTTCATGTCGTACACGCCCGTGCCGCAGTCGATGAACTCGCACCCGTCGAACGTGTTGTTGTAGTCGTTGAAGGTCAGCATGGCCACGGCGGTGCCGCAGTTCTCGAACAGGCAGTTGCGGTACAGAATCTCCGCCGAGGCCAGCTGCTGCTCGTTCCCGGTGCGGATGCCGTACCCCGTGAAGTTGCGGTAGGCCTCGTGCTCGTGGCGCACTTCGGTCTCGAACCGTAGCTTCGAGGCGTGGTCGAAGCCGACCGCGGCCCTACCTGCACCATCCCAGCTCAGGCCCACATACCGGCTGTAGGCCGCGCCGTTGCTCCAGAACATCCGCCCGCCTTCCTCGCCATCCCACACCAGCCGCGTATCCCTCCCGTGCCCGACAATCAGCGAACCGATCACTGGCCCCTTCAGCTCGAGGGTCCGGGTGATGCGGTACGTGCCCGAAGGCAGGTAGAGCGTCTTCCCGTCCGTCACCGCCGCCAACCCGGCCTGCAAGGCGTCCGTGTCGTCCGCCTTCCCGTCCCCGATGGCAGCAGGCGTGACGTCCGTCTTCACGTTCATCCAGTCCGAGCGCTCCTGCCAGTCCAGCCGCGGGATGTCAGGCGGCGCGGCGAGCGCTACGGAGAGGCCGGTGACGAGCAGGCAGGCGATGACGAGAGGGTTGCGCATGGTGTCTCACCTCACGCCGTGCTTCGCGAGGAAGGCCCGGGACTCCTCGGAAGGGAATGCGGGTCACGCACCGCGACGGAGGTGGGTGATGATCGCCTCACTCGTAGCTTCGTTGTGCCTGGCCTCACACACGGGCGCGCAGAACGTCCTCGCCAACCCCGGCTTCGAGCCGCCGGCCGAGAACGGCCTCGCCCAGAGCTGGGCCAACAACACGTGGGGCGACTGCGAGACGCGCTTCAGCCTCGATGAGACGAACCCGCACGGCGGCAAGACGAGCCAACGCATCGAGTGTGTGCGCCGGTCCGGCGGCGCGTCGCAGTTCCTGCAGCCGTTGTCCATCCAGGCCGGCAAGCTCTACCGCGTGAAGCTCTGGGTGCGGGCCGAGGGCAACGTGCCCTGGGTGGGCGCCTGCCTGCGCCAACGGCCGGAACCATACCGTCATCACGTGCGCGGGGAGATCGAGCCGGGCCGCGATTGGGAGCTGCTGGAGTTCGAGGGCGTGCCGCTCGATGATGAAGAGCAGGCGGGCCTCTTCATCTGGTTCGAGGCGGACGGCTCGGGCACCGTCTGGGTGGACGACGCCTCGGTGGAAGTGACGGACCCCTCTGCGCCGGTCGGTCCGCCGCCCGAGGGCAACGTGATCCCCAACGGCAGCTTCGAGGTCGATCCGACGCGCACCTGGGACAACGTGGGCGAGCCGATCGACTGGCCCTCAACCGGGGGCGTGGCACACGGGAAGCGGTCGCTGCACTGCAAGCTCTCGGGGAAGGGCAGGTTCGGCCTGCGCACGCCCTGCCTCGAGTTCAACGGTGCTGACGAGGAGTTCACGCTCGCCTGCTCCGCCCGCGCGACCGGCGGCCCGGTGACGCTGGAGGTCGCGGTCCGCTCCGCGATGCAGGTCAAGCAGGGCAGCGATCTCCTCCGCCTGACCGCTACGCCCGAGGCCGGCCTGCGGCGCTTCTGGATCACGGGCAAGCTGCCCCCTTCGCTGAACGGGGCCTACTTCGTCAGCGTTGCCGCACACACCGAGGCGCCTGCGGAGGTGTGGCTCGACGCGATCTCACTCTCGCGCGAAGGCCCGGACTTCGCGCCGGCCGCGCCACTGGAGGCCGCTCTCTCCGCCAGGGCCTTCGCCGGCATCCTCGCACCCGACGAGCCGAAGCGCGTTCGCCTGGAGCTGTTCAACGACGGCCCGGCCTTCCGCGGGACCGCGACCCTCACCGTCCGCGACTTCGCGGAGAACGCCGTCTTCGAGACGCCGCTGCCCATCGAGATCGCCTCGGGCGAGCTGTCGACGAAGGACCTATCGCTCCCCCTGAAGCGCCTCGGAGCCTTCCGCGCCGACGTGGGCGTGGGCGAGGGGCCGCCCCTGGCCTCGATGGTGTTCTCTGTGATTCCGCCGCCCGCGAAGACGACGCCCGCGCAGTCCATCGTCGGCGGGCACTTCGCGACGAACTCCGACTGGCAGATGCAGGTCGCGCGCCGGCTGGGCTACAAGTGGACGCGCATCCACGACTGCTCCTCGATCACGCACTGGGCCACCGCCGAGCCGGAGCCGGGCGACTGGCGCTTCTTCGATGAGGACGTCCGGCGCGTGAAGCAGGCGGGCCTCGAGATCCTCGGCGAGTTCCTGCGCGTGCCCAAGTGGGCCACGACCGCGGCGCCCGACTCGGAGGCCTTCCGCAACGGCGTCGGCCCCTTCCGCGACATGGCCGAGTTTGAGGCATACGTGCGCACGGTCGTCGCGCACTACAAGAGCGACATTCACTACTGGGAGATCTGGAACGAGCCGTATGGGAGCGGCTTCTGGGGAGGCACGGCAGAGCAGTACGCCGACCTGGCACAGGTCGCCTGTCGCGCCGCGAAGGCCGAGGACCCCGCCTGCCAGCTCCTTGCGCCCTGCCTCACTCCCTACGCCCCGGAGTGGGCGACACGCGCCCTCGGCGCCGGGGCCATCTCGCAGGCCGACCTGTTCAGCTACCATGGCTACGGCTGCCTGACGAAGAGCCAGTACGACCGCGTGAACGAGTGGGCCACGCGCGACGGCACGTTGCTCGCGCGCTGGAACACCGAGACCGGCGTGACCGCCAAGACGTTCTACCGCCACGTGCCGGACCGGCTCGACGACTCCTACACGCGCTGGATCGGCGGCGTCCCGGTCGAGGAGGCGGTCACCCAATCCCTCAAGCTGTTCGTGCTGGCGATGGCCTCGGGCGCGGACCGGTATTTCTACTACTGGACCAACGTCGAGGCCGGCATGTGCCCCCGCATGACCTCGATGTCCATCTACGAGTTCGACCGCACGATCCGCCCGCATGGCGTGGTCTACGCCATCGCCGGCACGCTGCTTGACCCGTGCAAGGGCGCAGGCGTCCGCGAACTGCGCGGCGGCACGGTCTGTTGCCTGCTGCAGCGTGAGGGCGAGGCGGTCGCCGTGCTCTGGGCGAAGACGAAGTCCTCGTCACGCGAGGCAAAGCTCACCGGTCTGCCCGCGCAGACACGAGCACTGGATTCGATGGGCAACCCCACCGCGACTGCGAAGGACGGTGCGCTGCGGGTCGAGATAGGGAAGCTACCCGTCTACCTGATTGCCGAGGGCGCACGTACGGAGGAGTTGGCGGGGGCGCTGAGCAAGTAGGCTCGCGCGGGCGCCGGCGCGTAAGCCGGTGCTGGTGTGCCCTGACGAAGCCGCGGCAGGCAGACAGGAGTGAGCCCGATGCTGACTTCCGGACAGGTGAAGGACTTTGCGCGACGCTGTGGGGCGGACATCGTGGGCATCGCCTCGATGGATCGCTTCGAGGGCGCGCCGAAACAGATGGACCCGCGCTACATCTTCCCCGACGCCAAGGCGATGGTGGTGATGGGCTTTCGCATCCTGCGCGGCGCGCTGCGCGGGATCGAGGAGGGCACGTTCTTCGTCGCGTATGCGGGCATGGGCTACGCGGGGATCAACTGGGTCTACCAGCCCGTGACGCTCTGGAACTTCTGCAAGCTCCTGGAAGACGATGGGTATGAGGCCGTCCCGCTGCCGAACAACTTCCCGTGGACGAACACTGACTCCAGCGGGCAGAACCCCGAGCGCACGGGGCTGATGCGCGAGAGCTGGAGCCGCCCCGTCGATCCCGACAAGCCCGCGCCGGATGTGTTCATCCACCTGCGAATCGCCGCCGTCGCCGCGGGCATGGGGGAGATCGGCTACAGCAAGATGTTCCTGAGCCCCGAGTTCGGCCCGCGTCAGCGCCTCGCGGCGGTCATCACGGACGCGCCGCTGGAGCCCGACCCGCTCTACGAGGGCCCGCCGCTGTGCGACCGCTGCATGGGCTGCGCGACCGCCTGCACGGGTCAGGCCATCAGCCCCGACCGCACGATCAAGATCAACGTCGCCGGCCGCGATGTCGAGTGGGGTGAGATCGACTACAGCCTGTGCAGCCGCTACTTCTGCGGCGCAAGCGAGGAACACAACCCCTTCATGGTCTCGCCCGAGGACAGGGAGGGCTTCGCCCAGTCGGTCGGGGCCGCGCAGCAGTACAAGGTGTCGCCGACCTACTTCTATGGTCGCGCGCTGGAGGGCGCCGCCGGCTGCATCCGCGCCTGCATGATCCACCTCGAAGAGCAGGGCAAGCTGAAGAACGCCTTCAAGAACCCCTTCCGCAAGCGCAAGCCGTGGAGGCTCTGAGCCCCATGCGATTCGCGGTCGGCTACCAGCTTCCCGACGAGGATGAGGAGCCCTTCGTCGAGATCGTCGGCGACCACGCCGATCGCATCGCGGAGGTCTACTTCCCCTGGCCGGAGATGCCGAGCGGTCGCTCGCCGATGGCGGTGCGCGACGGCTTCGTTGACTGGACGGCCCAGGCGCGCGTCGAATCCGACCTACGCGCTCTGAAGGCCCTCGGCATCCGGCTCGACCTCCTGCTGAACGCCAACTGCTACGGCGGCCAGGCCCTCTCGCAGGCGCTCGCCAACCGCGTCTGCTCCGTCATTGATCATCTCTACGAGACGGTCGGCCTCGACATCGTGACCACCACCTCGCTCGCCGTCGCCCACACGGCCCGCACGCACTTCCCCGGCCTTGAGGTCCGCGCCTCGGTCAACATGCGGATCGGGACCGTGAAGGGCGCGGAATGCGTCGCCGACCTGTTCGACAGCTTCACCATCCAGCGCGAGTGCAACCGCGATCCCGAGCGCATCGGCGAGCTGCGCGCCTGGGCCGAGGCGAACGGCAAGGCACTGCACTTCCTCGCGAACAGCGGCTGCGTGAACTTCTGCTCCGGCCAGACGTTCCACGACAACCTCGTCGCCCACGAGGCGGAGATCGCGGGCACGCTCAATGTCGGCGGCTTCAACCCGATGGCGTGCTGGCGGTACTTCGCGGACCGCGCGCACTGGCCGGCCTTGCTGCAGAACTCATGGGTGCGCCCGGAGGACATCCACCACTACCGCGACTGGTTCCCCGTAGCGAAGCTCGCCACGCGGATGCACGCGAACCCGCGCCGGGTCATCGCCGCCTACTGCGAGGGCCGATACGAGGGCAACCTGCTCGACCTGCTGGAGCCGAACCACACGCCGCTGATCGCGCCGTATGTGATCGACAACTCGCGCTTCCCCGCCGACTGGTTCGAGCGCACCGCGGCCTGCGGCAAGCGCTGCCATGCGTGTGCATACTGCGCGCAGATTCTACAGCAGGTGCTGGTGGACTGGGGCCACTGAGCAGCGGCGGGCACTCACTGGCGGGGCGCGTAGAGGCCCATCACCGACCACCTACTCCGGAAGCTCCTGCCCCTTCGTCTCCGGCGCCAGCGCGATGATCGGCAGTCCGAACAGGAAGATCACGGACATGACGGCGGCGGCGAGGGGGATGGCTCCGAGCGCCGCGCAGAGCGCGCCGGTACCGAAGACGCCGGCCGCCGAGATGATTCGGCCCACGTTGAAGCAGAAGCCCTCGCCGGTGGCGCGCAGCCGGGTGGGGTAGAGCTCCGGGAGGTAGAGCGGCAGCCAGCCGAAGAACGCCGTGATGGGCAGGCCCGCGAGGGCGCCGAACAGCAGGAACCGCGCGCCGAAGGTGTGGCTTGTCAGGTACAGCAGCAAGGCCGCCATGAGCGCGAGCACGCAGAGCAGCGCATACGACCGGCGTCGGCCCATCCAGTCACCGATCAGGGCCCCAAGCAGCGCGCCGATGATCGAGCCGATGGACATCCACTGCATCGTGGCCGCCGTGGCCGCCTTGGTCACCGGGCCCATCGCCTTGCCGACCGCTTTCGCGGCGCCCAGCGCCTCCGCCGCCGTCTGCGCCTCTGCGGCTGCCTGACGGGCGGCGTCGGCATCGGCGCGAACCGCGGGATTGCGCGCCGCCGCTTCGTCAGCGGCGGGCAGAGCCTCGGAGAGTGCGCCCCGTGCCCGGGCCAGAGACTCCACGGCCGTGGGAGCGCCTGCGATCGCCTCCTGCTGCGCGGTCTTTGCCAACTCCACGGCGGCCGTCACCTTCTCCATGGTCGGCACGGCAAGCCGCGGCGCCCACATCGGCAGCCACATCTGGTAGCTGCCCCACATGCCCAGCACCGCGACGGCGCCCAGCCCGCTTCCGATGAGAGTCCGCCGCCGGAACTCGGGCGAGAACAGCTCCCGCAAGCGCGACGTCTCGCCGCGCTCTTTGGAGCGCACGAACCTCTCCGGCTCCTTCACGCCCAGCCGCAGCCCGAACACCAACAACGCGGGAATCGCGCCGCACCACAGGGGCTGACGCCAACCCCAGCCGAGGTAGGCCTGCAGCCAGCCCACCCCGGCCGAGGTGAGGAACCCGAAGTTGGCGGCGGCACCCAACAGCCCTGCCAGCACCGGTCGCCTGGCATTTGGCCAGCTCTCCATCACCAGCGCGACCCCAAGGCCCCACTCGCCGCCCAGCCCCATCGCGCCGAGAAAGCGGCACGCAGCCAGCTGCCACCAGGCATGGGTCAGACCGCTCAGCCCGGTGAACGTAGCGTAGACCAGGATCGCCAGAGCCATCGCTCTCACGCGGCCGATCCGGTCTCCCAGTCGCCCGAACAGGATGCCGCCGGCCGCCATGCCGGTCAGGAACGCGGCGATCGTCACCGACGTGAAGAACCCCAGGACGCGTTCGCTGTCGGTGCCCAGTAGGTCGCGGAGTGCCGGCCGCGTGACGATCCCATACAGGCCCATCTCGAAGCCGTCGAACATCCAGCCCAGGAACGCGGCCACCAACGCCATCCACATCACCTTCGTCGCCTTCGTCAGGGCGCCGTTGGCCTCGGGTGCAACGGGGGTCTCAGCCATCGGGGAAGATCACCAGGCTTTCAGCCGCATGGGAGCGCACTGCGGTAGGAGGTCGGATCGGCGGGGGGTTCGGCATACGGCACGCTTTGCCCTTTTCGGGCTAGTGGCGTGTCACCCGTGAATCGTGGGGTGAGGCGAAATCAGGGACTGTCAGCCCATTCCCGCGTAGACCCTCTTCCCACCGTCTGCCTGGCGGGAATGGGTGACTGTCCCTGATTTCGCCCTCTCGCTGCACACTGCAGGGTTGGCGGTTACCACACCTCTAGTCTGTAGTTCAGCACATTACGCTGCTGAGGGCAGGTCTGCTGGGCCATCGGCGGGCCAGGAGCTTGGGTTTTCTGTGCTCGGGCCGCTACTGCGGTACGCTTGAAAGGCGATCTGGCGCAGGAAGTCTTGGGTTTGGCCTAGACTCAGATGCACGG
>VGFC01000113.1 GCA_016869045.1 Armatimonadota bacterium
CCGTCCTCATGGCGGCACTGGAGGACGGGAACGAGTACGTGCGCTTGCGCGCCGCGACGGAGCTGGATTACCTGGACGAGATCGCCCGCCCGGCTCTCGAAGCGCTCCGCAAGGCGCGAGACGAAGACGAAAGCAACTACGTCAGACGACTCACCGAGCAGGCTGTGCGGGAGCTTGGGGGATAGGGGCAGGCTCCCAAAGGTCCTCCCGCGCGAGGACGCGAAGCAACGCGCGTTCGCTGCATCCTGCGAGGCGCTCGCGTGTCCGACCTGCCGCTCGATCTGCCGCCACCCAAGAAGCGCACGCGCCGTCGTCGTTTGCGACAGGCGGTGCGGGCGCACAAACGCGAGCCTACGCAGCTCGCGTTGTTCCGCGCGCCGGACGTGCAGAAGTGCGGGTTCTGCGGGGCGACCGTCACCGTGCTCGGAGATGCGGCGGCGTGCTCGGAGTGCGGAGGGATTGTCTCGCGGGACGAATGAACGGCGGGACGGAAGCGGGAAGATCAGAAGAACGCCGAAGAACGGCGAAGGACGGCAACGGAGGGTGAGCCATGACGAAGAAGCAGGCGTTCATCGCGGCGGTCCGCGGGGAGGAGCCGGATGTCGTGCCGGTCGCTCCGCTGATTCACTGTCGCTACGCGAACGAGGTGCTCGGCCGCAGTGATTGGCGGGCGGTGTTCGAGGTGCACCAGCTGATCGGCTCGTGTCACCATCGCGGGCCGATCGGCGTGGGCTGTCACGGCACGCTACCCGAGGGCTGGGGACGCGAGACGGTTGCGAGTCACACGGGCCCCGACGGCCGCACGGAGACCGCGTGGATCATCCGCACTCCCGACCGCGTGATGACCGGCCGGGATGTCGTCGGGATGATCCCCCACGATCCGCTCGTCGGCAAGACCGTCGAGTACCCCATCAAGGGCGTCGAGGACTGGCGCGCGTACCTCAAGCTGCTCGAGCTGCAGCTCGCCGGCATGGGCGAGCCCGCGACGGGCATGGTCGCCGAGGCGGTCGAGGTGATGGGGGAAGATGGAATGCCCAGCGTCAGCCTCGGCCCGGCCTACACGCACCTCGGCAGCGTGCGGGGGATGCAGGAGCTGGTGGTGGACCTCATCGACTACCCGGACCTCATGCGCGAGCTGTTCGCCGTGGCGCGCGAGATCGAGAAGCGGCATGTTGAGGCGTTCATCGCGGCGCCGACGGAGGTCGCCTGGCTGGACATCTGCTGGGCGACGGGATCGGACCTCGGCCCCGAGCGCTTCGAGGAATGGGCTTTGCCCGATGTCGTGGCCGCGATGGAGATCGTCAAACAGCACCCGGACAAGTGCATGGGCCTGTACACCCTCGGCCGCATCGGCAAGCTCTGCCCGATGCTCGTCGATGCGGGCGTGCACTTCATCGAGACCTTCGAGCCGAACCAGGGCGACATCACGCTCGCGGAGGCCAAGCGGCTCTACGGCAAGCGGACCTGCCTGATGGGCAACTTCGACTGCCTCGTCCTCGCCTACGGCACGGTGGACGACGCCCGCGAGGAAGCGCGCCGCTGCCTGCGGGAGGGGATGGAGGGCGGCGGCTACGTGATGGTCACCGGCGATGAGGTCCCCGCCGATACGAAGCTCGACAACCTGAAGGCGATGGTCGAAGTCGTTCAGGAAGAGGGGAGATACTGAACATGCCTCACTGCTCGTTCGGGGAACCGGAACTCGCGCTTCTGCGGGAGGTCATCGACTCGGGCGACCTCTGGCGGGGCACCGAAGGTCGCTTCGTCGGCGGATTCGAGGATCGCTTCGCGGAGCACACCGGCCGCAAGTACGTCCACGCCCTCTCGGCGGGCACTGCGGCGAACGAGGCGGCGCTGTTCGGCGTCGGCATCGGACCGGGTGACGAGGTCATCGTGCCTCCGTGCTCCTTCATCGCCACGTCGATGTCGGCGGTGGTCCTGGGGGCGGTGCCGGTGTTCGCCGATGTCGATCCGCGCACGATGGGAATCACCGCCGAGGCCATCGAGGCCGCCCTCACGCCGCGCGCGAAGGCTGTCGTCATCGTGCACCTGTGGGGCCAGCCGGCCGAGATGGACGCGATCCTACAGGTCGCGCGGAAGCACGACCTCAAGGTCGTCGAAGACTGCGCGCAGGCCTTCGATGCGTACTACCACGGCCGCATGGTCGGCACGTTGGGGGATGTCGCGTGCTATAGCCTGCAGCAGAGCAAGCACATCACCTCCGGCGAGGGCGGCATGATCACCACCGACGACCCGGAAGTCTACCGGCGCGCGGTGCTCTACGCGAATTGCGGCATGCCGTGGTATCGGTACGGACTGGAGAAGCCCTCCGCGCAACCGGTGGCGGGCATTCCGACGCGTGGGCACTTCGCGTGGGGGCACAACTACCGCATGAGCGAGCTGCAGGGCGCGGTCGCGTGTGCGCAGTTGGAGAAGATCGGCGAGTTCAACGCGCGGCGGCGGGAGATTGTCGCGGCCATCGAATCGCAGATCGCCGGGGTAAACGGCGTCGCCCCCGCGTGCGTCCATCCTGATACGCAGCCGAACTACTGGGTCTATCCGCTCTGGGCGGTCGGCTGGTCCGCCGCCGAGCTGGGCGATCGCGTCCGCGAGAAGACCGGCGTGGGCCTCGGCGGCTACGCGGAGATCAACTACCTGGAGAGCGTCTATCAGCAGATGCAGGCCGAGCGCCGCACCTCGCTGGGCACGCCCCTGCCCGACTATGTGCACTACACGCCGGGCGTGTGCCCGCAGGCGGAGAGCGCCGCGTTGCACTGCATCCCGATGGGCTGCCACCCCCAGGTTGACCTCGAAGCCGTCCGCGCGCAGGCCGCCGCCATCCGGGAGGCGCTGGGATGAGGCAAGGTGACAGGTTACAGGTAACAGGCGACAGGCACGGCAACCACCCGCGCTCGTGGCTGTGGCTTGCCGTTCTTGTCCTGCCCTTCCTGTCACCTGTTACCCGTTACCTGTCACCTGCCGTTGCCGCCGACCCCATCGAATGCGAGGGTGGCCGGCGTGAGCGGATGAACGGGTACCTCGTGCTGCACTTGCAGGGCACGCCCGAAGAGATGGGGCGCCAGCACGGGCTGCTGTGCAAGCGCGAAGTGCAGCGCATGGTGAAGGACCTGCTGCTGGAGGGCGAGTGCCCCTCTCGGGAGCAGCACACCCGCATGGTCCAGGGCGCGATGGTGATGGAGCGCTACCTGGAGCCCGAGTTCCGCCGCGAGCTGCGCGCGCTCGCCGAGGCGGCGGAAGTGGAGTACGGTGACATCGTCCTTGCCCAGCTCTTCGGCGACGTGCAACGCGCCCAGCGCTCCAGTAGCAGTGGCACGCGCGGCTCGCCCGCGGATGACGATGGTGGCATGCGCGGCCCGCGCATGGATGATCCCTGGCAGTGCACCTCCTTCGCCGTCTTCGGGCCGGCGACGCGCACGGGCGAGTGCATCGTCGGGCGCAACATGGATTTCTGGGACCACGGCGTCAGCTCGTGGGGCGGCGTGCTCATCCACTACCGGCCCGACCGTGGCCTGCCCTTCGTGACCACCTCCTGGGTCGGCATCATCAACGGCTGGACCGCGATGAACACGGCGGGGATCGTCTCCGCGAACAACAGCTCCTTCGACGGCAAGTCCGATTCGCTGGAGGCCCTCAGCACCTGCTTCATGGTCCGCAAGGTCGCGCAGTACGCGAAGACCGTGGACGAGGGCGTCGAGATCGTGAAGAACACCCCTCGCGCCTGCGGCACGAACCTGATCGTCGCCGGCGGCAGTCCCCCGAACGCCGCCATTGTGGAGTTCGACCACGAGGAGGCGGTCGCCCGCTACGCGCAGGACGGCTGGGTCGCAGCGGACAACAGCTTCCAGGCGCTGTACCAGAGGCCGTCGGCGTACAGCTACATCGGCTATCGTGCCGAGCGCCTGAAGGACCTGATCGAGGAGAACCACGGGAAGATCGACCGCAAGATGAACTTCGCCTCCGCCGAGGGTGTGCCGCTGAGGTCGATCAACCTGCACTCCGCGATGCTCTTCCCCCGCGATCTGCGGTTCAACGTGTCGATGACGCAGAAGCCCGCCGCCGACCACTGGTACCGCCCGTTCCGCTTGACGCCTGAGGGCCTGCAGGCGGTGCGGCTGGATGAGGCGTGGCGGGAGGTCTGGAACACGGAGACCGCGCAATGACCGACGCCGTCCCCCTCGCTTGCATCGTGGCCGGTCTCAGTCTGCTTGTCTTCGCCTCGACCCCGTCACTCGGGGCGGCTTCCCCCGAGGCGCGCCTCACGGTCACTCACGAGCGCCTGCGTGACGAGCCGATCTCGCCCTTCATCTACGGGAACTTCATCGAGTTCCTCGATCACCACGTCCAGGGCATGCGCGCGCAGATGCTGGACGACGTGAGCTTCGAGGGCCTCCTGCCGCCCGCCGAATGGTGCTACTGGCAGCGCGACAAGGACATGGATGATCACCCCTGGCTGCCGACCGGCGAGGGGGCCGTGGACATCGTCGCCGAGGGCGCCTTCAACGGAGCGAAGTGCTGCCGCCTGCAGGCGTCGAGCGGCATCCGCCAGGGCGGCCTCTCGCTCCATGCGGGGAGGAAGTACACGCTCTCTCTCTACCTCCACGGCGAGGGCCCTCTGACCGTCAGCCTCGGACGTGACCTCGGCCCCTTCGTCGCCTCCTACGCCGAGGCACAGATCACCGACATCGGCCCGGAGTGGTCCAAGCACACGGTCGTCCTCGCTCCCGACACGACCGACCCGAATGCCGAGCTGGCAATTCGGGGACACGATCCGAATTCGGTAAGGCGTGAATTCGGTCATGTCCCCCAATTGCCCGGCGCTCTCTACATCGACCAGGTCACCCTCCTCCCCGATGACCACGTGCAGGGGTGGCGGCGGGACGTCGTCGATGCGGTGCGCGCGCTGAAGCCCAACTGCCTGCGCTTCGGCGGGTCGGCGGTCATCTACTACGACTGGCGCCACGGCATCGGCGATCCCGATCACCGCGTGCCCTTCTCGAACCAGCCCTGGGGCCGCATGGAGCCCAATGACGTGGGGATGGACGAGTTCCTCCAGTTCTGCGCGCTCGTCGGCGCCGAGCCCCTCGTGTGTGCCAGCTACAACGTGGGCGGCCCGGAGGACGCCGCCGCGCAGGTCGAGTACTGCAACGGTGACACCTCTACCAAGTGGGGTCGTCTGCGCGCCGAGAACGGTCATCCCGAGCCCTACCACGTGCGCCTCTGGCAGGTCGGCAACGAGCAGGCGGGCGAGGAGTATGAGGCCCGGTTCGCGAGCTACTGCCGCGCGATGCGCGCCGCCGATCCGTCCATCGAGATCTGCTCCTCCTTCCCGACCGACGCCCTTCTCGAGCGCGCCGCCGATCTCATCGACTACCTCTCGCCGCATCACTACACGCCCTCGCTGCAGGCCTTCGAGAACGACCTCCAGGCCCAGCGCGACCGCATCGCCCGGCTCGGCCGGGGCCGACGCATTCGGCTGGCGATCACCGAGTGGAATCACACCGCGGGGGATTGGGGCGGGGCTCGCGCTCTCCTCGCCACGCAGTACAACGCGCTCTTCTGCGCCCGCGCCCTGCACCTCTACCAGCGCAACTCCGACCTCGTCGCCGTCGCCAACCGCTCGAACCTCACGAACAGCTGGTGGGCCGGCGTCGTGCAGACCACGCGCGATTCGCTCTTCGTGACCCCCGCCTACTACACGATGCAGCTCATGAGCACCCACTGCGGCGCGTGGCCGCTGAAGGTCAGCGGCGCTGACGGCGGCGCGCTGGATGTGATGGCGACGATCTCCGACGACGGCTCGCGCCTCACGATCACCGTGGTCAACGACGGCCCGGATGCCGTCACCGCCACGCTCGACCTGTCCGCGCACCTGAAGGCGTCCCGCCGCGCGCAGTGCTGGGTCCTTGCCGCAGACGGACCGAATGAGATGAATGATGCGCCGCGCCCGAATCACATCCGCCCGATCGCGAGCCGGCCGCGCGTCGGACCGACCTTCCGGCACGAGTACCCGGCGTGGTCGCTGATGGTGCTGGGGATCGGGCGAAATTAGGGACAGGCCCCAATTTCGGACGGACATCTTGTCCGAAATTGGGGCCTGTCCCTAATTTCGCCCGACGAACGGAGACCCTCCCATGACCCACCACGAGCGCCTCTTGCGCTCCGCCCGCGGGGAGCCCGTTGACCGCGTTCCGATCTCTCCCCCCATCGGCTTCGACCCGATCGCCTGGGACGAGCGCGGCGAAGAGACGCACCCCGATGATCCCCTCTGGACCGAGGTCGCTCGCCTCTGCGCCGAGCACTGCGATTGCCTCGTCCACCTGCCTGCTACGGGCCCGCTCTTCGACCGCCGGTTCCTCCTCACGCCGACGCGGCACATCGAGCGCCTCCCCGACGAGCAGGAAGTCGGTTGGGTCATCCAGCGGCATGTCGTGCATACGCCGAAGGGCGACCTCACCACCACCGACAAGCACCGGCCCGGGATCGCGACGAGCTGGTACACTGAGCCGCTGGTGAAGACCGTCGAGGATGCCGAGGCCTTGCTCTCCGTTCCGTACGAGTTCGTCCCGCCCGACCTCTCGCCCGCGCTGCAGTACATCGAGAAGGTCGGCGAGCGCGCCCTCGCCGAGGCCAACATCTCAACGCCGCTCGTCTCCGTCTCCCGCCTCATGCACTTCGATCAGTTCCTCCTCTGGTGCGCCGCCGAGCGCGACCTCATCCATCGGCTCATCTCCACGATGGCCGAGCGCGTCCGCCTCGGCCTCGAGTACGTGCTGGCCGCCGGCCTCGGCCCGTGCTTCTGGATGGGCGGTTCCGAGCAGGCCACGCCGCCGATGATGAGCCCCGCGATGTATGATGACTTCGTCGTCCGCTACGACGCGCCGCTGATGGACCTCATCCATCAGCACGGCGGCCTCGTCCACGTGCACTGCCACGGGAAGGTGCGGGGAATCCTGGACCGCCTCGTCGCGATGGGCGTGGACCTGCTCGATCCCATCGAGCCCCCGCCCGATGGCGACGTAACGATGGCCGAGGCCCGCGAGCTGACGAAGGGGAAGATCACGTTGTTGGGCAACATCGAGTTCCGCGAGCTGGAGTTCGCCTCACCCTCCCGCATCCGCGAACTCGTGCGCACCGCGATCCGCGAGGCCGGTGAGCGCATGGTTCTCTACCCCTCGGCGACGCCGATTGAGAGGCTGACGGTGAGGTACCGGGACAACGCCTTGGCCTACATCGACGCGGGGCGAAATTAGGGACAGGCCCCAATTTCCGACGGACCTCATGTCGGAAATTGGGGCCTGTCCCTAATTTCGCCCATCGGAGGCCCCTATGACTTCCCGCGAACGCGTCCTTGCCGCCCTCAACCACGAGGAACCCGACCGCGTGCCCCTCGACCTCGGCTCGACGGCGGTCACCGGGATCTCGGCGAGCGCGCTGTCGAAGCTCCGGCTCGCGTTGGGGCTCGACGGTCCGTGTGACCGCGTGAAGGTGGTCGAGCCCTACCAGATGCTTGGCGAGGTGACGGACGATCTGCGGGATGCGCTCGGGATCGACACGGTCGGGCTTGGCAGACGCGCGACGCTGTTCGGCTTCGAGAACAAGGACTGGAAGCCGTGGGAGCTGTTCGACGGCACGCCGGTCCTGGTGCCGGGCGCCTTCAACACGGAGCCCAACCCGGACGGCAGCCTCTACATGTACCCGCAGGGCGACCGGCACGCGCCGCCGAGCGGCAAGATGCCCGCCGGGGGCTACTACTTCGACTCGATCATCCGCCAGGAGCCCATCGACGAGCGCCACCTCGACCCGCAGGACAACCTCCAGGAGTTCGAGCCGATCTCGCGGCGCGACCTCGCCTCCTTTGAGGCCGAAGCGCAGCAGCTCTACGACACGACCGATCGCGCGATCGTCGCGAACTACGGCGGCACGGGCTTCGGAGACATCGCGCTCGTGCCCGCGCCCTGGCTGAAGCACCCGAAGGGGATCCGCGATGTCGAGGAGTGGTATGTCTCGACCGTCGCGCGGCGGGACTACGTGCTGAAGGTCTTCGAGGGCCAGCGCGACATCGCGCTCGCGAACCTCGCGAGGATCGCCGAGGTCGTCGGCAACCGCGTCGCCGTCGTCATGCTCACCGGCACGGACTTCGGCACGCAGCGTGGGCCGTTCATCTCACCACAGACGTACCGCGACCTCTACCAGCCCTTCCACAAGGCCCTCAACGACTGGGTGCACGCGAACACGGCCTGGAAGACGTTCATCCACACCTGCGGTGGCGTCGAGCCGCTCATCAACGACTTCATCGAAGCCGGCTTCGACATCATGAACCCCGTGCAGTGCTCCGCCGAGGGGATGGACCCGCGCCACCTGAAGAGGGAGTATGGCGGCCGCGTCACCTTCTGGGGCGCGGGCGTCGATACGCAGAGGACGCTCCCCTTCGGCACACCGGAGGAGGTGCGCCGCGAGGTCCTCGAACGCCTGGAGATCCTCTCCCCCGGCGGCGGCTTCGTCTTCAACCCGATCCACAATGTGCAGGCCAAGACGCCGGTCGAGAACCTGCTCGCGATGTTCGAGGCCCTGCGCGAATTCGGCCGTCCGTAGTACGGATGTGACCTCGATCATGGTCCGGCCCGAACCCTTCCGGCGCTTCAGAGCGTCTAATGGGCAGGGGCCAACCACAGCTACTCCGTCGCCTCGTCCCGTCTCGTGACTGTCGTCCACATCGTGGCTGTCCTTACCTGGGGAGGGATCGTGGATGAAGCACGTTGCGCTGCTGTGCCTCGTCGTTCTCCTCGCGCTGGTTGCGTCCGCCGCACAAGCCCTGACGATCACGGGCAAGGTCGTCGATCCCGCCGGCAAGCCCATCGGCGGCGCGACGGTCTGGCTGCACTTCAGGGGTCCCGGCGGGCCCTACCAATGGCAGCCCGTCGCCTCCATG
Organism: Armatimonadota bacterium; assembly: GCA_016869045.1. Taxonomy (GTDB): domain Bacteria; phylum Armatimonadota; class Zipacnadia; order Zipacnadales; family VGFC01; genus VGFC01. The sequence continues at coordinate 8,948 of VGFC01000113.1, forward strand.
CAGACCGCGGCGGATGGCTCGTTCTCGCTGACCGACCCCTCGCGCGAGAAGATCAGACCCACCGATGCCGAACGCTACGCCGTCACGGCGCACAAGGCCGGCCTGGCCCTCGACGGCGTGTCGGTTAGTGACCCCGCCACGCCGGTCACCCTCACCCTCGCCGAGCCGTCCACCATCACGGGTCGCGTCCTGGGCGCGGGGGGGAAGCCTGTCGAGGGCGCGCGTGTCGCTCTGACCGTTGGCAACCTGCGGCCCGACCCTCACTCCATCAGGCGCTACTTCATCGTCCCCGACGACGTGAGCGAGGGGCTGGCCGTGCGCACGGATGCGCAGGGCGCGTATGACTTGCGCCTATTGCCAGCGGGCTGGCAGGCGGGGCTGACGGTGACGGCGCTGGGTTACGGCCGCGTGCGAACGCAAGGCGACGTTCGCGACCGCGCGCTCTTCGTTCTTGAGCGGGCCGGAAGCCTTCGAGGGAAGCTCGTCTTTGCCCGCAAGCCCGACCGTCTGGCTGAGTGCGTCATCCGGGTCTATGCCCCGTTGCACGAAGGCTTCCTCGTCCAGGAGGAGGCGTCCCCGGACGACCAGGGCGCCTTCGCGTTCCCCGAGCTGCCTCCCGGAAGCTATCGGCTCTCCGTCGAGAAGCAGCCCTCGCAGGACGAGCACCTGGTTGGCGTGAGCCGCTTCACGGTCACCTCCGGCGAAGAGGCCATGCTGGAATGGGGCGCTCAGAAGACCTACCCTGTGCACGGGCGGGTCATCGCGTCCGATACGAAGAACGGTCTGCCCGGCGTCGCCGTCGCCTTCTACTTCCAGGGCAGCGACGGCTCCTACTCCCCCAAAGCAACCACCGGGCCCGACGGCGTCTACGACGCGCGCTGCATCCAGGGCACGTACATGGTGTCGGCCTGGGCGCCCAACTTCACCCGCGCGAAGGACCGCCCCTCCGTGACCGTCGAGGTCGGGCCGGGCCAGAGCGGCGCCGCCGCCGACCTCATCCTCGATCGCGCTCGCGACCTCACCATCCGTGTCGTGGACACCAGCGGCCGGCCCGTTGCCGAGGCAGCCGTTCGCAGGGGCGTCGACTTCGCCCCCGAGTACGTGGCCGGGAAGACCGACTCGAAGGGCCAGTTCGTCGCGAGCAAGGTGGGGCCGGGCCTCATCAAGTTCTGGGCCGACAAGGGCAGTCTGGCTACCGCCACGAGTCGCCAGGTCGATGGCGCGAAGGAGAAGGGACCGATCACACTGGTCCTCCAGCCGGGTGTCCTGTGCACCTTGCGCGCCAAGGTGATCGATCAGGACGGCAAGCCCGTCTCCGCGGCGGAAGTCTACGTGCACCAGACGCGCGGCGATGCCCGGTCCTCCGACCGAGCGGGGCTGACGGACGCCGCGGGAGCCTTCGTCAAGGCGAACGCGCGGCCGGGCGTCACCTACGCGTTGGAGTTTCGCGCCGCGCACTGCAGCCGTTACACGACCGGTCAGTGGACGGCCACTCCCGGCGCCGCACATGACTTCGGCGCCATCCGCCTACAGCGCCGGACCGGCTTCGTTGCCGGGACCGTGACCGACGAAGCCGGCACGCCGCTCCCCGGTGTCATCGTGCTGAATGCAGGCGGCGGCCCCGAGACTGTGAAGGTCACGACCGACGACCAGGGACGCTTCCGTCTCGAAGGTCTCGAATCCGGTTCCGCGTGGGTCGTCGCTCAGGCCGCTAACCGGCCCCTCGCCGGCGTGCGGGTGGAGGTCGGTGTGGGTGACGTGAAGCTCGTCCTGCGCCCGCGCGGCCCAGCCGCGATGGGGCCCCCGCCTGCGCCGCGGCCGAACCCCGTTCCTCCGGAGGAGGCCAAGCGCCTCGCGCGAGGGATGCTGGTCTGGCAGCTCAACGAGACGAATGGCCCCAAGAACTACGGCCGTGAGCTGTTGGTCCGCTGGCTCGCCCACATCGACTCACAGGCAGCCTTCGAGGCCGCCGCGGCGCACGGCGACGACGCCGGCCCCATCCGCCTCGAACTCGGCAAGCTACACCTCGCCGACGATCCCGATGAGAGCCTCGCTCTGATCACCCAGTGCGGCGATGCGCACTACGCGGCCCGCACGCTTTACGAGGCCGCCCGTGAGTACGCGACGACCAACCCGGACCTTGCTCGTCGTTGCGTGGAGGAGGGTCTGTCGATCGCCAGCGCCATCGAGGATGCCCGCTGGCGCCTAGCCACGCAGGCACAGCTGGCGAGCGAGCTGCTGAAGACCGACCCGGCCCGCGGCGCGCAGCTACTGGCTCAGGCCCAGACCGAAGCCTCGGCCCTCGGCGTGGCGGATAGCGACGCGTACGTACGGGGTGTGGTCGCGGAGTGTCTCTGCGAACGCGACCTCGACGCAGCGCTCACGCTGGTGGAGCCGATCGAAGACCAGAGCGCGCGCGACCGGCACTTCTCCAACCTCACGCGGCACGTCGCGCGCACCAACCCGGATCGAGCCCTCGAGCTGATGGGCCGTCTCAGCGGCACCTGGGCCCGCGATGGCGCCCTCGCGACCGCACTCCCCTTCTTCCCGCCCGACCAGATCGACCGGGCCATAGAGTTGGCTCGCGGCATCCAGGACCAGTACCAGCGATCCCGAGGCTTGACGCTCCTGGCCTCGGTGGCGCCCCAGGACCGCCAGGCCGCCTTGCTGGAGGAGGCTGCTGCAGGTCTGGTCGGGTCCGGGGATGGCTATCGCGGCACCGGCGGACGCGCCGGCGAAGCCGCTGCCAGGGTCGCGTGCGTTGCCCGGCGCCTGGGCTACACCGCCTGTGAGGACCTTGCCCTGGCCGCCATCGCGGCGGGCGCTCGGGACGGCGCGTACTACGGCGAGGGCTACGTGGACCTCGGCGACGAGATGAAGCGCGCCGGCCTCCTGGCCTTCGTCGCTCCCGATCTCGCACGGGGGATGGTGGAGTCTGCCCTCACCCGAGGGGGCGGCATCGCGAAGATCAGGGGCTACGAGGGCTCGCAGCTCCTCTCCGCCGCCTGCCACGTGGACCCGCTGTGGGGGGTCGAGCTGCTGAGGCAGATGCCCGCCGACAAGCCCGGCGACGACTACGGTCCGCGCGCGAGCGCCGCCGTCACCGTCGCTCGCAACCTGGTCGAGAGCCCGGACGACATCGAGTCCGAGATCCTGCGCAGCGACTACCAGTGGTCGTGGATCCCCACCGACGAGGACTGGTGAACCGAGGAGGGAGTGCCATGAGTAAGGCCGCGTGCATCCTGCTGCTCGCCGTATTGGCTGCCCCCATCACTTGGGCCGAGCCGTTCACGTGGGTCGATGAGTGGTCGCTCGGCGACCTGCCCACCTACGGGCAGGTCAGTGTCCCGCTGGTCAGCCTGAAGCCGCCCTCGCTCTCGGCCCTGCCGACCGCGTTCCGGGAGGTCCGCTGCAGCGCCTTCACCTTCTACGAGACCGCCGAGACCAAGACCACCCTCGCGGCGGTTCTCCATGAGCCGGGCGGCGCCGCTCCGGAACTCCATGTGGACGCCAACGCCGACGGCAAGCTCGCCGCCGATGAGCAGGCTCGCGTCGCCGCGCCGGACGAACGCCCAGCGGGGTTCGGCAAGCCGGGCGAGACGGTCTGGCTGATCCAGCTCACGAAGCCTCACCCGCGCCTCGTCGCCTTCCGCCTGAACCCCTTCGGCGGACTGCTGACCTGCGCGCTGCGCGGCTACATGCGCGGCTCGCTTCCGGTCGAGGGCGGCGCCGTGGACGCGCTGCTCGTGGAGGCCGATGCGAACATGCGCCTGGACCCGGGCCAGGACCGCCTCTACCTCGACGAAGACCGCAACGGGACCTTCGAACCGATCCGCGAGCGCCGCGCCTGTCCGCCGAGGCTCGGCCTCGCCGGGGCCGCCTTCACCTTCTCCGAGGGCCGCCTGTTCCACGAGGCGCAGTGGTACCTCGCCCCTACGGGCGACGTGCCTCTGCGCGGGGTCATCGCGGGCCTGAAGGCGGTTCCCGAGCGGATCATCGCTTGCCTCAGCCGCGCCGGGGGCGGGCTGTATCAGGTGGCGTCCACCGACGAGACGACCAAGCTGCCGGCCGGCTCGTACAGCGTCGAGAGCGTCTTCCTCAAGCTCCCCGCAAGCGATGGCGAGACGTGGACCTACACCTTCGACCGGCGGGAGGCCGCCCCACCCACCGAGGTCCAGGGGGCCGACCCGGTATCGCTGGAACTCCTCGGCAACCTCGCCCTCGGAGTCACCTACTCCGGCAAGCCCGCACCCGGCCAGACGCTGAGGGTGGAGGTGAACGTCCGCAGCGCAACGGGCCTCACCATGACCGGCTGCACCAAGGGCCAGCTCAACATCGGGGGGATGGGCACGATCCCCGCCAAGCTCGTGCTCCTCGGCCCCACCGGCGCGCGGCCGGTCTACGAGTCCTCGATGGGCTTTGGGTGAGGGAGCTTCTGCACGCAGTCCGTGCGACTGCCCGCCGACGTAGCGCCCGGCACGTACGCCCTGCGCGCCACCTATGACCTCGGCCCGCTCGGGCCCGACATCCAGGGCGAGAAGAGCGTCCCGGTGGCGAAGTAGCACCGCAGGTCCCGGCTACGGTCGTGCGGAACCCGCTCCGCGGGTGATGCACGATGCCATTTCGACTTCGGCCGGCAGTCCTCGTCGCCGCTCTCGCGCTGCTCGTCAGTAACGCTCTCTTCGCCGCTCCCCTCCCCTGGCGCTGGGTCTACGTCTCGCGCAACCTCACCCGCGACCAGGACGTGACCGACATCGAGGCGATCGTCAACACCGCCGCGGATCACGGTCTGAACGGCATGGTGCTGACGGGCGCCTTCGATTCGCTCGACCTGCGTGATGAGGCGTACTTCGCCCGCCTGGAGCGCGTGAAGGCCCTCTGCGCCAAGCGCAAGATCGAGATCATCCCGATCCTCTTCTCCGCCGGCTATGGCGGCGGCATCCTGTCGCACAACCGCAACCTCGCCGCGGGCCTCCCGGTCACCGACGCGCTGTTCGAGGTGCAGGGCGGGGAGGCCCACCTCGTCCCCGATCCGCCCGTCGCGATTGCGAACGGCGGCTTCGAGACGTTCGCCAACAACCGCATGGTGAGCTACCAGTTCCACGACGAGCCGGGCGTGCTGAGCTTCGCCGATACGCAGGTCTTCCACGGCGGCGCGGCCTCACTGCGCTTCGAGGACGTGGGCCGCAACCAGCACGGACACGGGCGCGTCATGCAGGAGGTCACGGTCGCGCCGCACCGGCAGTACCGCCTGCGGGTGTGGATGAAGACGGAGAGCCTCGACCCCGCCGGTTCGCTCAACATGCAGGTCTACGCCGGCGACCGCAACATCGCCCATCGCCGGCCCCCGATGAAGCCCACCCAGGACTGGACCGAGTGCGGGTTGCAGTTCAACAGCCTGGACGCCGAGAAGGTCCGCCTCTACCTCGGCATGTGGGGCGGCAAGACGGGGAAGCTCTGGGTGGACGACCTCAGCTTCGAGGAGATCGGCCCGCTCAACACCCTCCACCGGCCGGGCACGCCGGTGACCGTCACCCTTGCAGACACGGGTGCGGCCTGCGAGGCGGGCAAGGACTACGAGCCGCCCGTCGATCCGAAGCTCCTGAACTCCGACCTCTCCCGCGAGGCGCCCGCCATCAAGATCCCCGCCGGGAGCACGCTGAAGGACGGCGACCGAATCCGCGTCTCGTACTACCACGCGGTCGTCATCGGCGACGGCCAGGTCAGCGTCTGCATGTCCGAGCCCGAGGTGTACGACATCTGGGAGACCCAGTCCCGCCTGCTCCGCGAGCACCTCGCACCGACGAAGTTCCTGCTCAGCATGGACGAGATTCGCGCCGGCGGCTCGTGCGTCGCCTGCAAGGCCCGGAACATGACGATGGGCGAGATTCTCGGCGATTGCATCACGAAGCAGATGGCGCTCCTCCGCAAGCACAACCCCGATTGTCAGGTCCTCTGCTGGAGCGACATGCTCGACCCGAATCACAACGCCCACGGGGACTACTACATGGTGGACGGCGACTTCACCGGCTCCTGGGAGCACATCCCCCAGGACCTCATCCTCGCCTGCTGGTACTACGACAGGCGCGATCAGAGCCTGCCGTTCTTCTCGGGGCGCGGTCACCGCACGCTCGGCGCCGCCTACTACGACGGCGACGACCTCACCAACTGCCAGGGCTGGCTCGACTCCCTCAACCGCACCCCCAACGCCCTCGGCATCATGTACACCACCTGGCGCAACAAGTACGACCTCCTCGCCCCCTTCGGCGACCTCGTCTCCCACTAGCGGGGACTGTCCAAGTCGCGATCCCGCATTGCGGGATCGCGACGCAGGACTGTCCCTTGTTGCCGTGGCCGTCCTCCACCACAACCTCCTCCTCCTTCCGAGCGTATACCGTATGCGTGCCGGAGTGGCGGAACTGGTAGACGCAGCGGTCTCAGAAGCCGTGGGGTGACTCCGTGCAGGTTCGAGTCCTGCCTCCGGCACCATGCGCTCTTCGCGGCCCCGTAGCTCAACCGGAATTCGGGGACACGATCCCAATTCGATACGACCGAATTGGGTCATGTCCCCGAATTCCGGAGCCCCATCGGGGTCGCCAGCCTCGCGCGGCAGTAGGACACCCTCCCTCCCGCGACGAACCTCCTCGCACCTCCTTCCCTGATCGGAGTCCGCGATGCCCCTCCTCCCGATGCACATGCTGCTGCGTGAAGCCCGCGCCGAGGGCCGCTGCCTCGCCGCGCTGGAGTGCTGGGACAGCACCTCGGTGCGCGCGATCGCGGCCGCCGCCGTGCGCACGGGCGCTGCCGTGATCTTCCAGGCCTCGCCGGCGGAGTATGCGCTGCCCGGCGGGCCGGAAGCCTTACGCGCGCTGCTCGAGTGGCATGTGGAGCGCACGGGCATCTCGGCGGCGCTGCACCTCGATCATGGCATGAAGCTGACGGAGGTCGAGGAGTGCGTGCGGGCGGGCTTCACCTCGGTCATGCTCGATGGCTCACACTTCCCCTATGAGGAGAATGTGCGCCTGACTCGGGAGACCGTTGAGATCGCGCACGACTTCGACGCCAGCGTTGAAGGGGAGCTGGGGCACGTCGCGGGTCTGGAGGGAGACATCAGCGTCTCGGAGGAGGACGCGCTGCAGACCGATCCCGACCAGGCCGCCGACTTCGTCGCGCAGACGGGCCTGGACTGCCTCGCCGTTGCGATCGGGACGGTTCACGGCGTCTACCGGGGGGAGCCGAAGATCAACCTGGAGCGCCTGGAGCAGATCGCCGCGCGCGTGGACGCGCCGCTGGTGCTGCACGGCGGCTCGGGCACTCCCGACGATCTCGTCCGCGAGTGCATCCGCCGGGGCGTGGCGAAGATCAACATCTGCACAGAGCTGCAGCAGGCGTGGCTCGGCGGTATCGAGGACAGCCGGAAGACCAACTCCATCTCCGCCCCCGGCCGCTTCTACGCCCCCGCGTTCGAGGCCCTCGTGCAGCGCATCATCGAGAAGATCGAGTTGTTCCGCAGCGCCTAGCCCTGCCGTCTTCGCCGTTCCTCAAGTCTTCGAATCTCCCCCTTTCGTGGGCCGTGTCGTGATCCGTTCCTCCTCCACCCCCACGTACTCGTTCCCCTCCACAGTCAGCCCTCGCACGCCTTCCCCGACCCTCACCCCAATCCTGCGCCTCCCCTCCGTCGCCTCGCGCGTATCGACGATCCGGTTGTTCCGCAGGACCACGTCCTCGGCGGTGCCGAGCATCTCGATCGCGACGCAGTCGCCTTCCGTTCCGCTGTCTTCGATGAGGTTGTCCTCGAAGACGTTGCGGTGCGGATCGCGGAGGGCGACGGGATGCTCGCGGAAGAGGATGCCATGCTGGCCGCTGCGGCGGACGATGTTGCCGCGCACGAGGTTGTCCGTGTCCCGGTGGCCGATGGAGATGCCGTACTTGCCGCTGTCCTCGATCAGGTTGCCTTCGACCCGCCCGTGCTTCACGCCCCAGCAGAAGAAGAAGCCCTGGTCGCAGCCGCGGATCACGCAGTTCGCCACCACCGGCCGTTGCGACCCGCTGCCGGGATGCAAGCCCAGGTCGGCGTTGTTGAGCGCGCGACAGGAGTCGATGGTGACATCGTCGCACACCTGCCAGCTGATCCCGTCGCCGTTGTTGTCGCGGGTCGTCACGTCGCGGATGGAGATGCGGTCGCAGTCCTGCAGGAAGATGCCGCCGCCGTAGTTGCCGTTGAGGTTCTCGTTCTCCGCGCGGTTCCCGTCGACGGTCAGGCTCTCGATGACGATGTCGTTGACGTTGTCTCCGGTCACCACCGGGAAGAGCCTCGCCGCCTCCGCCTCCATGTCGATCCAGAAGTTCTCGCGCGGGTCGCGGTCGATGTGCAGCACATTCCCCTCGATGGCCACCACCGTTCGCTTCACGAACTGCTGCTTCGCGTAGTGTGGGCACTTGCCCCGCAACAGGACTCCGCCGCCCACGCGGAAGATCGACGCATCCTCTACCGTCACGCGCGTGTCGTACTAGTCCGTATCGTCGGTGAGCTTCGTCGCTGCGGAGGTGCACTTGCGCAGGATCGTCTCCTCACCCGACCCCACGATCCGCAGGCCGCTGCGCACGAACAGCGAGTTGCCCATCTCGAATCTGCCCGGCAGGACGCGGACCGTCCCGCCCCCCAGCCGCGTGATGTACTCGACCGCGGCCTGCAGTGCCAGGTGGTCGGAGCCCACGAAGTCCGCGTCGGCGTGCCCGACGGTGACGGTCAGTTGGCTGCTCAAGACAAGCCTCCGATCTACTGCTCGCGCTGCTCCGGCGCCGACCAGGAGAACGCCGGCGACAGGTCGGGGAAGGGGTTCACGTCGAAGCGGCAAGGGGCTGCGACTCCGCTGAACCGCCAGTCCGCGAAGTCCAGAAACGCCTTCCAGTCCTCGAGGCCGTGGTTGTGGTCCCCTTCCCGGTACCAGATCCCAATCCGCTCCTCCGCGCCGAGGAACCGGTAGACTTCCCTCGCTGCGGCGTAGGTCTGGTACGTGCCCGAGGGATTGGCCCACACATCCCCCAGTGCCTCGGTGGAGAGCAGTGCCCGCGGCGCAACGAGCGCCTTCACCGCGTGCTGATCGAGGGGCAGGTCCTGCTCCCGGCCGATGTACTCCGCCAGGCGGGGCGCATACCAGTACGGCACCATCCGCACGCCGTCTTCGAGCTTCTCGCAGCCCTCGCCCTGCCAACGGAAGCAGCCGGCGCCGCCGCTCCCCGAGTTGTTCGGCGCGGTGAGCGCGATCCGCTCGTCCATCGCTCCCGCGAGGAGCACCGTCTTCCCGCCGCGCGAATGCCCCACGACCGCGATGCGCTCTGGATCGACCGCCTCCTGGGTCAGCAGGAAGTCAGTGACTCGGTGATAGCCCCACGCCCACGCCGCGAGGGCGCCGAAATCGCCACCCGGGAATACGGTGTACAGGGCGCTATCCCGCTCGGACCGGTAGGCGTCAGGGGCGATCTCGGTGCGGTTGAATGTCGCGAGAGTGTAGCCTCGCCGCAGGACCTCGGCCCTGACCTCATCGGTGACGTACTGCCAGCAGCCGTCGCCGTTGATGACCACCGGCCGCTTCCCGCCCTCGCCCTTCGGCACGAACAGGTGCAGCATGAACCAGAAGGGCCGCTCGCCGCCCTCGATGTTCAGCCGGTACGTGAGGTGATCGACGCTGGCGGAGTCCGGCAGCGCGAACTGGTGGGGATGCAGCAGCTCACCGCGCACCGCCGCCGGCGGAGGGAGATGCCCGTACTCGACGGTCTGGATGAGTTCGCGCAGCTCCTCGCGGCGGTGCCCCCAATCCTCGACACACCGCACGCGGGTGCTATCGGTGAACCGGAACAGGTCGGGCAACTCGCCCTTCAGCACGTGCATGTCTCACCTCGGATGGCCGGATCACCCGCGTGCTTCCTCCCCGATCCGAACCTCCCTTCCCGCCCTTTCGGAGGACAGGCATTCTTGCCTGTCCTCCGTTCGCTAGAGCCGTTGGAGGACAGGCATTCCTGCCTGTCCCTGTCCGGCAGAACGCCGCGGCCCGCCGGCCGTGCGACCGGCGGGCCGTGTTCACTGCATGTGCGCTCAGGCGAACCGCGCGCGAATC
>VGFC01000114.1 GCA_016869045.1 Armatimonadota bacterium
CGACAAGACGGAATCCGACTACAACGTGATCTGGCACGACGGAGCGCCGATCCTGACCGGCGTGACTGCGATCAAGGAGACGACCGGCCCCAACCTGACGCCGAACCCGGGCTTCGAGGAGGGCGACCCGGGGGAACTGCCGACGAACTGGCAGTGGCAGGTGCGGCCGAACGACTCCTGGGCCGGCGTGGACACGGAGGTTCACTTCGCCGGGGAGAAGTCCGTCCGGATCGAGGGGCGGGGAACCGTCAAGGACGCGAGCGGGCAGACGCTGTGCACGAACTTCGTGACGCCCGAGATTCCGCTGACACCCGGCAAGACGTACCGGCTGAGCGCCAACATCAAGGCGGCCGAGCGGGACACGCGCTGCGCCCTCATCGCGCAGGCCTACAGCCCGAACGAGTTCTGGTGGGGCAGGAGCGCAAGCCTCAACGCGGGGTCCGAGTGGCAGCGCGTCGAGGTCCTCTTCCGGTTCCCGGCGCAGGGGGACCCGGACTGGAAGGAGGGGATGGAGACCCTCCGCATCCGCATCGACGTCTCGCAGGGCACCGGGACGATCTGGGTGGACGAGGTGGAACTGAAGGAGGCGGTGGCCCTCACGGAGTGGGAGGCGTGGCAGGCACTGGGGCTGGATCAGCACTCGGTGGTCGAGGACCCGCAGTTCGTGGACCGCGCCGCCGGAGACTACCGGCTGAAGCCCGGCTCGCCGGCGTTGGCCATGGGGTTCGAGCCGATCCCGGTGGACAAGATCGGCCCGTACGAAGACGAGCTGCGGGCGTCGTGGCCGATCGTCGAGGCCAGGGGCGCGCGGGAGCAGATGAAGATCGACTGGACGCGGAGGTGAGGGTTTCGGGTTTCGAGTTTCGGGTCTGGTGACCCGCAGGCACGGACGACGGGGCAACGGCATTGCACGAACGGCAACGACTGACACGGCAGCAGCGACGAGGGAGGAGCGCGATCATGAGGCTGATATGGCTGGCGGTTCTGCCGATGGCGCTTGGGGTCTCAGCGGCCTGGGGGCAGTGGGAGGTGGCGCCCGATGGGCGCGGTCTGACGGTCACGACGCCAACGCTGAGGGCGACCTTCCGCGACGGTACGCTCGTTGCGCTCGAGAACCGCACGGGAGGGGATAGCCTGTTCGTCGCGCGCGGCGAGTCGCAGGCCGCGGCGGCGCTGAGGGACGCCGAGGGGTTCAGCTCGGCGGACGCGACGACCCAGGTCGCAGTGACCCGCGAGGGCGAGGGCGCGCGGATCAGCCTGCGAGGGCTCGCGGGCGATGCGACGGCCCGCCTCACGCTCGACCTCGGGATCGAGACGGACGGCGCGCTGACCGTGCGTGAGTCCGGCGAGCGCGAGAGGCCGCAACTGCTGTCGGCCTGCTGGGGCATCGCGGGCATCGATGCGGCGCGGACGCGAATCGTGGTGCCGGCCAACGGGGGCTGCACGATCGACGCACTCCGCGGGCCGGGCGCGCTGCCGCTATCGTGGCCGGGGAACTGGCAGGCGGCGCTCATCGTGCTGCAGGGGGAGAAGGGCGGGTTCACCGTCTGGGCGGAGGACGCGGAGGCGCAGTTCAAGAGCGTCGAGGTGCGCCGGTTCGGGCGCGAGACGACGCTGAGCTTCGGCGCGGAGACGCGAGACGCCTACGAGGCGGCGCGGCAGGTCACGTCGCCCGTGTGGCGAGTGCAGGCCTACCAGGGCGACTGGCAGGTCCCGGCGCTCGCGTATCGCTCGCGCATGGAGCGGGCCCTCGACCTCACCCCCGTTGCGCGCCGGCAGCCGGAGTGGATACAGGACATCCGCCTGGTCGTGCGCGTATCCAACGACGTGACGGTGGACGACCTGCGCGGGCTGGCGGCGAAGGTGGACCCGCGCCAGACGCTCTTGTATGTCCCCGGCTGGCGCAAGCTCCCCTACGATGTCCTCTACCCTGACTACGAGCCGCGAGAGGGGTTCGTCGAGTGGTGCCGCGCCGCGCAGGAGTTGGGCTTTCGGGTCATGCCGCACGGGAACCTGGTCGGCATCGGCCCGAAGAGCCCGGAGTTGCCGCAGGTGGAGCAGTACGTGCAGACCAGCCGGGTCGGCGGCGAGAAGGTCGGCTGGTACTTGGACCGACCCGACCACCCGGGCCAGATCTACTGCCTCAATCCCGCGTCGTCGGAAGTGCGGCGGTTCCTGATCGACCACTTCCGGCGCGCCTGGGAGCAGGTGCGCTTCGACGCCCTGCACTTGGACTTCCCGGTGATCGTCTCGACGCACGATGGCGACGTCGAGGGGATGACCTGCGCGCTTGGTGTCGAGGTCTACCTGCAGGAGCTGCAGGCGGCGCTGCCGGGCGTCGCGCTCGGCACGGAGGGACTGAACGAGACGCTCCTCGCGTGCTCCTTCGCGCAACTGGGCGAGCCGTTCTGGGTGAGCCCCACGCCCGGCATGGGCCTGCACCCCATCCGCAGCACGGTCTTCGCGCCGTTCTGCGGGCTGTATGGGCACCTCGGCTTGCCGTCCCAGGCGACCTCGCTGCCTGCCTTCCTGACGCACCACGACTTCTTCGACGCCCTCGGCGGCTGGCCGACGCTGAGCCTCGACGGGCCGCTCGACCCCGCCAATGGAGGCACGGACTTCGTGCTGCGGGAGGCCGCGTACTTCCAGCAACAGCGCCTCATGCCTGCGCCGGAGGAGGCCCGGTGGCCGGAGGAGCTGCTCGCCTGGCGGGGCGCCGACGGGGCGATCAGCGCCGTGTTCGACACGCCCCCGGGTCGTCGGCTCGCGCCTCGCAGCGCGCCGGGCGACCCCGTCTGGGCGCTGCTCAGCAAGGTGAACACGTACGATGGGCCGGGGTCGGTTGCGGATTGGCGCGCTTTCGATGGAGCGCACCTGTTCGGCCTCGATCCCGAACGGCGCTACCCGCTCGCCGCGCAGACCCTCGACCCGAAGGCGCTGCACCTCTTATCGGCGAGCGCGCCGATCATCGTGCAGGAGGTGCGGGACAACGCGCGGCGGGCGCTCTTCCGGCTCGGGGGCCAGACGGCGGTGATTGCAGACTTCGTCGAGTCCGCAGCGTCGGCCGCGGCCGGGATTCTGGTCGAGGGCCGTCAGGAGCCGATCAGCGCCGGCGCGAACTTCAGCGCGGGCCCGGGGGCCTCCGGCGGCGAGGCGCTGCCGTCCATCAGCGCGCACCCTCCCTGGCAGGGGGGCAAGCTGGGCGGGCTGACTTATGGCGAGTTCCCAGTCACGGTGCCGGCGGAGGGCCGGACGGTACTGCGGTTCGCCATCGGACTCGGTGACCTCACCGACGCTACGCAGGTCGAGACCGACGCGAAGCAGCCGATGAGCGACGGCGTGACCTTCGTCGTCTCCGTGGATCAGAGGGAGGTCTTCCGCGAGCACTGGCTGCGCGGGAAGTGGGGGCGCCGGCAGGTGGACCTCACCCCGTACGCCGGGAAGTCGATCATTGTCGGGCTGGCCACCGGCCCGGGCCCTGACAACGAGGCCGGCTGGGACTGGGCGCTGTGGGGCCAGCCGCGCGTGATCAGCCTGGGCAGCGCCGAAGGTCAGCTGCTGAAGCTCCAAGCCTTCAGCCCGCACGGAGCCGGGGAGGCCTGCTTCGGCGACGCCGATCAGCCGGGCCGCGTCGCCGCCGCTCACCCGACCGAGGGCGGCACGCTGCTCGACATCGAGCTTCCGCGCCCTCAGCCGTTCGGGCTGCTGTTCGAGACAACACCCGCCGCGGCCGGCAGTGATCTGGCAGAGCTGCCCTTCATCATCGGCAGCACGTCGGGGGGCATTCTGCACGAGGGCTCCGTGTGGGGCAGCGGCACCGTCGGCGCCGACGAAGTGGACGGGACGCCGTGCAAGACCATCAGCGGCCACCCGCCCGACTCCGGCCGGACGGCTCTCGACTGGTGCCTGCAACTGCCCACGGAGCCGGTGCAACTGCGCTTCCACGCTCAGGTTCGGAAGGGCGGCGGGCCGGTGGCCTTCGAGGTGCAGGTGAACGGCCAGTCGCTCTGGCACTTGCCGATGCCGTATCCGAATGGCTGGAAGGAGGGCGCCGTCGATCTCGCCCCGTGGGCGGGCAAGCCGGTCCTCCTGAGCCTCGTCACCGACAGCGTGGGCTCGAACAACTGCGACTGGGCGGCATGGGGAGACGTGCGGCTGGTGGGGCGGTAGGGGCTACGGCTGCCACCGCTGCCGGCAAGGGTGCCGGCGCTCCCAGCAACGGCATGCGCGCAAGGGTGCGCGCGGTCCCAGCAACGGCACGGCGGCGCATCTTCGAGTGGGAGGGATCGGCATGGAGTATCGCACGCTTGGGCGCACCGAGCTGGACGTGAGCGTCCTCTCCATGGGCGGGCTGTTCGTGTCGAGGATCGGGGGCGGGAGGGAGCAGGCCTGTGCGGCGGTGCGTCGGGCGCTAGAGCTGGGCGTGAACTACGTCGATACGGCGCCGGGCTACCTCGACAGCGAGGAGGTTCTGGGGGAGGCTCTGGAGGGTGTCACGCAACCGTACATCCTATCGACCAAGCTCGGCGGACGGCCGGAACCGTTCAATGCGCAGGACGTGGATGGGCTGAAGTTCTCCTTCGCCGAGAGCCTGCGGCTGCTGAAGCGCGAGGCCGTGGACATCCTGATGATCCACGAGCCCGACCGCCCCGGACAGCACGACTGGTGGACGAACTGGGAGGACTTCACGGGGCCGGTCAGCGAGGTGCTGGCGGAGCTGAAGGCCGAGGGGCTCGTGCGCTTCACGGGCCTCGGCGGGACGACGCCGTACATCCTCGCGCGCATCTGTGCGACCGGGCAGTTCGATGTGGTCCTGACCGCCTTCAACTACAGCCTCCTGTGGCGGGAAGCCGCGATCTCCGTGATCCCGGAGGCGATCAGGCAGAACATGGGGCTCGTCATCGGCTCGCCGCTGCAGCAGGGCTGGCTCGCGCGGCGCTTCGATGAGCAACTCGCCAACCCGCCGGCGTGGCTGAGCGCTCCGCGGCGGGAGCAGATGCTGGCGCTCTATGCGCTCGTGGATGAGCTGGGGATGCCGCTGACCGACCTCGCGATCCGCTGGGTCATCTCCGATCCGCGGATTCACACGACCCTCATGGGCGCGCGATCGACGGAGGAAGTGGAGATGAACGTCGCCGCGGTCGAGGCCGGGCCGCTGCCCGAGGACATCATGGAGCGGCTGGAGGAGATCGGTGACATGGTTCCGTTCCGGCCGTTCGGCGAGCCATTCGGGTGTCAACTGGGGAACCCGGGGTACCGAGGGCCGGGAGTTGCGAGTTACTGAGTCTCGTGTAGGTATGTAGGTAGGGAAACTCGTGGGGCGGGCATTCTTGCCCGCCACGGGCCATTGGCGGGCAAGAATGCCCGCCCCACGAGTTCGCTGCTTGTTCCCCAAGATACACGAGACTCAGGACGGCGGGCCGGATGGCCTGCGGCCATGCGGCCCCTCCCAACAGCGAGGTGAACGGATGAGAGCTGCCGTAGCTGAGGAGCGAGGGAGGCTGGTGGTGCGGGAGGCGCCGGAGCCCGCCATGGGTGAGTATGACTGCCTGTGCGCGGGGCTGTATGGCGCGACGTGCAGCGGCACGGACCTGCATCTGCTGAACGGTCATCCGCTGTTCGGGGTCGAGTTCCCGACGATCCTCGGGCATGAGAGCATCGGCCGTGTGCTGGCGTGCGGGCCGAGGGTGCGCCACTTTCAGGTCGGTGATCTCGTGACGAGGTTGGTGAACCGCGCGACGCCCGACCTGCGCGTGCACTGGGGCGGCTACGCGGAACGCGGGCTGGTGCAGGACTGGCGGGCGATGCAGGAGGACGGCGTTGCGCCGGAGTTCACGCCGGGTACCCACTGGGCGCTGCCGCCGGACTTCGACCCCGCGGCCAGCACGATGATCATCACGTGGCGGGAGACCTTCAGCTTCCTGACGCGGATCGGGGTGAAGCCCGGAGACAAGGTGCTCGTGATGGGCACCGGCGGCAACGGGCTGGCCTTCGCGAACCACGCGGCGAACCTGCTGGCGGAGGCCGTGTGCGTCGTCGGCAGTCCGCAGCGCGAGGCGGACGCGAGGCGAGCAGGAGCGACGCACTTCGTGAGCTACCGCGAGGAGGACCTCGTCGCGGCGGTGCGGGCACAGGGGCCGGCAGACCTCGACCTCGTGATCGATGCAGTAGGCAAGGTGGGGCAGCTCGACCGCTGCCTGCCGTTGCTGCGCGCGCGAGGCGCGGCCGCGATCTACGGAATCGACGACTACGGCAAGGTGATGCTGACACCGACGAAGGTCGCCGGCGGCTTCACCTTCGCCAGCTACGGTTACGCCGAGGGTGACACCCACGCGCACATCGTGAAGCTCATCCGACGCGGCCTGCTCGATGCGCGCAACTTCTGTGACCTCGACCGCATCTTCCCCCTGGAGGAGATCAACGCCGCGCTCGCCGCCGTCAAGGCCCGCGAGGTCATCAAGGCGGTCGTGAGGCTGTCCGACGAGGTGTGAAGGGCTACGGAGCAGTCCGCGATGCCGAGCCTCGGGCGCGATGAATCGCGCCCCTACACGAGCGGGCGCCATGAATAGCGCCCCTACATGAGGGCGTTGCAGACGGGGGTCGCGGATTCCGGTTCAGAGGACCGGCGGGTTGGGGCGGTGCTGGTGAATGAGCGCCGGGTAGTCGGCGTAGCTGACGAGGCGGATGCCTAGCTCGGCGAGGGTCTCGCGGATGCGAGGGTCGGTGAGGGTGCGGACCTCGGCTTCCCGTTCAGCCAGATAGACGGCGCGGTAGTCGGGCGAGACATAGCCCGGATGGCAGGAGAACTCCGTCCACCCCTCCCCCACCTCCTCACGGAGCATCCGCTGCAGCGAGGCCACGCTCACGTGCTCGAGGTCCGTGACCTGCCACTCCCACTGGGCGTAGAAGCCGCTCACGAAGCGCACGCTTCCGTCGCCGCGCAGGGGCACGCCGAGGGGCTGCACCAGGTCGTTGACCGCGGTTGCGGCCCCGAGGTCGTCGGCGTTGAAGATCAGGTACCCCGGGATGGCGGCGTGGCCCCCGGGGACGGTTACGACAGACCGACGTTGGCCAGCAGGCGCGCCGTCACCTTGCGGGCCTCGAAGTACTCCTCGGCGATGGCACGCGCGGCGCGGCAGTGCCGAGTGTAGTCGGCGTTGATGGCGTCGATCGCGGCCAGGACTTGCTCCATCGTCGAGAAGGCGAACAGGCCCTCACCCGTGGGCAGGAGGTTGCTGAAGCCGGTATCCTGCGCTACGATCGGTTTGCCGGAGGCCAGGTAGCACGCATCGCGCTCGCTGAACCAGCCGCTGCGGAGGCGCACGTTCTGGTCCTTCGCGACCGTCCACTCGGCGCGAGAACGACGGATGAACTCCGGGTACGCGCCGAAGATGCCCAGCGACATAGCCAACGGCGAGATGACCCGCCAGCCGTGCGCCATCAGCCTGGCCTGGTCGCCCGGATCGTCCACCTTCAGTGCGACTTCGAAGGGTTGAGGCGTGCGGGTGGGCAGGTCCATGAACTTCCCCCACTCGTGGTGCTTGCTCCAGCGATACGTTTCGCCTCGGTACTCGACGTCACTGCCGTCCTGCCGGTAGTTGCCGATGGTCGTGAAGAAGCGTGCGTGGGGATCGAAGGCCATCGGCCACAGATCGAGGTCGATCGGTTGGCGGGTCGTGCGGTACTTGGCGTCGAGTCCGTTGAGCGGGACGCCGCAGTCTTCGCCGCCGTAGTTCTCGCCATAGGTTGCCAGCACATGGTGGTTCGCGAAGGCCTCGCGCGTGTGGGCGTCGCCGGCGGCCAGCCGGAGCTCGGCGGTCACCGGATCGGTCTCCACGTACACGCGCAAGGGCGCGGTGAGGTGCTCGTCGCGCAGGCCGGTCGCGCCGACGATGTTCAGCAGGGCATCGCAGGAGGCGTAGAGCGTCGCGAGGTCCTGCGGGGACAGGCCCCAGCAGGCATCGGGGCGACCCGCGAGCCGGAGGGCCCAGCGGTCGGGGAGCCCGATGCGGTCCATGCAGTCGCGGATGTGGCGCAGGGCGTAGACGCAGTCATCGGTCACCGTCTCTCGCTCGGGGTCGTAGGGCCAGACCGTGTCGTCCTCCACGTACCAGACGTCGTGGCCGAGAGCGCGCAACCCGCGAAGCCAGTTGAGGTAGAGCCAGGTCTGGCCGCCGAACGGACAGCGGCCCATCATCCCGAGAACCACGAGACGCAGGCCCGCGCTCATGGCCGGCCTCCGGCGGACTGCAGGTCGAAGGCGATCAGCCGCCCATCGTCGGGGAGTCGCTCGTAGGCGACGAGGTGCTCGGCGAGGCGCGGGTAGTGCTCCAGCCACCAGAAGGAGGAGGGCCGGAAGGCAAGAAGCCGTGCACCGCATGCGCGCAGCGATTCGAGTTCGCGAATCGCCGTGGCATCGTCGGAGGGCGGCCCCCAGTAGCGCGCCTTCGGCACTCCGTCCACCGGGCCGTGGAACCGGCCATCCTCAACCAGGATCAGCGAGGCCCCCTTTGGCAGCATCGCTGCGAGTTCGGTGAGCGCCCCGTCCGCTCCTGGAGTCGAGTCGTCGATCGAGTCAGCCAGCCTCCTGATCACGGTCGCGAGGTCGGTGCGCCCGCGTTCCGCGAGAGCTTCGACCATCTCCACGTAGTACTCCGCGACATCGTGGCTTCGTACCATACCATACTCGATGACGGTGCTCAGCAGCTCCGGCGTGACGTCACTGCGAGCGAACGAGCGACTCTGACCCAGCTTCCCGAGAGCTGCGAGGGCCGTCATGGTCCGGATGCACTTCTCGCAGGCGCCGCAGTTTGCCGATCCGCTGTCGTTGCCCTGACAGACGAGGATGTTCCGCAGGGCAACAGGCCATTCCGCAACCAGTGCTACCTTCTCGAAGCGACGCATGTGGGTGCCGTGGTGCTCAATCTGCATGTGAGCGCAACTGTAGTGCGTGTCGAGCAACGGGTGTGAGCCCCACCCACTCGCGGGAGGCGCATGGTCGCTCGCGGCGAGGTAGGCCCTGCTGAAGCGCCCGCTGAGGAAGTAGGGCATCGAGGCGAACGCGGCACCGTGCCACTTGTAGGTGAAGAACCAACCGTCGCCATCGAGGTCCAGCACGTTTGTGCGCACCGAGATCGCATCCAGGCCGGACTCGGCCGCGATTTCCGCCGCGCCAGCGAGCCGTTTGCGATGCTGGTGTGCAGTCTCGTCCTGGGAGAGGCCCGGCCCGCGGATGAGGTCAACAAGGAGCACGGCCCTGATCGAGGCTGGGTGGGCCGCGGGTAGGTTGAGCTGATTGGCTCGGAGGGTGGCCAGGGAGTCGATCCCCATGGATAGGAGCGAGACCGCCTGTCCTCGCGCCGGGCGGCGCACCTCGTAGCCGTGCGTAGGTGAGACCGTAGGCGGCGGGCCCAGTTCGGGGTACCAAGCTTGCAGCGTGGCCGTCACGGCACCCAGGTTGTCTCTCAGCACCGGGCAGAGAGAGCCCTCGACCGTTACGCGCCGCTCACCGGCGTGCCACGCGGGAAGGAAGGCAGCGACTAGGAACCCGTTGGGGTCGGGCGCGAAGCCCTCCCGGAAGCCCGCACCGACCTCAACGAACAGCCGTACAGGGGGCCTGTCGGCGTCGTCCCAGCTCACGAGGGCCTGCGCGCGAGCCACCCCCGCCACGATGGAGGCCGTCAGTTCCGTGATCTGCACGTCCGTCCTCCCTGCAGGCACGCCAGTGCCTTGCGAGGCATGGTGTGTTGTAGGGGGGTCAGCCCCGAACGCTGGGCGTGGAAGCCCCTCCCACAGCGGCCAGGAACTCCTGCTCGACGGCAACGACGGCCTGGCGTGCGTTCGCCGCGCACTGCTGCGCGAGTCTGCGCGCCTCCGGCGTGACCGCGAAGTCGAGGGCGGCGGCCAACCTGTCGCGGTCCAGGTCGCCGACGTGGAAGGTGAGCGGCCAGCCGATCCGCCGCATCTGGCGCCAGAGCTTAGTGCCGCCAGGCATGGAATCGATGACCACTGGCGGGACCCCGCGTCGCAGGGCGAACGCGGCGCCATGCAAGCGGGTCGTGAGCACGGCGTCCATCTTCGCGATGAGTGACTCGATCTGCGCCGGAGTGCAGAGACCGTGTTCATTGACATCCAGACGAGTGTCGATGGGCACGACCGCAACGTCCCGCCCGGCCAGTAGCTCCTCAAACGCCTTCTCGGCAAGGTCGTGGCGCTGCGCGGGGAAGTCCCGGTGTGCTCCCACATAGATGAGCCCGACGACGGGCACGGTGGCGTCGGGCGCGGCGAAGGTGAGGTCGGGGTTGGTGCGCTCGGTGCTATCGCGCTCGATGATGGCCGCGAAGGGGTTCCACTCGGCGCGCTCCTGCAGCAGGGAGACGTTGAGGGCGAGCTTGCGGGCGTGGGGGAAGCGGTCGAGGAACGCGTTCAGCGGCGGTCCGTCGCCGATCGGGCCGCACACGAACACCAGCGTGTCGTACCGCTCGGGGACGACCTCGTCGGTCGCGATCTCACGCGGGCCCGCAGGCCGGAACACCGCGACGTGGGGCTCGACGCCGGCCTTCCTGAGCCACCCGCAGGCGATGTCCTTGGCGATCAGGTCGCCGGCAGTGGCCCCCATGAGCTCGAAGCTGAACCAGCCAATGACGAGCGTGCCTTGGTCCATGACGCACCGTGCTGCCGCACCCTCGAGGGCCGGCCTATCCAACCGGCAGTCGGCGCTGCGAAGGGTCGTCCGCGGGCTGGCCGATGCTCGATGCCACGTCTCGAAACACGGGGGTGCGGCTCGCGGTTGGGAGTTGGGTTGGCTCGTCCGCGCGCCCGCAGGGCGTGAACCCGAGCTTCGCGGTGACATCGGCGAATACGGCCGCCACCGCTGACGCGGCCCCGGCGCCGCGCCACCAGCACAGGGCCGTTGTGACGACCAGTGCGGCGCCGCAGAGGGCCGCCGGCGTCGAGGCGAGGAGCAAGCCGGCAGCGCCGGCGAGGACGCCGACAGCGCCGACGACCAGCGCCAGCTTGGTTGGGCGCACGCGATAGCGAACGCGCAGCAGGCGGCGCCCGCTGCCATGGTCCTCCTGGGCGGTACGCACGCGGACGGCGGTCCAGCGGTCGCAGTGGACGAGCAGGTCCCACGTCGCCTGCACGGGGTCAACCGTCCTCGTCCATCCCTCGTCCGCGAGTCGGGCCACGAAGCGCTCGAGGACCTCGGACCGGTCGCGCCACTCCTGGGTCCAGTACTCGGCGGTCGCGCGGCCGGTGAGAGGTATGCGAAGCGTCGGGCGGAGGGCACCCACGAGTCCGTCTCGACCCGGGACACGATAGACCCGCAGCCGCGTCGCGTAGCGCGCCCAGGAGCGCGCAAGGGGCTGGGCGTACGAGAGCAGCGCCACCAGCGCGCGCGACACGACACCGTCATGGCGTGCGGGGAGGTCGGCCTGCGCTGCCCGCAGGAGCGCAACGGTCCCCGACAGGCCCAACAGCCCGGCGGCCACTGCCCAGGCCGGCGGCCACAGGAAGCCCGCCAGCACCGCCAGCCCGATCAGCAGGTGCCACTCGAACGTGCCGGGCAGGGCGGCCCAGTGGTTGCCGCCTGTGTCGTAAAGGCACTGGAAGAGCCCCGCGGCGAACTTGCCGCGAACGATGAGGGGGCGCCCCAGCCTCAGGTCCGCCCCACGGCGGCCGTAGAGGGTGCCCCGCCACTTGCCATCCCCGCGATGGTTGAAGTGCTCGGGGTGCTTCAGCCGAAGCAGGGCCTCGGCTCTCCCATAGCCGAGTTGCTGTCGCAGGTAGGCGCGGGGCGTCTGGCGGCGGTGGTGCCACACGAAGGCGCTGGGGGCGAAGGCAATCCACTGCCCGATCTCCTGCAGCCGCCAGCAGACATCCACGTCGTCGCCCGCCTGGGTGTAGACCGCGTCGAACCCCCCGATACCCTCCAGGGCCTCCCGGCGGAAGGCCATGTTGCAGCCCGGGATGTGCTCGGCGACCTGGTCGTCCTCCAGCACGTGAGTGGGCTGGCCCGGCGAAGCATCGATGCAGGCGGCGAGGCGGCCGTCCTCCGGGGTCAGGTTGGGGCCGCCGACGGCTGCGGCGTCGGACGACTGCAGGCGGTGGACGAGCAGCGTGAGCCAGTCCGGGTCGGCGTAGCAGTCGGAGTCGGTGTAGGCGATCACCTGCCCGGTGGCGGCGGCCAAGCCGACGTTCCGCGCAACGCTCAGCCCCTGGTTGGGCTGATGGACCGTACGCACGTCGGGGAAGCGCGCCGCGATCTCGCGCGTGCCGTCGGTCGAGCCGTCATCGACCAGGATCACCTCGTGGTCGGGGTAGTCCACGGCGCGAAGCGAAGTCAGGCACTGCTCCAGCGTGCTCGCACCGTTGTACGAGCAGACCACTGTGGAGACACGCGGGACCTCCTCCAGCAGCTCCCAGGGCCGGCTGGCGTAGACCTCGCTGAGAGCGTCGAGGGCGGGCTTGGCCGACCGGTCGGCGCGCGTAACCCCAAAGGCCCAGTTGTCGATCGGGTGCCCGCCCGTGTACCACTCGTCGGTCCACGAGAAGACGAACGTGCCGGCGACGCCGGAGAGCACGGCCTCGCGGAGATGACCGGCGAGGAAGCTCGCCTGAGCGCCTTCGCCCTCACGCAGCGAGTCCATCCCCAACTCCCCGAGCACCAGCGGCCGGTCGCCGGCGAGGTTGTGGAGTCGGGAGAGGTAGCGGGTGAAGGCCCCGAGGTCGTGCAGGTAGACGTTGAAGGTCACGAAGTCCAGGAAGGGCAGCTCGAGGTACTCGGTGGGCGGGAAGCTGGCGTAGGTGATGAGGCCGCCCGGGTCGGCCTGCCGAGCTTCGTCGGCCAACTGCTCCAGGAACCGCTCGATCCGCCGCTTCCCATGCCAGCGGACGACGTCCGGGGGAATCTCGTTGCCGATGCTGTACGCGACCACGCTGGGGTGCGTGCTCCCGCGCGTTGCCGCCCGGCGCACGGCCTCCCTGGCCTGCGCGCAGGCTTCGCGATCATCCAGGAAGCACAGGTGCTTGGCCCACGGGATGTCCATGAAGACGGACAGCCCCGCTTCATCGGCCAGGTCCAGGAACCACTCCGGAGGCGTGCAGTAGGTGCGGACCGAGTTCACCCCGGCGCCCTGCATCAGGGCGAAGTCGCGGGCGACGCGCCCGGGCGCGGGGAACGGCTCGCCTTGCGGATTGGGGGCAAACGGGCCGTACGTCACCCCCTGCAGGCGGAGCCGCCGGTCGCCCACGGCGAGGAACTTGCCGTCCACGCGGGCGCGACGGCGCGCCCACGCCAGACCCGGATCGGTCAGCGCAACGGCGCCCACGGTCTCCCGAAGAGCGACTGCCATTCCGGTGTCCTTCCCGGAGCCCACTGTCGAGGCAGGAAACACACAGAGCGGAACTTCACGCCGACGGCGCCCATGCCGCAGACGCTCGGTTCGCCGGGCCACTTGGGCTGCCCTTCGGCGTTGGCCGGACCGCCGTGTAACGATTTCGCAACGGTTCGCAGCGGCGCCAAACCACCCACCGGGCCCTGCAGAGGAAGCAACCCGCGGCGGGAGCACGAGGTTCCGGGGAGACGGCCCTCGCTCCATCCCCCGGCCACACCGAATCGCGGGGCCCAGCCTGATCGCAGGCTGGGCCCCGAGGGTGAACGTCAGTGGCCGCGCGTCTACCGGTCAAGCCGCAGCGGGCTGATTGCGCGGCTGGTCGTGCCGTCCGGCGAGTTCGCCGTCAGGCTGATGAGGTAGATGCCGCTGGGCACGCGCAACCCATTGTCGGCTTGCGCGTTCCAGGTGAGGGTGTTCATCCCGGCGTCGAACGTCTTCGCGTCACACACGGTGCGCACCGGGCGGCCGGCGAGGTTCATTACAGTCACCGTGACCTGCGAGGGCGCGCCGAGCGCGAAGACGATCTGCGCACCGGCGGGCGTCGGAACGGCCGACAGGCTGCTGACCGCTGCCGCGCCGAACGGTTTGTCCGTGCCCTGGTCGTGGGCCACCCTCACCTCCACGGTCTTCTCCGCCGACTTGTTCCCGGAGGCATCGGTGCAGATGACGTGGATCGTGTAGAGGCGGCCATCCGGGGTCTGGGGGTCGCGCCAGGCGTCCAGCTTCACGGTCAGGTCCCCGGTGATCTGCGAAGCGCCTCCCTGGGGACACTCGATACGGCTGATCTTGCAGGTCGGCGCTGCGTCGCAGACGTCGGTGCTAACGGCAGTGACCGTCACCGTGACTATCTTGTGGTTGGGCGACCAGATGGCGTTCGGGTTCGCCGTCAAGGTCTGGATCGTGGGCACTGTGGTGTCCACGACAGTGACCTTCTGTGCCCCCGTCGCCTTGTTGCCCGAGGCGTCGGTCGCCGTCCAGGTGACCGTGGTCGCACCGAGTGGGAAGACCGCCGGCGCGTTGTGGGTGACCGCCGGAGCCGCGTCGCAGATGTCGGTCGCGGTTGCTGTGCCGATGGCGACCGCCGTCCCATCGCGGTTCGCCTGCTCAACGCCGGCCACGTCCGCCGGAACGGTGAGGGTCGGAGACGTCGTGTCCACGACGGTGACCGTCTGCGTGGCGGTCGCCTTGTTGCCGGAGCTATCCGTCGCAGTCCACGTGACCGTGGTCTCGCCCAGCGGGAAGACCGCCGGGGCATTGCTGGCGACGACCGGATCGCGGT
Source organism: Armatimonadota bacterium (assembly GCA_016869045.1). Taxonomy (GTDB): domain Bacteria; phylum Armatimonadota; class Zipacnadia; order Zipacnadales; family VGFC01; genus VGFC01. The sequence goes on from VGFC01000114.1 coordinate 14,677, forward strand.
CGCAGATGTCTGTTGCTCCGGGCGCCGTCAGCGTCACCGGTGTCCCGGCCCGATCCGTCTGCTCAACGCTCAGGTTCGCCAAGGGCGCGAGCGCGGGCGGCGTGGTATCCACGACCGTCACCGTCTGCTTCGCGGTGGCTTGGTTGCCCGAGTCGTCCGTCGCGGTCCAGGTCACCGTCGTCTCGCCCAGCGGGAAGACCGCCGGCGCGTCGTTCGCGACGGCCGGAGCGGCGTCGCAGATGTCGGTCGCTGTCGCTTGCCCGATGTCCACCGGGGTCCCGGCCAGGCTCGTCTGCTCCTTGCTGATGTTCGCCGGGACAACGAGGGTCGGCGGGGTGGTGTCAACGACCGTGACCCTCTGCGCGCCCGTGGCCTTGTTGCCGGAATCGTCCGTCGCAGTCCACTTGACCACCGTCGTGCCCAGCGGGAAGGTCGCCGGCGCGTTGTTCGTGATTGCGACGTCGGCATCGCAGATGTCGGTGGCCGTCGCCGTGCCGAGGTTCACCTTCTCCGTCCCGGCCAGGCTCGTCTGCTCCTGCCGGATGTCCGCCGGCACCGTCAGGTCCGGCGGCGTGGTGTCAACGACCGTCACCTCCTGCGTCCCCGTCGCCCTATTGCCCGAGGCGTCCGTCGCCGTCCAGGTGACCGTGGTAGCGCCGAGCGGGAAGACCGCCGGCGCGTTGCTGGCGATGGCGGGATTGGCGTCGCAGATGTCGGTCGCGGTCGCTTGCCCGATGTCCACCGGCGTTCCGGCACGGCTCGTCTGCTCCGCGCTGACGGCCGCGGGCACCGTGAGCACCGGTGGCGTGGTGTCAACGACGGTCACCTTCTGCGTGCCCGTCGCCTGGTTGCCGGCGTCGTCCGTGGCGGTCCACGTGACCGTCGTCTCGCCTAGCGGGAAGACGCTCAGCGCGTCGTTTGCGATCGTGACGTCGGCGTCGCAGATGTCGGTGGCGGTTGCCTCGCCGATGGCGACCGGCGTGCCGGCCGCGCTCGTCTGCTCTGCCGTCACCGCCGCGGGCACGGTGAGCGTGGGCTTCGTCGTGTCAACCACAGTGACGGTCTGGTCCGCCGTTACCATATTGCCCGACTTGTCCGTCGCCTTCCAGGTCACCACCGTGACCCCGAGCGGGAAGACGGACGGGGCGTTGTTCGTGATGACCGGGGCGGGATCCCAGGGGTCCGTCGCCGTCGCCTGTCCGATATCCACCGCCGTCCCGTTGCGGTTCGCCTGTTCGGCTGTCACGTCGGCGGGCGCCGTCAGCGTTGGCGCCTTCGTGTCGATGACGCGGACCTTGACGACCTTCTGGTCCGAGAGGTTGCCAGCCCCGTCCCTCGCGACCGCGGCGAGCCAGTGGGTGCCAAGCCCGTACTTGCGCTGCACCTGGCTGCCGGTCACGTACTGCGGCAGACCCGGAATCGTGTTCGGCGGCGTCCCCTGACCCTCCAGCACGTACAGACCCACAACGCCCGTGCCGATGTCCGAGCCCGTCACGGTGACCGTGACCTTGTCGTTGGGGTTCTGGAATGTGGCGGGCGGAGCGTTGAGCGAGCCCACGTCTGCCGCCGAGGGGCTCACCGTGAGCACCGGAGACACGAGATCGGTCTTCACCTCGACCCGGTCCACCCAGTCCACGTAGATGATGCTGTTCGTCTGGTCCACCACGGAGCCGTGGATGACCAGTGAGTCGCCGTCGTTCACGCTGCCATCGGGGATCGTGAGGGTGAAGGACGACGGGCCGCGAGGGTCGCCGATGGGGTACAGAGTGTGCGGTATGGTGGAGCCCCCGCCGTAGCCGGCCGGGATGGCCCCCTGAGGCAGGGCCTTGATCCTGGCGATGGCCTCGTCACCCTTGGCGGCGAGCCAGTTCCGGTAGTCGAGCGGGATCTTGTTGCTCGTCCGCAGCTCCGAGACGAAGGTCTCCATGGCCTTGACGGCGGCGGCCCGGTAGTAGTTGAAGCTGGTCATGTTCCCCTGCTCAAGGGCACGGAGAGCCAGGTTCAGCGCATCGGCCGCCTTGGCCAGCTTCTTCAGGAGGCTGTTGGCCGACGGAGCGGGGATCAGCGTGCCGGAGGCGCGGCGCACCTCGGCCTGAAGCGCGGCGATGATGCCGCCGGAGATGCCCTGCTCGGATAGGACGCTGAGGTCGGCCGACCCCAAAGGACCTGCGAAGCTGCCGGCCTCAACGGTGGAGGTGCCGTCCGGTCGCCCGAGGCGCAGGAGGAACGCGGTGTCGTTGATGATCGTCCACCGGTACCAGCCCGGCACATGCTCCAGCACGCCCCCGCCCGGGACGCTGCTGTTATCGACGCTCGGGGTGATCGACGCGCCGCTTCCCCAGCGAAGGTCCCGCAGTTGGAGGCTATGGTCGGTGGAGTTCCACCCGAGTTTCATCGCGGTGGTAAGGGCGGACGCCCCAGACCATTCGATGGTGCTGCAGTAGACGCCGCCAACGATCTGGGTCCCCGCCGTGCCGGAGCCCCACGGGTTGAAGGCGGGGTCGGTGAACTGCGCGCCGATGACCTCTAACCCCATCATGGTGGCGCGGACCGAGTTCTGCGGACTGCCTGTTGAGTTCGTGAAGCGGTAGAACTTATCGTAGCCCGCGTAGGTCGGGACAACGGCGGCCAGCAAGAACACCGCCAGCACGCCCACGGCGGAACAGATCCGCACTCCGGATCGACTCATGTCGCCTTACCCCTCTTCCGCTGGTTTGTTCGGCACCGACGCGTTCGTGTCGGACCTCTCGACAGGCAAGCGCCTCCAAGGCGAAGTCGACACGCGCCGTCGCGTGCGCCTATTCCGCATTCAGAGATTTGATCCCTGCTATGAAGTGATGCTGCGATGGGATCCACGTTTGCCGCTGCTGCGGTTGCTGGTTCGGCGGCGTGCCTGCGTCGGGCTATGATTCGCCTGTGATGTAAGCCACACCTGCCTCCGAGGTAAATTGGCTGCAAACTGTTTTGCCCGGCTGCGGGAGGTCCTCTTCGTGCAGAACCGGCCTGCTCCGGGAAGGTGTTCGGCGGCCGAAGCCGAATAGAGGCACGAGTTTGCGTGTAGCGGACGGCACGCCGGCCCTGATGAAGCGGTCACGCGGCGCGTGCAATCGCGGAGACAGGCATGAGAAGTCGGCGCTTCCGGGCCTTCCTTGGTAGCCCGCCAACGATCGCGTTCATCGTCCTGGTTCTGTTGGCGGCCCTCGTTCCGGCCTTCAGCTTCATGGAGGTCCGCGTCTATGATGGCCTCTTCCGGATGACGCGGCCGACGGGGCTCGACCCCCGCATTGCCGTGATCGACATCGGCGGTGAGGCGGCCGCCTACGACCGCGAGCGGCCCGATCTGCGCGTCTGCCCGCAACCGCCGGATGGCTGCGAGATACCCCGCAGCGCCTACGCGGAGCTGGTGCGCGACCTGCACCGGTGGGGCGCGAAGGTCGTTACGTTCGACCTCATGTTCAGCCGGCCATGCGACATCGAGGACCCGAAGCTGGCGGCGGCGTTTCGCGAGGCCGGCAACGTCGTCGTCGCCGCCACGACGAAGGTGATCCCCGACGCCGTGTCGTTACAGCCGCCGGTTGCCGCGCTGGCGAAGGCGACCTGGGGAGTGGGCTCGCCGGTGGTCTCGCGGCCCAACCAGGACGTTCGCTCGGTCCCCCTGGTCCTGCCGGATGAGGAGACGGGGAACCAGTACTCGGCCCTCTCTCTCCTGGCGTTTCAGCGGTTCTACGACATCGACCCGACGGACGTCGAGGTGGAGGAAGGCCGCTCGCTGACGACCGGGAGCCACGGGATTCCCCTGGTGAGGGGCGAGGGGATCTACCTGCTGCCCCCCTTGGGCGGAGGAGGTCCGGCGGTAGCGGCGGACAGCCCGGGCGGGATCGAGCTGGTGAGCGGCGGCGACCTGAAGGCAGGGCGGCGCCTGACGTCGTGGAACGCGATGCTCATCAACTGGGCCGGCCCGCCCGGGGTGATCGAGCCGTACCAACTGCTCGACGTCCTGGCCATGAAGGATGCCGAGGGGAAGCAGAAGTTCGCGGGCAAGGCGGTCATCGTGGGCCGACGGAACTGGGATGAGCACTGGACGGGCGTCGGTCCAATGGCGGGCCCCGACATCCAGGCGAAT
>VGFC01000115.1 GCA_016869045.1 Armatimonadota bacterium
ACCTACGTATCCTCGACCTCAATGGTCGATGGGATGCCTACTGGAACCGACAACGTCGTGTCGCATAGGTGGACTACCTACGGAAAAGAATCGCACCCCGCAACGCGCTTAGGAACTCAGCCCCACCATCTCCCGGAAGTCCGCCTCCGACAGCACGGTGACGCCAAGTTCCTGGGCTTTCGTGAGCTTGGAGCCCGCCTCTTCGCCGGCGACGACATAGGTGGTCTTCTTGCTGACCGAGCCGGTGGCCTTGCCGCCGCGGGAGCGGACGAGGGCTTCGGCCTCGTCGCGGGTCATCGTGCGGAGGGCGCCGGTGAAGACGAAGATCATGTTGGCGAGGGAGTCGTCGGAGGCGGCGGCACGCTCGATCTGGGGATCGACGCCCGCCGCCTTGAGGCGGGCGATGACGCGCTCGGCGTCGGGCGAGGCCATGTAGGCGACGAGGCTGTCGGCGATCTTGGGGCCGATGCCCTCCGTGCCCGACAGGGCCTCCACCGTGGCGGAGCGGATCGCGTCCAGCGAGCCGAAGGCCTGCGCGATCGCCTGCGCCACGGTGGCGCCCACCAGGCGGATTCCCAAACCGAACAGCAGGCGGTCCAGCGGGCGGCTCTTCGAGGCCGCGATGGCACCGATGAGGTTGTCGGCGGACTTGTCGGCCATGCGGTCGAGGGCGGCGATCTGCTCCTTCGTGAGGGCGTACAGGTCGGACACATCCCGCACGAGACCGCGATCGACGAGTTGGTCGGTGATCGCCGGTCCGAGCCCCTCGATGTCCATCGCACCGCGCGAGGCAAAGTGGCGGATCGTGTTCTTGATCTGGGCCGGGCAGCTCGGGTTGGGGCAGCGGGTGACGACTTCCCCCGTCTCCCGGACGACGGGCGTGCCGCAGACGGGACAGGTCGCCGGCAGGCGGAACCGGGGAGGGTCGCCGACGCGCCCGTCCTTGAGGACCTCAACGACCTCGGGGATGATGTCGCCGGCCTTCTGGATGACGACACGGTCGCCGATGCGCACGTCCTTGCGGTCGATCTCGTCCTGGTTGTGCAGCGTCGCGGAGCTGACCGTGCTCCCGTCGATGAAGACAGGCGTCATGCGGGCTACCGGGGTTAAGGCGCCGGTACGCCCAACCTGCACGATAATGTCCTCGATGACCGTCTCCTGGCGCTCGGCCGGGAACTTGTAAGCAATCGCCCAGCGGGGGCCGTGGCTTGTGGCCCCGACCGTGCGCTGCTGGGCGAAGCTGTTGAGCTTCACCACGACGCCATCGGTCTCGTAGGGCAGGTCGTGGCGCCTCTCGGCCCACTCGTGCACGTACTCGAGGGCGCCCTCGACCGAGGAGACGAGACGGCTGGTGGTGTTGACGCGGAGCCCGAGGCTGCGCAGGTAGTCGAGTTCCTCCGCGTGGGTGGTCAGGGCCTGCCCCTCCAGGAGCCCCGTGCCGTAGAAGTAGGCGTCCAGCTTGCGGCGGGCGGTGATGGAGGAGTCGAGCTGGCGCACGGAGCCGGCAGCGGCATTGCGCGGGTTGGCGAAGAGCGGCTCGCCGGCTTCGTCGCGCTCGCGGTTGACGCGCTCGAACTCGGTCTTGGAGAGAAAGGCCTCGCCGCGCACCTCGACGCGCGCAGGCGGGGAGCCCTGCAGGCCGAGGGGGAGGCTGCGGATCGTGCGCAGGTTCTGCGTGATGTCCTCGCCGGTCGTGCCGTCACCCCGGGTCGCGCCGCGGGCCAGAACGCCCGCCTCGTAGGTCAGCGAGATCGCGAGGCCATCGATCTTCAGCTCACACACATAGGGCAGGTCGGCGGAGGGGTCGAGGTCGAGGAAGCGCCGCACCCGCGCGTCGAACTCGCGCAGCTCGGCCTCGTTGAACGCATTGTCGAGGCTGAGCATCGGCACGCCGTGGACCACCGTGCCGAAGGCCTCGGCGGGCGGCGCACCCACCCGCTGGGTCGGGGAATCGGGACGCGCCAGCTCCGGGTACTGCTCCTCCAGGTCGCGCAGCTCGCGGTACCAGGAATCGTACTGCGCGTCGGAGACTTCCGGCGAATCGAGCACGTAGTACCGGTGGGCGTGGTAGTTGAGGAGCTGCGTCAACTCCGCGATACGGGAGGCGGGGTCGGAAGGCGACATGGATGGGTGCTCCAAACGGCAGTGCGAAGTGCGAAGTGATGAGTGATAAGTGAACGGCAACGACCACCACTACCGGGCGCGCTCGGCCGAGTGCCGCGCTGTCGTTGACTTAGCACTTCGCACTTCTCACTTCGCACTGCCGTCGTCTACGGCCCGGCCACGGGGTTGTTGACGACGACCAGCCGCTCGGCGGAGGCGATGACGCGGCCCGTGTCGTCATGGGCGCGGCAGACGATCGTGTGCGTGCCGTTGTCATAGCCATCGACGGCAAGTGTGGTCTCGTAGGGCGGCGAGTCGGTGATGGCCCGCATGACGCCGTCCACATGGAGGCTGATGTAGGCGAACTCGGCCGACGGCCGGACCTCCACCAGCAACGGAACCTCCTGGCCGAAGCTCTGCCGGTCGCGGCCGGGGGAGGCGAAGCGCACGTCGGTCTTCGCCGCGAACTGGGGACGCTGGACCGGCGGGATCGTGGGCGCCTGCGGCAGCGGGATGAGGGGGCGAGCCGGCGCCGCGGGCGCGGGTACGGACACGCGCTGGGCCAGGAGATTGGCAATCACCAGCGTGCCGATGACGTGGAAGCGAATCCGGTCGCGGAGGCTGTAGCCGGGGCCCGTCTTCGACTCGAAGAGGAAGGCGGGAGTGGCCAGGTCGAGGCCGAAGTGGCGATGGGCGAGTCGGCGGTCGCTCTCGTGTGAGTCGTAGTAGACGTTGAGACGGGCGCCGTAGGCGATCTGGTAGCGGCGCACCTGGTCACTCAGGAACCCGCAGAGCTGGGTCATGTTGGCGTCCAGCGCGGGGTCGTCGGCAATGGTCTCGAGGAAGCTCTGCTGGTAGGCCTCTTTCGCGGACGAGGCCGGCAGCTCGTGGCAGTCGATGAACGCGTTCGGGCGCCAGGCGCGGAAGGCCCACTCGATCGCGCGGGTCTCGGGCTGGGTGATTCCGGCCCAGTCGCGGTTGAGGTCGATGCCCGCGGCGTTGTGGCGGTCGTTCGCGACGGCGCCGTCCGGGTTGGCGATCGGGACGATGGCGAACGTCACCCGGCGCAGGAGCTCGTTGTCGAGAGGGCCGTTGGACTGGGCCAGGTGGGCCATGAGCGCCATCATGGCCTCGGTACCCGCCACCTCGCTGCCATGCTGGCGGGCGATGATGAAGAGGCGGGCGGTCTGGCCGAAGGTCGTCTGCGGGTGATGGATGGCCACGAGCGGGATCGTCCGTCCCTCGCCGCTCTTCCCGATGGAGCCGACCCACACGCGGTCGGCCCGGTCGAACTGCTTGACGGTCTGCAGCACTTCGTCGTACGTGTACGGCCGCTCGCCGCAGCGGGCCAGCACCTGATCGACGATGTTCTCCTGCGCCGGCGCCAAGGCCGACGCGAGCAGCAGGCCGGCCAGAACGCCGACCGGTCGCAGCGACGGACGGGGGGAGGTGATCAAGGCTGCTCTTCCCTTCGTGCTGCGGTGCGTGAGAGGGTGTCTGGGAAGGCCACCACCAACAAGGGACAGTCCTCGTTCCCTGCCCTGCCGGGCAGGAAACGGGACAGTCCCAACGACCCCATCCCCTCTCATGCACCGCATGAGTACATGTCGAACAGTCCTCGTTCCCTGCCCTGCCGGGCAGGAAACGGGACAGTCCCAACGACCCCATCCCCTCTCATGCACCGCATGAGTACATGTCGAACAGTCCTCGTTCCCTGCCCTGCCAGGCAGGAAACGGGACAGTCCCAACGACCCCATCCCCTCTCATGCACCGCATGAGTACATGTCGAACAGTCCTCGTTCCCTGCCCTGTCGGGCAGGAAACGGGACAGTCCCGACGACCCCATCCCCTCTCATGCACCGCGTGAGTACGTGTCGAACAGCGCGCCCCACTCGGTCTGCATGATCTCGGCCACGCGATGCCGCCCGACGCACGGGAACCAGTAGGCGTCATGGTAGAGCCGCGAGGCGAGGAAGGACCACGGTACGATGGGTGTGCGTAGCAGGAGCCGCTCCAGCGGCTTCATCCAGCCGTGGTAGATCGTCTTCTGGCCGCGGCTGGCGAACGTGTCCCCCACCGTGAAGCCGAAGTTGACCTCGCTGATGTCCTCGCCGAGGACCTCGACCTCGCTGGGATTCCCGACGCCCAGGCCGCGCTCGTGAGCGAGGCGGATGTAGTCGAGCTTCATCGGGTCGAAGCCCATCATCTTCGCCGCCGTGGCGTCGATGGCCACCTGATCCGCGCTCGCGAGCAGGTAGTTCTTCACCACGGGGATCATCGCGCGCGGGCCGGGCCCGTTGCCGGCGATGGTGCCGTCCATCACGGCGAAGAGGCCCGGGTGAATCTCCTGCTGGATCGCGAGCAGGTCCACGAGGGTCTCGTGGATGCGGGCGTGGGTCCAGTGGCGGTTGTCGTTGAGCAGGCCGCCGAAGGCGTTCTTCATCGCGCCGGTAGTGGTGGTGAAGACATGGGTCTTCATGGTCGGGAGATGAAGCGCATTCCGGCCGATCATCAGCTTGGGGATCTGGACGCCGTCGGGGAAGAACTCCGGGAGCGCGGTCAGCTCACAGTGCGGGTGGTAAGTGATCCACTCGCTGCCGGGCTCGTAGAGGTACACGAATTCGAGCCCGTACCGCTCCATCACCACGTCCAGGCGGTTGCGGACGGCCCCGACCTTCGGATCGACGACGACGGTTCGGTTCTGGGCGGGGATGAGCGTTTCCGGCGGGCGCCCGTCCTCAAGAAGCCGCTGCGTGACGCCTTCGAGCTGCCAGGGGGTGGTCGAGCAGGCGGGGTAGTAGTGGTGCCAGGAGATGTTGATCTTCAGGATCGTGTCGTGCTCACGCGGCAGGGCCTGCGGGAAGCCCGCCATGTCCATGAGCCGGCCGACATCGGCAACTACCGTCTCGGGGCAGGTCTTCAGCACCGCGACCTTGCCCCGCAACGCCGCCACCGGGTCCGTTGTGTGCTTCGAGTGTGGCTCTGCGCCCATTTGCGGTCTCCGGGCTTCCCCCCTCATCACCAACATCCGGCAGCGCGGATTATACTTGAGGGCGACGAGACGGGTCAAGCCGCGTCTACCCGCCCGCGAGCGATGCCGTGTACACGCGGCCGCCGTAGGGGGATAGCTCGTCCACGAACTGGCCCTTGCTCGTCTTCATCACCTCGGAGCCGTCGCCGGCGCGGTGCAGGCCGGCGGGTGCGGGCGCGGGCACCGAGAAGGTGGTGAGCGCCGCGCTCGGCTGGGAGTTCACCGCCAGGACGAACAACTGGCCGTCGCGCTCCCAGGCCCCGACGTGGATCGGCCCGCTGACCGCGACGCCCCGGTACGTCCCGGAGGCGGGAGCCTCGCGGAGCTGAGCGATCAGGGCGTTCGTGGCCTTCATGCCGTCCCACAGGTCGCCCGCATCGCGCGGGAGGACGTACTCTTCGCGGTCCTTGGTGGAAGAGAAGCAGAAGCCGTGATGCAGGAGGCCCTGAGCGCCGTGGGCGAGGGCCAGGAGGGTCATCGCGCGGTGCTCGGCGCCGGTGGGCGGACGCCCCGAGGCGCCCGCTTCCAGCCCGCCGCCCCGTATGAGCCAGGCGCGACCGACCGACTGGATGACGGCCCACACGGGCTGGCCGGGTCGCGCCGCGGCGCGCGCGGCCTCCAAGTCGGCGGCGACGGTATCGACGGGCAGAGCGGGCACGGGCTGTGACTCGAAGGCGACGATGTCACACCACGGGGCGTAGGAAGGCAGCAGGCTCGCGATGGTGAGTCGCGTGACGACCGGGCGATAGATGTCGATCTTGGTCATCTCCGCCTGCTGCTGCCGGAAGACACCCGTGCGCATCAGCATGGAATCAGGCGCGGCCTGCAGGTGCCACGCCACGACTCCGGGCACCGTGCGGTACTTGTCCACGGTGTGCTCCCAGAAGGAGGGCGTCGGTCCCGTCGTCTGTGCCGGCGGGTTCGGGGAGTAGACGACCATCATCAGGCCCAGCGCACGGACCCTCTCGATCAGCTGGCTCCCCCCCGATCCGGCGGGCACGACGACCAGGTTGAAGCCCTGGGCCGCGGCGCGATCGACATCGGTGGCCTCCGTGACGTTGTACAGCCCGTTCACGAAGACGGGCTTCCCGTTGACCAGCAAGCGGCCCACGGAATCCAGGCCGACCTCGTTCTCGGTGGGCGTCGCGCGGGAAAGCTCCAGCGGCAGCACCGCGACCGGCTTGCCCCCGCGCACCGCGGAGACGTTCAGCCAGTAGCGGCCCGTCAGCATCCCCTTGCGCGGGAAGGCCAGGCGCCAGGAGGCCGGGCCGTCGGGCCGGGTGATGCCCTGCCCCTCGCGGGCGATGCAACCGGCGCCGCCGAGCTCCGCCTCGAGCGCCATCTCCCCGCAGAGGGCCTCGCTCGCCGCGATGCGGCCCTCAACCACGATCTCCTCGGCGGGTATCGAGTCCAGCAATGTGCCGCGGAAGTTGGGCTGGACGACTCGACCGGTCAGGAGGGCGGGGACCTCCGCGACCAACGTGTCATACACCGCCGGCGTTGCTGCGTCGTCCAGGGTGAGCGAGAGTTGGTGGGGGTCCTTGGTGGGCAGGTCGTAGCTGATGATCACGTCCTCCCGGGCTTGCGCCGCGACCGTCACCTTGGCCGTGCGCTTCTGAGCGCCACGTCCGCCCTGCGAGAGCGCGACGTTGACCTTCAGGTCGCGCGCCTCCGCGGTGTCGTTGGCGACCGTCAGGCGGATCTCCCGACGGGAGGGCCAGCCGACCAGGTCGCCCAGGACCGACGGTTCCAGGCGGACCGGGGGCTTGGCCGGACGGACCGACACGTCGTCGATGAGGAGCTCGCCCTCGCCGGTCACCGCGACGATCAGCACGGCCTCGGTCGCCTTGGCGGGGCAGCGTACGCGCCAGGTGAGTAGCGCCCAGTCCCCGCACTCCTCCAGGGCGTGCTGCTCCATCGACAGGTAAGGCGTCTGCCATCCCTGCGCGGCGAATGGCTCGGCGTACGTGTCCAGGTCCATGTAGGCCCCGGGAAGACCCCTCGTGCGGTACAGACAGCTGATCTCGACCTCCTGGCCAGCAACCGAGCCTACCTCGAAGGGACCGTTGAAGCAGGCGACCAGAGCCGGGGTCGCCTCGCTCTTCAGTTGGAGGACCTTGCCGCCGACGCGGCCGGTGCTGGAGGAGACGGCGCGCACCGTCAGCCCGGGCACGAGCAGCCCTTCGGCGCGCCAGCCTACGGGCGACCCGGTGGTATCCAACTCCTCGAAGGAGCCGTTCTTGAGGAGCTCCAGGGGCAGGGCCGGGGCCTCCTGCGCCCCTGACGACGCGGCGAGGAAGGCGAGACCGATGAATGGGATCAGTGCGGAACACCGGCGCGCAACGGTCGCGGACACGGGATTCCCTCCCTTCAGATGACGGCGCCACCACATGCCAGCCGGCTGGAAGCCCGCGCTCCCAGGGGGACGGCAAGGCGGCTACGGGATGTAGGCGATGACCTCGATCTCGACCAGGCCGCCGAGGGGCAGAGCGGCGACCTGCACGGTGGAGCGGGCCGGGCGGTTGTCGCCCATGAACTCGGCGTAGATGCCGTTCACCACCGGCCAGGCGCCCATGTCCAGCAGGAACACCGTCGCCTTCACGACGTGGGCGAGGCTGGTGCCGGCAGCGGCGAGTAGGGTGCGGATGTTCGTCAGGGCCTGACGGGCCTGGGCCTCCACGCCCTCAACCAGCTTGCCGGACGCGGGGTCGAGGCCGAGTTGGCCGGAGCAGAAGACGAAGTTCCCATAGCGAATCGCCTGCGAGTATGGGCCGACCGGCGTGACGACACCCTCGCCGGTGACCGGTGTGTGCTGCGGAGTACCCGACATGATTCACGACCCCTCATCGAAGATGAGATGGGCGCAGCGTGCGCCTTCGTAGACGGCTTCCTGCGCGGAGCGGGGCTCGCGCGCATCGCCGATCACGTGTACGTTCGGACAGTCGGCGGCCTTCAGGGCCTCAGCCAGCGGGCTACCGCTAGCCCTCGGCAAGGCGAGGCTGATCGTGTCCGCCTCAATGAGGACTTCGGCGCCGCTGCCGACTTCGCGGCCCACGACCCCTGCCTCGGAGCCAGACAGAGCCTCTACGCCGCAGCACACTCGCACGCCGAGGGCTGCGAGCTTCCCCAGTACAAACGCCCGAGGGCCGGAGGGGATGCAGCTTCCGACCGAAGTTCCCGCCTCGATGAGCGTGACCGCGCTGCCGCGCTCGGCGAGGAGGTGGGCCGTCTCGACACCGCGTCGTCCGCCGCCGATCACCGCGACGCGCCCGTGAGCAAGCGACGGATCGCGGTATACGGCTTCGGCGGTGAGGGCTCGGGGGCCGAAGGCCTCCGGGCGCGGGCTCGCGGCGCCGCTGGCAAGGATGACGACATCGGGCGCGTGCTCTGCGATGCTCTCGACGGTGCCCTCCCGGCCAAGCCTGACGCGCACGCTCGTCTGCGCGAGGCGGCGGACCTGGTAGTCCAGGAAGGTGCGCAGCAACTCCTTCCCCGGCGCCGCGCAGGCCCGTCGGAAGGCGCCACCGAGCTCGGACTCGGCCTCCCAGAGCTCGACGTCGTAGCCGACCTCAGCCAACGCACTCGCGGCGCTCATCCCCGCCGGGCCGGCCCCGATCACGAGCGCACGCTGGGGGGAGGCCGTCCTGGAGAGGGCGGGCCACTCGTGCTCGCGGCCGGTGCGGGGATTGGTCACGCAGAAGCAGATGCCCGCGGGGGGCATGCGCCGGTGGAGGCACCCGATGTTGCAGGCGATGCACGGGCAGATGTCCTCGGGGCGGCCGGCGCGGGCCTTGGCCGGCCAGTCCGGATCGGCCAGCAGCGGGCGGCCGAGGGCGACGAAGTCACAAGCGCCGCGCGCCAGCAAGCCCTCCGCCAGGTCCGGCGTGAGTACCTTGCCCACCGCGATGACTGGGACATCCACCACTGCCTTGACTCCGTCCGCGAGGTGCGCGAGGTTCAGCGGGGGATCGTAGTAGCAGGCGGCGGCCAGGTTCGCCGTCTCACCCACGCAACCGGAGACATGGATGGCCTGGGCGCCCGCCTGCTGCAGCAGAGGAGCTACGCGGCGGGCCTCGTCGAGGGTCATGCCGCCCGGCACGAACTCGTCGGCGGAGAGGCGACACCAGACCGAGAAGTCGTCCCCGCAGTGCCGGCGAATCTCGGTGAAGACCTCGCGGGCGAATTGGCAGCGGCGATCGGTGTCGCCTCCGTACCGGTCGGTGCGCCGATTGGTGAGGGGCGAGAGGAAGGAGCAGCCGAGGTAGCCGTGCGCCAGATGGACCTCGACGCCGTCCGCCCCGGCCTCGTGGGCGCGGGCGGCAGCCGCCGCGTAGGCTGCGACGATCTCCCCGACCTCCTCCGTCGTCAGCGCGCGCGCGAACGCCTTGCCGGACGGCGAGGGGTGCTCGGACGGGGCTACCAGTTCCCCGGCGAGGCTCGGGTCGGCCTGCCGACCGCCGTGGTTGAGCTGGACCGCGATCCGGCCGCCGGCCGCATGGACGGCGTCGCAGAGGCGGCGGAAGCCCGGGACGTGCTCGTCGTCGTAGAGGGCCAGCATCGTCGGCCCGGCGAGGCCGTCGCGCCGGACGGCCGTGTGCTCGACGATGCTCAGGCCCACGCCGCCTTGCGCCCGCGCGACGTGGTACGCGATGAGCCGGTCGGTCACGTGGCCCTGCTCGTCGGCGTAGCCCGTGCCCATCGGCGCCATCACGATGCGGTTCGGCAGCGCCAGGCGGCCGATCCGCCCGGGTTGGAACAGGAGCGGGTAACGTGTCATGGGTCCGGTGAGCGGAGTTGCGAATGTCTGCGACGACAACCCATTCGCGCCGCTGCCGGGCCGCCCCTGCGTGGAGTGATATGGGTCACACACGACGTGTCAGCGGTCAAGGTTCGGATACGGAGGGGTATAATCTCAAGGAGGGGAGGGGATGAAGGAGAGGATGGACGATGTGGAGTACACTGCTGGCGCTGGTCGCGATTCTGTGCCTCGGAGCGGCCGTGTACCTCAGGCGGTTGGGTTGGGAGTAGGACGGCAACGGCGGGAGTCTGGGAGAACGGCAGGCCACGGCTGCGAGACGGGAGTCTCGCAGGCACGAGCGGCGAACTGTTAACGGCCGGCGTTGAGGCGACGGCGCGCGATGTCCTCCTCTGACACGGTGCGCTCGAAGCAGCGGAACCCCGCCAGGCGGAAGCCGTGCTTCTGTGCCAGAGCGCCCATCTCGCGGACCTGTTCCAGGCGGAGCTCCGGGCCGAGGGAGTAGCCATCGAAGCGCCCTTCGAGCGCGAGTATCATCGTCTCCGCCATGCAGGCGTAGGACAGGCCCGGCGGGAAGCCGAAGTCGAAGCCGAAGTCGAAGCCCTCGCCCGGCACCGCCACGGCGCCGCCCTCGATGACCAACACGTCGTCGCGCTGCTCGGCCAGCGCCCGTGAGGCGTTGCGGGGGCGTGCGACGTCACAGACGACCGCCCCGGGCTTCACATCGTTCGGGCCGATGATCGCCTCGGTGGCCGAGGTCACGGCGAGGACGATGTCCGCGTCACGCAGACCCTCCGCCACGTCGGTGAAGGTCTCGCACCGTAGGTCGGTCACCTCTTCGGCGATGGCCTGCAGGGCGTCCGGTCGGCGGCCGACCAGCGACAGGGCGCCCACTTGGGGCGCCAGCAGCAGCGCGCAGGCGCGGCCGATGGAGCCCGTCGCCCCGAGCACGGCGGCACGCGCATTCCCCGCGTCGATCCCCATCATGTCCGCAGCCTTCAGCGCACCCTCGATGGCCGTGTAGACGGTGTAGCTGTTGCCAGTGGTGATGCCGATGGAGGAGCGCTCGGCGAGGGTGAGGCCCTTGTCGCCCACGACGGCCGTGAACGCTCCCAGGCCCACGATCTTCGCTCCCCAGCGCGCGGCCATGTCGATGGCTTGCAGGATGCGGGTGTAAGCGCGCTCGGGCGGCCACTCGACAAGCTGGCGCGGCGTCGCCGGGCAGCCGACGAAGCAGCCGTCGGCCGTCGCACCCGCGTCGGACCGCAGGTTCGCGATCTGCGAGAGGAACTTGGGGGGCATGCGGTTGAGCAGCCCCTCCACCCAGGAGGTCGGGAGGTACTTCGCGGGGGGGTACTTCCGCGCAACGTCGTCGATAGACAGCGGGTGCAAGACGAAGCCGAACTTGTTCATTCGAAGGTCATGTCCTCAATGGGCGCGCGGTCCGGCGCCTCAAAGGTCGCGTTCGGAGGCAAGTTGCGTGCAAGTGCCAGGATCGCGTCCGCCAGCTCGGAGAGAGTCACAGCCCGGCACACATCGCGCCGGAACTTCGCGGAGCCCGGCAGGCCCCGGCTGTACCAGCACGCCATCATCCGCATCCGTCGCACGCCGAGGTGCTCGCCGCACTGCAGCGCGAGGACCTGGGCGTGCCAGAGGGCCAGCGCCAGCCGCGAGCGCGCCGGAAACGAACGGGCCGGCCGACCCGCCAGTAGATCGGCGGCCTGCGCGAAGATCAGCGGGTCGCCGAGCGCGCCGCGCGCGATCATGACCGCCGCGCAGCCCGTCTCGCGCTGCATCCGCACGGCGTCCTCGGCGCAGAACACATCCCCGTTACCGATCACCGGCACCGGCACGGCCTCGACGAGGCGGGCAATCGCCGACCAGTCGGCAGGCCCGCGGTAGCCCTGGCCCGCCGTCCGCGCGTGTAACGCGATCGCGTCGACGCCGACATCCACCAGGCGGCGGGACAGCTCGATGTACGAGGCGTCGCCGCGCCGCCAGCCGATCCGAATCTTCGCGGTGACTGGCACCCTCACGGCCTGCACCATCGCTGCCGCGATGGCAACCGCGAGGTCGGGGTCCTTCATCAGCATCGAGCCCGCGCCCGCCTTCAGGACCTTGCGGACGGGGCAGCCCATGTTCAGGTCCACGATGTCCGCGCCCGCGGCCTCGACGTGCTGCGCCGCCGCCGCCATCACGTCCGGCTCGGCGCCGAAGATCTGGATCGAGAGCGGCTTCTCCTGCAGACAGGTCTCCAGCAACCCCTCCGTCTTCACGCTGCCGTAGCGGATCGCGTTCGCCGAGACCATCTCGGAGCAGACCAAGCCCGCCCCCGCCTTGCGGCAGAGCAGCCGAAAGGCGAGGGTGTTCATCCCCGCCATCGGCCCGAGGATGAGCGGCGGCTCGACGACGACATTGCCGATCAGCATCCGCCGCCGCCCTCCGCTCCGGGGTCCCGCGAGGGGCTCGCGAGGGAGGTCTCGTAGATCAGCGCCAGCCCCCTCAACGTCAGCAGTTCGTCGAACTCCCCAGGCTCGTCGGATAGAGGGCGCAGCGTCTCCGCCGCGCCGCCCGTCCAGAGCACGGGGGCCTCGACGCCGAGGTTCAGGCGCTGCTCGCGAATGAGCCGGTCAATCAGCCCGGCGAAGCCGATCCGCAGGCCCGCGTCGAGGCACTCCTGGGTCGAGTGGCCGATGGGCTCAGCCGCGCCGCGCGCGCGGTGCTCCAGCCAGCCGACATCCACCATCGCGAAGCCCGGCCCGTGCACGCCCACCATGAGGCCGCGCCACGCGCGATGCGGCCCAGGTGCGATTGCGCCGCCCAGGAAGACGCCCTCCGGGGACACGACATCAACCGTGATCGCCGTACCCACGTCCACCACGATGGCTGCGCCGCCGGTACGGTGGTGCGCCGCGACCGCATTGGCGAGACGGTCCTGTCCGAGATGCCGGGGCTCCGCATAGCGCACGGGCATCTGTGCCTCGATGGTGTGCCCGAGCAACAGGACCCGCATCCCCCGGCGCTCCAGCTCGGCGGTCACGCGCTCCGACGCCTCGGGCACGCCGGAGCAGATCACCGCCACCTCGGGCCAACCGCACGCCTGTCGGCGCGAGCGCTCGATCTTGATCTCCGCGTCGTACTGCGCGCCGAAGGTCTCGATGGCGCGCGTCCAGAGGCGTCGCCCCGCGCCCCACTCGCCATCGTAGGGCGCCCAGTGAATCGCCGTGTTGCCGATGTCCACCAACAGCAGGGGAGTCGTCGTGCGCGCCATGGTCGAGGCTCACCCGGCCGGGGAGTGTATGAGGAGTATGCTCTGGGGCGTGATGAATCACGCCCCTACACTCGGGCACGATGAATCGTGCCCCTACATGACGGTAATCCGCCTTCGTTTGTGATGTAGGGGCGCGATTCATCGCGCCCAATCGTGTAGGGGCGCCATTCATGGCGCCCACCCATGCTCCTCACACGCTCTGACACTCACCCGAGGTCAACCAACCGGCCCATGGTAACGGTTCCTTCGGGGGAACGCAAGCGGATCAGGCGGGCTTGCCTCGCGCCCTCGCCGACGAAGGACACGTAGGGAGTGCCTGGGACGTGCTCCGTGTGAGCCTCCGTTTCGTGGGCGTGACCCGCGAGGATGAGCTTGATCTCCGGGCAGATCGCCATCAGCTCCGAGATCTCCTCCGGCCGCCGGTGGAACAGCGCCACCAGCAGATCGGCCTGCTCACGCAATGCGGAGGCAGCCTCGCGGGCCGCCTCCTGCCAGGGGCGGAAGCGGTTGTCGCTCAGCCTCTCGAACCAGTGCCCGGGCGCGATCATCGTGGGCATGAAGGCCATGAGCCCGACGCGAACCCCGCCTGAGGAGAGGATCACGGTCCAGCACTCCACGCCCGGCACGCCCGTCAGGTTCGAGCAGACGCGAGGGAAGCGCGCGTGGCCGGTCTTCCATGCCATGCCGCGATTGCGGAAGAAGTACTCGCGGTTCCCGAGGCCCATTGCGTCACACCCGGCCTCGTTCAGCAGCGAGATGGCGCGCTCCCGCCAAGGCATGACTGCCACGTTCGGCGCACGGATGGCGTCGCCGGTGTCGATGAGCAGCGCCTGGTGCTCCTCCTTGAGGGCGCGCAAGGCCGCCGCACGGCTGGGCGTGAGGTGATCGTGGAGATCGGAGGTGTGGAGGAGACAGACCTGTCTCATGTCTCGGGTTTCAGGTCTCTGGTTGAGGCGGAGCGTCTCGCTCTGGGGCGACCGCACGACCGGCATCGGACTGTGGCCGTGAACCTGAGACCAGAGACACGAGACCTGAGACGCCGGTCACTCGATCAGCCCGTGATACCGCCCCAGCCAATAGGGCAGCAGGTAGTGGGTCGCGTCCTCTTCGTGGCTGCCGTCGCCGCCGCCATCGAGGCGGTACGGGTTGCTGTTCCACTTGCCCACCGGCCGCTCAGAGGCGGGCAGCGGGTCCACGCACTCGACCTCGCCGAAGCGTCCGGCTTGGGGTGCACAGACGATGTCGCTGCGGTGCGAGTTGCGCACCGGCCAGTGCACCATGTCCAATGGAATCTCGGCGAGCGTCTGCGCGGCCGCCTCGCCATCACACGGGTTCTTGGTCAACGCGCCATACATGAGGTTCCACAGCGGGTTGCGCTCGGGCCGCTCGAACCGCCAGGAGCGCTCGAAGCTCCACTCGTACAGTCGGCGCACGTCGGAGTCGGCTGCGTACGTGAGCAGCGGGTAGTAGCACACGAAGGCCAGTTCGTCATCCGAGTGGTTCACGTCGCCGGGCGGCATGATCTTCTGGTTGAGCGTGTTGAGCGCGTAGTGGTGCTTCTCGATCAGCTCGCGCGCGGCGGCGAGGTAGCGCTCGTGGCCGCAGATGTGGTGCGCGGTAGTGAGGTGGCTGAGGATCGAGAGGGAGTTCAGCCCGCGCTCGGCCTCCCACGAGCCGTTGAGGAAGTGGGGCGAGAAGACGCCCCAGCGCGTCGGCTTGCCATCGAGGTCGATCAGCAGGAAGCCGTTGTCGATGAGGTGATCGGTGATGCGCTCGATGACCTCGCGAATCTGCTGCTTCTGGGCGTCATCGGCGACGAGGTCGTAGAAGATCGAGAGGCCGAAGTAGTGCCCGTCCAACTCATCGCTCGACGTGTCGCCCTTCCATTCCCACGCGCCATCGGGCGAGGGGCCCGGCTCGCCCGTACCCGGAGCGATGTACGTCTCGGTGAGGTGCCACTCGCCGTGGGACTTGATGACATCCTCGCCGACGCGGACGATGGCCCGCGCGGGGAAGCCGGGGATCGGCGTGCGGCGCTCCAGATCGAGTAGGGCTTTCGCGGACTCGCACGCGAACCGCTTCGCTTCCTTGCTGCCCGTGACCGCGTAGCGGAAGGACTCCGCGGCGACGTAGAGCGCCGTCCACAAGCCATCGTTATCCGAGGCGTCGTGTGTGAAGTGCTCCAGATCGCCGGGCGCCGCCAGGCGGCAGCCGGTCACGAACCCCTCGCGCACGTGCCGCGCGCGGACCTGCCCCTCGAAGAGGTCCGCCTTCTCCTCGAGCGTCAGCTCGCGCCGGTCCAGGTGGGTGACGCCGGCCGCCGTCTTCACCCATGCCCCCCAAGCCCCGTCATGCTGAATCGACAGCACGTCGTCCGAAGGCAGGTACCGCGGCCCGGCCCAGTACTGCCACTTGCCGCGCCGCAGGCAGACGACGCCCTGCCGGCTCCCGAGCCAGATGGTGGCATCGGAGGAGATCGAGCCGCAGCGGAAGTCCGTCAGCGGCGGCGGGAAGCCCTTGAGCAGCACCTCCGCGTGGCCGTCGCGACCTACGAGGAGCAGCTCGTTGTGGAACGAGACGAGCGCGGCCTCTTCCCCGACACGGCCCAGGTCCGTCGCCGGCCCCTCCGCGCAGTAGGTCCGCCAGGGCTCGGGCAGCGGGAACCCCGGAGCAGGCGTCGGCAGGGGCTCCGGCGGACCGTCCGGGAAGTGCTGCGCAAGGCGGTGCTCGTAGTGGGTGGTCTTCAGGGTTGGGCTGGTCATGCGGTGCATCCCTTGGGCGAACAGGGGACAGTCCGTGCGCCTCGGTTCCCGTCCCGTGGGACGGGAACCGAGACTTGGACAGTCCCTGCTACATCTCCAGGATCTGGCGGATGGTCGCCGCGGTCTCCTCGATGGGCGCGAGGCCCGGATCAACCTCGGAGAGGCAGACGCCATCGAAGCCGATGTTGCGCAGCTCGCGCATGACCGCCGGGAAGTCCACGTCGCCCTGCAGGAGGGGCTTCCATTCCATCATGCGCTTGAAGTCCTTGAAGTGGACCTTCTTCACGCCCTTGCCGACGATCTTCACCCACTGCTCCGGGAAGCCGAAGATGGTCATGTTGCCCGTATCGAAGAACAGGCCGACGCGATCCGAACCGATCTCGTCCAGGAAGCGCTTCCACTCCAGCGGGCTGAGGAGGAACTTGTTCCACACATACTCGATGGCGAGGGTCACGCCGATGTCCTCGGCGAAGGGCGCCAGCTCGCAGAACCCCTCCAGCGCCCGCGCATAGCCGTCGTCGTAGTGGATCTCGGGCGTGACCGAGCCCGGAACCACCAGCACGCCGTCGATGCCCAGCTGCCTCGCGATCTCCAGCAGCTTCTTGCAGCGGTCCTTGCCCTCCGCGCGGACGGCGGGGTCGCCGGACATCAGGTCGATCCGCTTCGAGGTCTGCGGGCAGAGGCTGTCCAACTCAAGACCAAAGTCCGCCGCCATCTGTCGAATGGCGCGGATGTCGTCAACCGGCGTGTCCCAGTCGAGTTCGCTGTTGTCGCGCAGGACCAGCTCGATGGCCTCGTAGCCGGCCGCCGTCGCCTTCTCGAACGTCTCGCGCCACGTCCAGTCGCGGGGCGTGATGATGCAGGAAATGCCGACTTTCACGTGAGTTGCCTCCTTGCGGCGAGTCTCGGGTCTCGCGTCTCGGGTTGACGGCAACGGCGTTTCGGGTTTCGAGTTCCGGGTTTGGGGCTAAGCGGCGACTGCCGCGTATTCGTCGGGCGAAGGCACGGGGCCTTCCGAGGCGAGGAGAGTTGCCTCGCCTCGGCGCGAGGCCTTGACCGCTTCCGCGCGTCAAGGGGGGTAGGATTCCCGCGCTCTTGGCCGACTGAACACGTGAACGTGGCTGGATTCCGGAGGTGCTCCCGATGGCTCGGATGCGTGTTCCCGTTCTCGTGACGGCTGTGGCTGTCGTCCTGGCTCAGTTGGGATGTCGCCCGCACACCGCGGCTCCTCGTGAGCCCGCGCCCCCTCCGCCGCCGGTCAGCGCGGCGTTGATCGATGGCTACACCGACTTCGCGTTCCGGTTGTTCGCCAAGCTGCGTAAGGAGGAGCCTGAGGCCAACGTGTTCGTCTCGCCGACGGGAATCGCCGTCGCACTCGCCATGACCTGCAACGGCGCGGCCGGCGATACCGAGAAGGCGATGCTTCAGACCCTCGGCTGCAGGGGCATGCCCATCGACACGCTCAACAAGGAGAGCGAGGCCCTGCTCGCCGGGCTCCGCAACCCCGACCCGCAGGTCGAGCTGTCGGTGGCGAACTCGATCTGGACGGCCCACGGCACCCCCTTCAGGCCCACGTTCATTGAGGCCCTCAAGACATCCTACGACGCGCCAGCCACGGAGCTGGACTTCGCCGCCCCTGCCGCCCCACGCACGATTGACGACTGGGTGAAGGAGGCCACCCGCGGTCGCATCGACCAGATCGTGGACGCCCCGATCAACCCGCTGATGACCTGCTTCCTGATCGACGCCGTCTACTTCAACGGCAAGTGGACCGACCCGTTCGAGGAACGCGACACGAAGCCCGCGGACTTCAGACTGTCCGACGGCAGCACGAAGCGCGTGAAGTTCATGTCGCGTGATGAGGCCGACTACTCGTACTTGGACGGAGACGGCTTCCGGGCGATCGTGTTGCCCTACGGCAACGGGCGGGTGTCCATGTTCATCTTTCTGCCGGATAAGGGCATGGCGCTGGAGGGCCTCTGCGCGAGGCTGAACCCGAAGACCTGGAAGGACTGGCTGGGCCGGTTCGACAACGCGACGGTGAACCTGAAGCTGCCGAAGTTCCGGCTGGAGTACGACTCCCGCCTCAAGGACACCCTCAGCGCGGTGGGCATGGGGATCGCCTTCGATCCCAATCGCGCGGACTTCTCGCGTATGTCCCCGGAACCCCAGTGGATCTACGAGGTCAAGCACAAGACGTTCGTGGAGGTCACGGAGGAGGGAACCGAAGCCGCAGCGGCAACCGAGGGCGAGATGGCGGCGGGGGAGGAGGCGATAGGGAGCCGCATCGTGACCTTCGTTGTGGATCGGCCCTTCCTCTGCGCGATCCGCGACCACGCCACCGGTGCGATCCTGTTCCTGGGCGCGGTTGCCGACCCGGAGCCGCTGTAAGGCCCGCCGCCTGCTTGCACCCTCCGCGCACCACCTCAGCAGGGGAGGCGCATCATGCAACACAGGCTTCTGCCTCTCGCGATGCTCTGTGTGCTGGTCGGCTGCCGCAACTCCGCTCACGGCCCCACAGCCCGGCAGCCACGTCGTGCCGAACCCTCCGTATCTGACGAAGCCAAGCCCGTGATCGCGGCGCACAACGACCTCGGCTTCCGGCTGTTTCGCGAGCTGCACGGGGTGCAGCCGGACGCGAACCTCGTCCTCTCCCCCCTTAGCCCGAAGTTCCCCGATCTGAGGGGGTGTTTGGCCTGTGATCTGGGGCTTTTGGGCTGATTGGCCTGCGATTTGGTACCCATGTAGAGTATAAGTTTATGCTTGACAGGGTT
>VGFC01000116.1 GCA_016869045.1 Armatimonadota bacterium
CGGGAAGACGCGCCACCTGGTGGTGGCCCACGAGGCGGTACAGTTCGGCGGCCTGGGCGGAGAGATCGTGGCACAGGTGGCGGAGCGGGCGCTTGACAGCCTCAAGCGGCCGCCGGTACGCGTTGCCGCCCCGTTCGTACCGATCCCCTACTCCGAGCCGATGGAGCTGCGGGTCATCCCGCAGGTTGCGGACATCGTGGCAGGCGTCAAACGGTGCCTGGGCTAGCCGCCCAGCGTCGCGTCCACCCGCAGACCGCGCGCGGGTTGCGAGCCGTCGAGGTTCTCGACCACCACCTTCGCGAACATCACCCGAGGCTCGAAGTCGAGTGTCGCCCGTACCGTCTGGCCCGGCGTGCAAGGCAGGTCGAAGGTGCGCAAGTTCTCGGTATCGTAGCGCAGCCCGTCGACACTGCCTCGCACGTGCACCCGAAGGCCTGCCTGTGCCGCCGCTTCGTAGGCACACTCCACGCTCAGGGCGCAGGCCGTCACCCTCGCCAGGCTGATCGGACGGCAGTCCTCCAGCTCCGTAATGCCGCGGGCGGGCAAAACGCTAACCTGCAGCACGGGCATGGAGAGGCGGAATGGCCTGGAGGTGGCGAGGACCTGGACGCCGCTGTCCTCCGCGCCCGGGCGCGAGTTGTAGCGCAGCGTGTGGTACAGGTAGACGAACGGCCGCTCGAAGTACGCGTGCACCTCGGCGAAGGCGGCCGCGTCGGGGTTCGCCTCGCGCGGCGCGACGGGGTTGAGCGGGTGCTTGGCGAACTGGAGCCCGTCCTCGCTCCACGCGTAGCCGATGCTCTCCTGGCTCAGAATGCGCCGAGGGTGTAGCTTGGCGCCGCCGTAGAAGATGTGGAAGAGGTCCCCGCGGCGCAGGACCTTCGCCTCCGAGAAGCCGCCGTCATCCCAGTCACCCCACCCGCCGGGCGCGAGAACGGGGTTGCCCTCGTAGGGCGTCCACGGGCCGGCGAGAGTCGGCGCCGTCGCGAGCGCAATCGGCCCGCAATCATCGCCCGTCGAGCCGATCGGGTGCTCGGTGTAGAGCCTCCAGTGATCGGGCATCCGGACCACGCCGCCCACATAGCCGAAGTGCGGGAGGACCGGGTTCGCGTCGTGCTTTCGCCAGGGGCCGAGTGGACTGTCGGCCGTCGCAAGCCCAACATCCCACGTGCCGCCGTCGCGGTCGGCATGGCCCGAGTAGACCATGCTGTAGGAGCCCACGCCCTCCTTCACGATGCACGCACACGCGACGTGGCGGTCATCCCACGAGCCCGGCGGACCGACAGGGAGGACAGGACAAGAACCGTGCTTCGTCCACGGGCCGAGTGGGTGCGGCGCCGTCGCAGCGCCGACCTGGTACCCCGTCTTGGCCGACGTACCGTGGTAGTACAGGTAGTAGGTGTCGTGGTCCTTGATGACGTCACAGGACTCGATGACGCCGTCGTCCCAGTCGCCCGGAGCCCCCGGCGTGAGGATGGGATTCGGGCCGGGGATGTGGACCAGGTCCGCAGGCAGAGGGAGTCGCATGGTCATCGCAAGCGTCAGTTGCCTCGTCCGCCGCCGGGCGCGCCCGGGCCACCGGGTCCGCCGCGTCCCCGCATGAGCTGGACACCGTTGGCCGTGCTGTCGGCCACGATGACGCGGGCCTGCAGCGGCGTCGTGGCATCCGCGCCCTCGGGGCGGCTCCCGCCGACGAACACGCGATCACCCGCCGCTATGTCCGGCTCTTCCATGCGCGCGATCGCGGTCAGCGTCGCCCCCTCGGCCAACTGGACTTCGACCTGCAGCCCGTTGACATCGACCGTCAGCGGATTGGTCTGGACGACCGTGCCGTTGACCATGCCGAACGCCATCGGCTGAGGCGGTGGGGGCGCTGCGCCCGCGGCGTCGCCGGCCGGCGGGT
The DNA here is from genome assembly GCA_016869045.1 of Armatimonadota bacterium. GTDB lineage: Bacteria > Armatimonadota > Zipacnadia > Zipacnadales > VGFC01 > VGFC01. The sequence goes on from VGFC01000116.1 coordinate 1,901, forward strand.
TCGGACCCGGCCCGCCGAAGCCCAGCAGCTCGCGCAGGTCGCCGCCAACCTGCACTTGATCGACCTGGATCTTCACGGGTGTGCCCCGCAGGACCAGCACGTCGCCAACGGCGACATCGGCCAACTCCACGTCCCACACGGCGTAGTACAGCGTCTGGTCGTCAGCCGTGACCGTCACGACCGCATCTGCATTGACTTCGGAGGTGAGTGTGATGGTCTTCCCATCCTCCGAGACCGTCTGCACCTTGCCCACCTCGAACGGTCGTCCGCCCCGTCCACGACCTCCGCCCGGTCCGCCGCCGGGCGGCTGGGCCAACACAAGATGCGTCGCGGCTGCGAGGGCCGCCGCGAGGACGCCGAGCCGAAGCCAACGAGAGTGTCCCACTGCGATGTCCTCCTCTGGGCATGGGGTCGCGAACCGTTCCCTGCTCCGGGTTGCGTCCCCTCCTGATCCCGGGTGACCCAGATCACGGGAACCGATGGCCCGCGCCAGGGGTCTTCAGCTTACAGGGAGGAAGCGAACGCGACCGCGCGGGGGCGGCGGGAGCGGTAGAGGGGTCGGGCGATGGCTCAACAGTCGAGGGACGCTCTGAGGCGACGCCGCAAGAGGGTGCTGCTACTGGTGCTGGTGGCGCTGGTCCTGCTAGTGTCGCCGCTGTTTGCGCTGAGCATGGGAAGCCCGGCAGGCTCTCCGGCTCCGGCGCGGGTGGTCGTGGGACCGGGCGATACACTGTGGGATCTGGCGAAGGAGTACGGCCCGCCGAATGCGGACCTCCGGCAGGTCGTGCGAGAGATGCGCGAGACGAACGGCCTTGACGGCTCGCTGATCCGGCCGGGCCAGGTGCTCTTGATCGAGACGGAGTAACCCGGAAGTCAGTGGGTCAACGCGTACACCACGATGTTGGTCCCCATCTTCAGGGCGGCCTCGCGGGCTTCCGGGGGGTCCTTGTGGACCTCCGGGCTTTCCCAACCGTCGGACAGGTCGGTGTTGAAGCTGTAGAAGAGCACCACGCGGCCGGCATCGTCGCGGATGCCGTAGCCGTGCGGCGGGCCGCCCGCGTGCTCGTGGATCTTCGGCAAGCCCTTCGGGAACTCATAGAAGCAGTGGTAGATGGGGTGGCTGAACGGCAGCTCCTCGAGCGGCCGGTTAGGGAAGACCCTCTTCACCTCGCGGCGGAAGGAGGGGTCGATCCCGAAGTTGTCGTCCACTAGCAGGAAGCCCCCATTCAGTAGATACTCCCGCAGCCGGCGCGCCTCCTCATCGGTGAACCGGATGTTCCCGTGGCCCGTGATGAACAGGAAGGGAATGTCGGCCAGGCCGTCATCCATCAGCGTGACAATCCGCTCCTCCGGCTCAGCCTTGATGCTCGTGCGCTTGTTCACCTCGGCCAGCAGGTTCCGCAGAGACGAGGGATTCGAGTACCAGTCGCCGCCGCCCCCGTACTTCAGCTTGCCGATGGCGAATGGCTCCGCCGAAGCGAGGTGCGGGACCCACAGAGCGAGAAGGGCAACGGCGGCGCAGCGGAACATGCCCATATCGTAGGTGTCCATAGCCCTGAAGTCAACCGGAGGGGCGACAATGATCGCGCAGGTGGTGCTTGTGCTTTCCGTGCTAGGGGGCAACGCGATGGCTGCTGACGTGCCGACCTTCTACGTCTCAACGGCAGGCAAGGACGCGTGGTCGGGCAAGCTCCCCGATCCCAATGCCGACGGCACCGATGGCCCGCTCGCGACGTTGGCTGCAGCCCGGGACGCCGCCCGCAAGCTCGGCCCGGACCAACCGAAGCGCATCGTGATCCGCGAGGGCGAGTACTACCTCGACGAGCCACTGACGCTCGGGCCGGAGGACTCGAACCTGACCATCGAGGCGTTCAGTCTGGACTGGGTCTCCGGCGGGCGCAAGATCGCCGGTTCTCCCGAACCGGTCACCCTCTACGGCGGCCGCCTCGTGACTGGCTGGAAGCCCGACGGAGACAGGTTCTGGTCGGCCGAGCTGCCGGAGGTCGCCGCGGGGACATGGGACTTCCGGATGCTGGTCGTGAACGGGCGGTTCTGCAAGCGGGCGCGGCTGCCCGCGCAGGGGTACTTGGCGCACCTGACCGACTTCCAGGTGCCGTGGATGAGCACGACCGGCGGCGGTTGGCAGCGCAAGCCGACCGAAGACGAGCTGACCACGATGCAGTACCGGCCCGAGGACCTGGGGCCATGGCTCGACCTGAAGAACGCCGAGATCACCGTCTACCACATGTGGGATGAGTCGGTGGTCGGCGTGAAGTCGCTTGACCCCGCGACGCAGATCATCCGCTTCGCGAACCCCGCCGGCCATCCGCCGGGCGCGTTCGGTGTGCACAACTACGTGGTGTGGAACGTGCGGGAGGGGATGACGGAACCGGGGCAGTGGTACCTCGACCGGACCGCAGGCAAGGTGGTCTACTGGCCGCTACCCGGCGAGAACATGACGCAGGCGAGGGCCATCGCGCCGAAGGCGTTCTCCGTCATCAGGATCGCGGGCACGAAGGAGAACCCGGCGCGGAACATCCGAATCGCCAACCTCGCCCTCTCCGTGACCAACACGCCGCTGAAGGCTGGGGGCTTCGGCGCTAGCTCCTTCGATGGCGCGGTTCACGCCTCGCAGACAGAGGGCTGCGGTATCGAGGGCCTGACGATCCACAACGTGGGTGGCCAGGCGATCAGGGCCGATCAGTCGAAGGGCCTCACCGTGCGCAACTGCGAGGTCTACGACACGGGCGCGTGCGGTATCATGGCCCGTAGCGAGGGGGCGGTGGTCGAGCAGAACGTGGTCCACAACATCGGCGTCACGTATCCGAGCGCCATCGCCGTCTGGGGCGGCGCGAAGGGCAACGTCATCCGCCACAACACGATTCACGACTGCCCGTACACGGCCATCTGCTGCGAGGGCGAGGACCACCTGATCGAGAGCAACCTTATCCACCACGCGATGCAGGAGCTGAAGGACGGGGCAGGCATCTACATCACGTTCTGCAAACGGATCACGTTGCGCGGGAACTTCATCCGCGACATCGCGGAGGTCGGCGGGTACGGCTCGTCCGCGTACTACCTCGACGAGCAGGCTGAGGACTGTGTAGTCGAGGGGAACCTGTCCTTGCGCGTGCCGCGCCCCTCGCACAACCACATGGCGAAGAACAACACGATTCGGAACAACGTCTTCGTGTGCGAGGAGAACGCCGTGCTCACCTTCCCGAAGTGCGAGGGCTTCACGTTCGAGAAGAACGTGATCGTTGCGCCCGGGAAGGTCACGTTCTCGAACCCCGTGGCGATCACCCAGGGGTCCAGCAACCTCATTCAGACGGGCGCCATCGAGGGCGAACCCCTCGGGATGGTCCCGGGCGATCCCTTGCTTACGGGACTCGAGGAGGGGAAGCTCGGGTTCGGCGATGGCTCGCCGGCGCCGGGACTGGGGATCGTGCCGATCGATGTGAGCGGCGCCGGTCGGTCGGACAAGGAGCTGGCGGACATCGACCTGATCCAGGGCAACGCGGTCGTCGACTTCTAGGACCATCGGTGCACGAGTGCGCGTCCTCCACATAGTTACGCCAAAGCGATTCTCCGGCGCCGAGCTCACGTGCGTGCAGATCTGCGAGGAACTGGCTGCCCGCGGGCACGAGGTCCACGTCGCGACTAAGCGTTGCGCGCCGGTAGAGGCCGCGCTGGCTGGGCACGGGATTCCGTACACCGTCGCGGCGGTTGGCAACAAGTTCAACCCCTTCGTCCCCCTGACGGTCGCGCGGCTGATCCGGAAGACCAGCGCTGAGGTCGTGCATACCCACCACTCGACGGCGTCGCTCTGGGGCTCCTACGGCGCGTGGCTCACCGGCGTGCCGTGCGTGGCCCACGTCCACGCGATCAACACGTCGATCTGGCTGTTGTCGGCGACTCGCATCATCGCGTGCGCGGAGGCGGTGAAGGAGCATCTGATCAGGCAAGGCCGCCCCGCCGATCGAATCTCGGTCGTGTACAACGCGGTCGAGACGGACAACCTTGCCGAGGCGGATGCGCCCGCCGTCCGCTCGGCGCTGGGGCTCCCGCCCGACTGCCTGCTGGTGGCGGTGGCGGCGCACCTCTCGCGGAAGAAGGGTCATGCGGTACTGCTGGAGGCGCTGAGCATCCTGCGCGCGCGCCATCCGCAGGTGCGATGCGTGATGATGGGGGAGGGCAGCGAGCGGAGGACCCTCGAGGCTTTGGCCGAACGGCTAGGCCTGACGGATGTCGCGCAGTTCGCCGGATACCGAAGCGATGCGAAGGAGATCATGGCCGCGTCCGATGTGGTGGCGCTTCCGTCGCTGGTCGGTGAAGGGCTGCCGCTCTCGCTGCTGGAGGCGGGGGCGCGCTCTCGCCCGATCGTGGCAACCGGCCTGGCGGGAGTGCCGGAGGTGGTCATTGACGGAGAGACAGGCTTCACCGTCGCGCCGGGCGACGCGGGTGCGCTGGCCGAACGGCTGGGGCAGCTACTCGGCGACTCGGACCTCCGCGCCCGCATGGGTGCCGCGGGCCGCGAACTCGTGGCTCGCCGCTTCGCACGCAGCGGGCGCGCCGAGGCCATCGAGCGGGCCTACAAGGAAGCTGTGGCCGCGAAGCGGGGCCGCTGATGGGCGTCTGACCCTCAATGATCGGAGATGAGACCATCGCCATGACCCAAGATGACGGGACCATCCTCCGTGACCTCGCCCGCCGGATCGCCGAGATCGCCGCGACTGACGAGCAGCAGAGCCGACCGGAGCGCTGGCGGGCGCAGAACGGGCTGGAGAGGCAGCGACCGCTCGTCTACTGCTCGCCGGAGGGATCGTGGATCGAGCTGATCCCGGAGGAGACGCTGGTCTGCGAGGACGGGGATGCGCGGGGCCTGGAGCGTGGCTTCCGGCAGCGCATCTACGCGGCGGAGCACTTCGATGATGACCAGGTGTGCGACAACGTGTTCCGCGTCCCGTATGCGGTGCACAACACGGCCTGGGGCGTCGGGCCGGAGTACGTGCGGCCGGCCGAGGCGCGCGGCGCGTATGTCTGGGATCCGCCGGTGAAGACGGCCCAGGACGTCGAGAAGATCACCAGGCCCGAGGCTACCCACGATGAGGAGGCGTCACAGCGGAACCTGGCCTTCTATCAGGACCTATTCGGCGACATCCTGGAGGTGAGGCTCCATGGTGGTTACTGGTGGGCGCTGGGGCTGATCGACGAGTGGACCTTCCTGCGCGGGATCGAGCAGACGTACTGGGACATGACCGACAACCCCGACCTCCTGCGCGCGGGGATGCAGCGGCTGATGGAGGGCAAGCTCGCGTGGCTTGACCAGCTTGAGAGGCTCGGCGTACTGTCGCTCAACAACGAGAACAACTACGTCGGCTCGGGCGGCTTCGGCTATACCAACCAACTGCCGCAGGATGACTTCGCCGGCACCGTGCGGCTGAAGGACATGTGGGGGTTCTGCGAGGCGCAGACGATGTGCGAGGTCTCGCCGGCAATGCACGACGAGTTCGTGCTAACCTACCAGGTCCCGATCCTGGAGCGGTTCGGGCTAAACTGCTACGGCTGCTGCGAGCCGCTGCACCTGAAGCTCGACATCCTGAAGGCCAAGGTCCCGCGCATGAGGCGCATCTCGATCAGCCCCTGGGCGGACAAGCGCATCAGCGCCGAGAAGCTCGGGGGAGACGTGGTCTTCTCCTGGAAGCCCAACCCGGCGGCCCTCGCGGGCGTCGAGTTCGACGCGGAATGGGTGAGGCAGGACATCCGGGAGACCGTGGACATCGCGCGGGAGCACGGCTGCGTGTTGGAGATGATCATCAAGGACACGCACACCTGCAACCACCAGCCGTGGCGGTTCGACGAGTGGTGCAGGATCGCGATGGAGGAAGCGAAGCGGTAGGAATCCGGGGACATGACCCGATTCGCGTCGTTGCGAATCGGGATCGTGTCCCGCGATTCCCCTACGTACCAGCGAGCGCTGCCATCATCTCGGCGGGCCGGTTGGAGGCGATGACATCCACTCCCATGTCGGCGTACCGACGTGCCTCGGTTTCGTCGTCGATGGTCCACGCGTAGAGGGTAATCCCCCGCAACCGGCAGCGGTCCACCACCTCCGGCGTGAGCTGGGTGCAGAGCGCCGAGATGACGGGTATGCCCTCGGCCAGAACCCGATCGAGCATGTCGTCGAGTTCCGCCGGGTCGATCTTGGCGGTGAGCCAACCCGTGCTGATCCGCGGGTTCGCCTTGCGCATCTGACAGACGCAGTCGAAGTCGAACGAGATCACCACCGTTCCGTGGACCATCCCCGCCCCCTCGATCAGGGCCGCGACGTCGGGCGCGATGTCGTGCTGCTTGATCTCGATGCACAGGCACATCCCGCGGTCGCGGCACAGGTCCAGTATATCCGCCAGCGTCGGAACGGTCTCGCCGGCGAACTGATCGCCCTTCCACGCGCCGGCGTCCAGGCAGCAGAGGTCCTCCAGCGTCAGCGCCGAGACGGCGCCGGAGCCGTTCGTCGTGCGGTCAACCGTCTCGTCGTGCATCAGCACGATGTGGCCGTCGGCGGTGCGTCGCACGTCGATCTCGGTCATCGCCGCGCCGATCCTTGAGGCCTCCTCAATGGCAACGAGCGTGTTCTCCGGGAAGTACGCCGAAACGCCTCGGTGAGCACAGACGAGCGTTCGAGCCATCGTCTCCCTCCCCCCGGGTTCTACCGTGCGCCGCAGGCCTGTAGGCAGGCCTGCATGTGGCCACGTGTTTCGGCGGCGATGACGGCGCATTGGGTCACGTCGTAGTCCTTCGCGCCGATGACCTCCAGGTCCACCGGGCCCGTGTAGCCGTTCTCATGCAGCACGCGGATGTAGCCGACGAGGTCGATGTCCCCGCGACCGTTTGCCTGGTCCTCGGGCCTGCCCGGCCCCTGCTGGCGGCCCTTGCAGTCACGAATGTGGACGTGCTTCACGCGGGAGATGACCGCCGCGATGGCCTCGACCGGATTCTCGCCCGCGCGATGGATGTGTGAGGGGTCCATGTCGATGCCGAAGGCGGGTGAGGTGATCTCCAGCATGGCGCGCAGCGTGGTCGGCGTGTTGTAGATGCTCCCGCCGACGTGCGCCTTCACGCAGAGCGTGACGCCGTACTTCTCGGCGAGCGTCGCGAGGTTGCCGAGGGAGTCGATGACCTGCGGCCAGGCCTCCTCGTCGTCGCTCTTGCCGCCCGGGCCGCAGTTCACGATCGGGATGCCGATCTCGACGGCGGCCTGGAAGGCCAAGTCCATGCGTTCAGGGTCCTGCGACGGCTGCTCCATCGCCAGCAGCTCCAGACCGTACTCCTGCGACAGCCGCTTGATCTCCGGCGCGAGTTCCTCCCACCGGTCCAGCACGAGATGCTCGCTCATGCCGTCGATCGCCGACAGCTCGATGCCGTCGTAACCTGCCGTCGCGATGCACTTGAAGGCGGTCTCCATCGAGTGACCGCCGAACAGTACTGAGTTCGCTCCGAGCTTCATGGTGTGGCTCCTGATCCCCTCACCCCTTCGCCCCTCTCCCAATGGGAGAGGGGAAGGGGTGAGGGCTAGTCGTTCTGCGTCAGCGGGTCGCCCTTCAGGATTGGGATCGGGTTCGGGCGCACGATCTCGCCGCCGTTCTCGTAGCTGTCGATCACCGCCCACGTGTACTCCAGCGTCGCGAGCGCATCGCGGCCCGAACCGCGCAGCTGCTCCTTGGGCACGCCGTTAGTCACGTCTTCCAGGAAGGCGTGGATGCGGCGCGGGAAGGTCGCTCCGAAGTCGGCGATGCCCGTGTCCATGATCTCCGGCCCCTCGATCTTGCCGGTGTCGAGCTTCTCCGGCCGGGGCGGGGCGCTCGGGGCGCGCCAGTAGGTCAGCTTCTCGATGCAGTTCTCGATGCAGAAGGTGCCCTTGGTGCCCGCGAGCTCCAGGCTCCACCAGCCGCCCAGGCCGTACGCCGCATCGCCGCGCTGGCTGATCAGGTAGCCCACGCAGTCGTTCTCGAAACGCACGTGGATGCTCAGCGTGGAGACGAGCAGTTCCTCAACGCGCTTGCGAAAGCCGGGCCGATTGCAGAAAGCCTGCACGTGCGTGATGTCGCCGCAGAAGTACCTCATGCAGCTGAATGGGTGCGCTAAGAACGCCTTGGCGTGGAACCACGGGAAGCCCTTGACGCGCGCGGCCTGCGGGGCCTTGTAGCCCTCCGGCTCGCCGCCGGAGAAGCCCATCTTGTGTAAGCAGTAGATCTGCTCGCCGATGTCGCCCTCGTCCACATACTGCTTGGCCCGCGCGGCGACCTCGGTGAAGTAGTGGTTCAGATTGCAGCCCAAGTACACGTCCTCGTCGGTCGCAAAGGCCACCATCTCCCGCGCTTCCTCGATGTCGTTGGAGAGCGGCTTCTCCACCAGCACGTGCTTGCCCGCCCCGATGGCCTCCATCGTAGGCTCGTAATGCCAGCTCCCGTTCTCCATCCCGCCCGTGCAGACGTCCACGATCTGCAGATCGGGCTCGCCATCGAGCATGTCCGCGACGGTGTAGTATGCCTTCACGCCGTACTTCTCGGCGCCCTCGTCCGCGCGCTGCTTGATCACGTCACAGACCGCCACCAGCTCCGACAACTCGTCGCTCTGGTGTGCGTCCGCATGCGCCATGCCGATCCCACGCATGCCAACGATACCAACCTTCAAGGCCATCGGTGGTCCCTCCTGAGTGGGTGCAGAACACGGGGACCAGCGACGGAACCCAGCCGCACCGGGTTCCGTTGGCTGTCCCCGAAGTTGCTTGACGTTGTGCAAGTGCCCTGGATGACAGAGTTGGCCAACAGAGGCCCGGTGACCTCCTCCGACACGCCCAAGGTGCCTAGTACTCGATGCCCCGCTGCGCCTCCAGGCCGTCGTCGAAGGGGTGCTTGACGGACTGCATGTCGGTCGCCAGGTCGGCGGCCTCGATCAGCCCCGGAGAGGCATTGCGGCCGGTTACCACGACGTGGATGGCCTTCGGTCGGGCCTTCAACACCCCCACGACCTCCGCCTCGTCGATCATCCCGTACGCGATCAGGTAGGTCAGCTCATCGAGGATGATGAGGTCGTGGCGCGCCTGGGCGATGGTCTGCTTGGCGAAGTCCCAGGCCTCGCGGGCGATCCGGGTGTCGCGCCCCAGGTTCTCCGATTCCCACGTGAAGCCCGCCCCGAGCGTGTGGATCTCCATCAGGTCCTCGAACCGCCTCGCCGCCTTGAGTTCCCCGTAGTTCCACTTGCCCTTGATGAACTGGATCATGCACACCCGCAGCCCATGCCCCAGCGCGCGGAACGCCAGCCCCAGCGCCGCGGTCGTCTTGCCCTTGCCGTTCCCTGTGTTGACGATGAGGAGCCCTCTGCGAGTCATGCGCGGATGGTTCGCAGGCGGAGGCCGCCTGTCCTGCGTCGGCGAAACGCCGCGCCGTCCCCTTCCGTGTAATCCGTCTGTTCCGTGGTCTGGGTGGTGTTCGATGACCAACCGTGAGCGTTACGTGCGACTGATGCGCGGGGAGCCGGTGGACCGCGCGCCGTTCTTCTCGATCTTCGGCCCGTGGGGCGCGACGATCGATCGCTGGAAGACCGAGGGCCTGGCCGAGGACGCGACCTGGCAGACGATCGCGGAGATCGTCGGCTTTGAGGGCCATCGGGGGTATCAGCTACCGGTGAACGGCTTCTTGTGCCCCGCGTTCGAGTGGCGCGTGCTGGAGGAGAGCGACGAGAAGCGCGTCATCATCGACCACTTCGGCGTGAAGCAGGAGGAGCGGAAGGACCAGGGCTCGATGCCCACGTTTCTCTCCTTCCCCGTGGCGCATCGCGCGGATTGGGAGGCCGTGAAGTGGCGCTTCGATCCCGACACGCCCGGCCGCCTTCCCGCGAACTGGGAGGACGTCTGCCGAGCGAGCCGGGCGAGCAGCGATCCGGTGCTCGTCGGTGACCTGCCCATCGGCTTCTTCGGCGGTCCGCGGCAGCTGATCGGCTACGAGAACCTGGCCTTCATGCTGCATGACGATCCCGAGCTGCTGGAGGAGATGCTCGATACGCTTTGTGACCTGTGGATCGCACTCTACACCCGCGTCCATCGCGAGGCGCCGCTGGACTACTTCTTCGTCTGGGAGGACATGTGCTTCAAGACGGGCCCGCTCATCAGCCCGGCGGCCTTCCGGCAGTTCCTGCTGCCTCGGTACAAGCGCCTGACGGCCGCGCTGCGCGAGGCGGGGGTGGACATCATCATGGTCGATAGCGACGGTGATGTGCGGCAACTCGTGCCGCTGTGGCTGGAGGGCGGAGTGACGCTGGTCTTCCCGTGGGAGACGCAGATGGGGCTCGACATCACCGAGGTGCGCCGGCAGTACCCGACGCTGCAGATGGTCGGCGGGCTGAACAAGGCCGTCCTCGCCCACGACCGCGCCGCGATGGACCGGGAGCTGGAGAAGGTCCCGTGGATACTGGAGCAGGGCCGCTACCTGCCGGCCGTGGACCACTTCATCCCGCCGGATGTGTCGTGGGACAGCTACCGCTACTTCTACGAGAAGCTGCGGGAGCTGATCTGGCGTCACCCGCCGGCGCCGACGGCGTGAGGGCTCCTCAACTGCCCGCCCGTGGCAGGACGTTCTCCTGCGGAATCCCCACCGTTCCGTTCTCGAAGTCCTCGGCGGTGGGCTTGAGGGTGAGGTTGTACAGCTCGGGCTTGCGGTTCGGGTCGCCCATGATCTCATCCCACAGGACCTGCTGCCCCGTGTAGGCCGCGATGCGCCCCATGACCGCCGTTGCCGTGGACTCCGTGACCGCCCGCGCTTGGTCTGTGGGCTGGCCCTTGGTGATGTGGTAGAGCAGGTCGATCTGCTCCTGGATGTGGCTGGCCTCGCCCTGCGGGAGGTCGGCTGGGATCGGCGACTGCTGCGGCGCGGGCCCGTCGGCCCCATTCGTGTGGCCCTTCTCGTACACGAAGTCATGCCCCACCCAGTTCCAGCAGCCGTTCACCTGGCGGCACATGGAGTGGATGTGAACGCCGTCGCCGTAGTCGTAGTCCACGCTGAAGAAGTCGTACATGTCGCCGGCGTTGCGACGGGCCCGGCCTCCGAAGCCCACGGCGCTCACCGGCGGCTTGCCGCAGAACCAGTTCGCGATGTCGATGTTGTGCACGTGCTGCTCCACCAAGTGGTCACCGGAGAGACAGAGCCAGTTCTGCCAGCTGGCAACCAGATCGTCGGCGGTCTTCGGCTCGATCGGGCGATCACGGAACATGTGCCCGATGCAGAAGGACACCCGGCCGCCGTGTAGCTTGCCCAGCGCCCCCTCGACGGCGACGGCCTGGTGGGTGTTGATGTAGGGCCATTCGTGCCGCATTTCGGTGCCTGAGATGACGACCAGGCCCTTGCGCTTCGCCTCCTCGCCCGCTGCAATCACGCGCCGACAACCGGGCGGGTCCACGGCCACGGGCTTCTCGATGAACGCGTGCTTGCCGGCTGCGATGGCTGCCTCCAGATGCGGCGGCCGGAAGAGCGGAGGCTCGGCCATCAGGACGGCTTCAGCGTCGGTCTGCAGTAGATCCTTGTACCCATTCGCCCCTCCGAAGCAGCGTTCTGGCGGCACGCCGAACCGCTGGCCCGCCCCCACGGCGCGGTCCTTGAAGTAGTCGGCCACCGCCACGATCTGCACGGTGAGGCCCATGACCTTGGCCGCGTCCAGCGCCCCCTGGGCCGCGCCCTGACCGCGACCTCCGCAACCGATGAGCCCGATCTTCACGGTCCGGTTCGCTTGCGCGTGTACGCCCACGAGGGCCGAAGCCCCCAGACCCACGCCCGCGCCGATTGCCGTGTGAACGAACTCCCGCCGCGAGAACTCGTTTCGTGCCATCGCCGATCACCTCACTGATAGTGCATAGGGCCCCGGAGCCGTCCGATGGACGGCCCCAGACGAGTGTTCGCGACGGACTGACCCGGTCCCTCCGCCTGTGTCGCGTCTCACTTCGCACTTCTCACTGCCGCCCGGCGCGGGTCGAGCATCTCGTCTACGGTCGCGAACTCCAGCCCCTTCTTCCTGGCGGCACTTCCCATCTCTCTCAGACGCGCACGAAGATCCGCTTTCGGTATAGCACCAGCAGGACGACCCACCAGACCGCGATGTAGAGCCAGGTGTAGAGCCACCCGCCGGGGATGCGCCCTGCGTGATCGACGCAGAACTGGAGGAACGCGTCTTGTAGGCTCCTCAGAGAGCCGTCCGCCATCTTCCAGTGCCAGGGCTGCAGGATCAGCGCCTTCGTCAGGATGGGGGCCACGTACGCGACGATGGCGTTGGCGCCAAGTACCGTGAACGGGAACCCCCACTTCCTCCAACCCACGAGATCGGTGACCAGGTACAGCACGCCGGTCAGCCCCAGTCCGCAACCTGCCGCGAAGAGCACATACGAACTCGTCCAGTAAGGCTTGTTGAAGGGCAGGTCCAGGTTCCACACCCATCCCACGACGCCGAGCCCCAGGCCTCCCAGCAGCAGTGCGGCGACCTTGCGGTTGGCAGGGACGTGCTCGTCCCGGATCATCTCCCCGAACAGTGTGCCAATCAGCACGAGAGCGGCCGTCGGGATCACGGACAGCAGACCTCGGAGGTGGACCGGCTGGAGGTAGTTGCTGTTGAGGTGGGCCAGGAGGTTCTGCAACTCAGTGAACACGCCTGCCCCGACGTTCGGCAGCGGCACAAACCGAATGGCCGCCCAGTAGCCAACCAGCAGCACGCCGGCGATCAGCCCCCGCCGCAGGGGTGCAAGGCCGAACAGCAGGGCGCCGACGACGTATGCCATCCCGATGATCTGCAGCACGCCCAGCCCGAAGGTCGGACGGTGGGCGAAGCTGGAATCGATCAGGCAACCCAAGAGGAACAGGGCGACGCCCCGCCCGAGCACGCGCAGGTCGTACTTCCACGCCGGCACACCCTTGCGCTGACTCGAAGCGGCTGACAGCGGGATCGACAGGCCGACGAGCAGCAGAAACCAGGGGAAGACGAGGTCCGCGAAGTGAAGCCCCTCGTTCCAGCCTGCGTGCAGCAGTTGCTTCGGAGTGGCGGTATCCAGGGCGATGTTGTTGACCAGCAGCATCCCCAGGATCGTCACGCCACGGAACACGTCCAGCGACACGATCCGGCCGACGCTCGGCTCGGCGGCCGACGGCTTCTCGGCCACCCCCACCGGCGTCTCCAGAGCGCCAGCGGCTTCCATCTCCGGCCCTCCCGCAGACCCTCCCTCGGTGTGCGGCCCCACGCGCGTTAGACGGCTTCCGGGCGACCGATGTTCGGTCAGCCCCTAGCGCAGGTACGCCAGGAGGCCGCCCTCCCCAGACTGGGCGCGCACCAATTGAACAATTCGGTATGCGTTGTCGTCAATAGGAGAAAGGGGAGGGAGAATCAGAGCGCGGCCAGCCCGCACCGGAGGCCGCGTTCCGCTTTCGGAGGCGAACCAGATGAAGGTCCGAGAGGCACATACGCACAGTCACACCTTGATCGTGCTGTTGAGCATGGCAGTCGGGATACTGGCGGCCCTGCTGGTGATGTACGGCTATCAGGCGAGGGCGGCGATGCCCGAGACAGGACCGACCACCAACATCATGCAGCTAGACCGCACGTTCCCCCAGGTTGCCGCCGAGACGAAGCCGGCGGTCGTCAGCATCTTCACGAAGAGCGTCCCCAAGGAGCAGTCGCAGGCTGAGGTCCCTGAGGAACTCCAGCCGTTCTTCCGGCAGTTCGGGCCGCCCGGCGGCGGGCCGATGGCGCCGATGCCCAACGCAGGCCTGGGCTCGGGCTGGGTCTACAGCGAGGACGGGTACATCGTCACGAACGCCCACGTTGTCAAGGACGCGACCGACATCCGCGTGAGACTCTATGACCGCGAGGGCGACGACCGTCAGCACGAGGCGAAGCTGATCGGCACCGATCCCCGCACTGAGCTGGCCTTACTCAAGATCGACGCTGGGCGCAAGCTCCCGACGCTGGGCGTGGGCGATTCGCGCGCGCTCAAGGTCGGGGAGTGGGTCATGGCGGTGGGTTCGCCCTTCGAGCTGGAGCAGACGGTCACCGTGGGCGTCGTGAGCGCCAAGGGCCGCATGTTGGGCTCGGGCGACCCGCGCTTTCAGATGGGCGACATCATCCAGACCGACGCCTCGATCAGCCCCGGCAACAGTGGGGGACCGCTGGTCGATCTGCAGGGCCGCGTCATCGGCGTGAACGTCGCGATCCTGTCCGGCGGCGCGCCGGGGAACGTCGGCATCGGCTTCGCCATTCCCGCGGCGACCGTGGAGCAGGTGATCCCCAAGCTGAAGGCCGAGGGCAAGATCGTGCGCGGCTGGCTGGGCATCACGATCCGCGACCTGGACGAGAACCTGCGCGACGCCTACAAGGTGTCCGAGGGTGGGGCGCTGGTCGAGACGATGCGCGATGACAGTCCCGCGAAGGCGGGGGGCCTGCGCGAGGAGGACGTGATCGTGAGCGTGAACGGCGAGGCGGTGAAGGACAGCTGGTCGCTGCAGCAGGCGGTCGCCAACCACCGCCCGGGCGACGAGTTGGACCTGGACGTCGTGCGTGCCGGCAAGCGTGAAGAGGTGCGCGTGAGGCTGGGTGACGTGCCGGCCTGATCCCGGCGGATAGCTACAGACCACCGGGCCCGGCGAGCCGCCTCTCGTCGGGCCCGGTGTCGGTGCTCACCCCAGGAAGTGATTCCCCTGCAGGCCGTCGAACCCGCTGCCGGCGTGCCTCCCCCACCCTCGGCACGCAGAAAGGGGTTCCCGGTGGGCTACTCCCGTACCCTCTTCGTTCTCGTCCTGCCGGTTGCACTTCTGCTCCCCGCGCTCTGTACGTTCGGAGGCGCCCTTGGTGCCGAGCCGACGACCTACGTGTGGGTCGAGGCAGAGACGCCGCTGGCTCCGGCGCCTGGCTTCCAGGCCGAGGCCTTCGGCAAGGCGAACCTGCTGTCGGGCGGCCAGTGGTATCGGCAGTCTTTCAGTAAGGAGCAGGTGGCGGGGGCCGTCCCCGAGGGCGGCTTTGTGCTCGCGTATGCCCTGGATGTCCCACAGGCCGGCCAATACGAATTGTGGGCGCGCGTGGGCATGGAGTGGGTACGGGCGCCGTTGGAGTGGCGCCTCAACGAGGGCGAGTGGACCCGCAGCGGGCCTGAGGTCCAGACGACGAACGTGATGGAGCTGGCTGAGTGGAACGAGATCGCCTGGCTGAAGCTCAGCGACGTGGCGCTTCCTGCGGGGCGGGCGACGCTGCAGATTCGCTACCGCGAGCCGGGCAACGACGGGCGGATGCTCATGTGCCTGGACTGCTTCGCGCTCACGCTGGGGCACTTCGTGCCTGAGGGCAAGCTCAAGCCGGGCGAGACCTACGAGGCCTTCGCCGATGTGGTGGCGGCACGGCCCGTGTTCGCGCTGCCCCCGACCAACGGCGTCGCGCGCACCCAGGTGAAGCTCACGGGCACCTGGCAGGTCGCGCGCTGGGACGATCCGGACATGGACGTCGGCGCGACGGAGCCCGTGCAGGCGCTGCCCACGCCAGACGAGTATCCCCTCCGCTGGATGGACATCCGCGTGCCTTCGTCTCTCTGGAACAAGGACGAGACCGTCTTCGCGCATCGGGTGATCTACCGCACGGCGGTCAACGTGCCGCGCGAACACGCCGGACGCGGGTTCAAGCTCCACTTCTCGGGCACCAACTGGCTCGCGAGCGTCTTCGTGAATGGCCAACTCGCCGGGACGCACCGCGGCGTGTGGGTCCCGTGGGACCTCGATGTCACCCCCTACATCAGGCCGGGCCAGGTCAACGAACTGGCCATAGCGATCAAGGGCCCATACTACGCGGTCGATGTCGCGAACTACGGCCAGGAGAAGGACCTCGACCGCTACCGCAACCGCCCGCGCAGCCGCCAGGACTGGGTCTACTTCATCGAGCCGATCTACCCGAGTACGAAGGGCGACGGCGACGGGATCGACTACGGCATCGTCAATCCCGTCACGCTGGTCTCGGTCGGCCCCGCGTATGCGGAGGATGTGTTCGCCAAGCCCTCTGTCGCGAAGCACCGCCTCGAGGCCGACATCGCCGTCCGCAACACCAGCGCCGCGGAGCGGAAGCTGCAGGTCGCCTGCGAGGCCGTCAACGAGAAGACCGGCCAGGTCGAGAAGGCCTTCGGGCCGATCGACGTCACCGTTCCGGCTAACGCCACCACCACAGCCACAGTCTCCGGCGACTGGGCGGACCCGAAGCTCTGGTGGCCGGTCCCCAACCCGGACCTCTATCGCCTCCGCACGACGATCAGCGAGGCCGGGAAGCCAGTGGATATCCAGGAGGAGCTGTTCGGCTTCCGCGAGGTGACCATCGACGGCACAGGCATCCTGATCAACGGGGTGCGGCGGAACTTCTGGAACTGGGTGGATGTCGAGGGCCGACCGTCGTCCGCCGAGGACTGGGCCGCCCGCTGGCGCGCCGAGAAGGACCGTTGCATCCGCTTCTCGACCGATCTGTCGATCTCACGCGTGCTCCCGTGCCGCGAGGACCAACTGGAGTTCTACGACCGCAACGGAATCGCCGGGCGGCTCTGCTCGATGATCGACGGCATGTTCATCAACCGCGTGCTGGGCCGCGGT
>VGFC01000117.1 GCA_016869045.1 Armatimonadota bacterium
GCCCGCCCCCGTGCCCCCTGGCCAGGGGGCACGGGGGACTCCGATCCCCCTCACCTTACCCCCCGACTCCCCTCCCCACAAGGGGGAACAACCCGAGGGGTAAGATACAAGGTGGACGGCAACTTCACTCGCCGCCAAGTTCCGCGTGAGAGCGCGGATCACCTGTAGGTCCACTGGACGATGGTGACGAACCGGCGGGTGAAGGCGCGCGTCGAAGGACCATACCGCCTCAAGGAAGTGATCGCCGTGGTACACCGGACCTCGGGCATTGCTCTCTGCCTATTGCTTGCCGCAGCTGCTACCCAGGCCGCGCCGCTCGTTGCACCGCTGGGAGGAGGGCTGCATGGGATTGCGCTGAAGCCGGCGGCGGATTCCACGGCGGCCTACGCGGTCGTGGTTGCTGCGACGTCGCTCGATCCGCAGGCCGTCGCGGCGCCTGAGCTGCCGGGGGACTTCGTGCAGCGCGTCGGCGATACCGAGCAGGGCGTCTACGTCCGGGAGGAGTGGGACAAGGGCGCGCTCCTGCGGGACAACTTCTCGGCGCGGTGGACCGGCACGCTGAAGGTGGACAAGGACGCGGAGCACACCTTCTACCTCACCACCGACGATGGCACGCGGATGTGGGTGGACGGGAACCTGCTGATCGACGCCTGGGTGCCGCGCCCGCCGACGACCAGCGAGGAGAAGCTCACCCTCGGGGCGGGCGCGCACGAGGTGAGAGTCGAGTACTACGAGCAGGGAGGTGCCGCGACGGCGCGGCTGGAGTGGAGCGCCGAGGGTTTGGAGCGGCAGGCGATCCCCGCCGATCATGTAACGCACAACGGGCAGGCGGGCTGGCAGGTCGAGTACTACAAGAACGCCGACCTCAAAGGCGAGCCGCTCGGTACGTTGACCGACGGGACGATCGACCACGCGTGGGGCGAGGGCGGACCGCAGATCGGCAAGGAGGAGCCGGGCGAGGTGGTGCTGGAGTGGACGCGCGTGGCGGACAACGCCATCGTGGGGCGCGTGCACTCAGGGCCGGAGTCCAAGATCGTGCTGCTCAACATGCCGGTAGGTCAGGGCCAGGCGGGCCAGCCGGACTTCAAGGGGGAAGTGCTCGGCGCAGGCGAGGAGGTGCACTTCACCCGCGAGGGCGTGAACGCGCGCGTCTGGGTGAGCCCGACGGAGGACTCGTACGTCTTCGTGGCGGGCTTCGAGCCGCTACCCGACATCAGCGAGACCGAGGCGCGGGCGAAGCTGAAGGCCGCGTACCTCGCGAGCCTCAAGCCGAAACTGCCGACCGGGAGTCCGGACGAGGGCGGCTGGATCAGCGTGCTCAATGGGACGGACTTCGCGGGCTGGAAGCCGCGCTGGGGCGAGACGACGGGGAACTGGACGGTGAAGGACGGCGCCCTGCAGACGACCGGCGGCAATACCGATCTCGTGAGCGAGTGGACCTTCCTGGACTACGACCTGCACATCGAGTTCAGCTACCCCAAGGGCAGCAACAGCGGCGTGTACTTCCAGGGGCGCTACGAGATTCAGGTGCTGGACTCGTTCGGCGGCCCGGTGGAGAGCCACCAGTGCGGCGCGCTGTACGGCATCCAGGCCCCGAAGGAGAACGTCACCAAGCCCGCAGGTGAGTGGCAGAGCTTCGATGTCTCCTTCAAGTCGGCGACCCTCGATGACAACGGCCGCGTCGTGCCGGCGCGCATTTCGATCACCCACAACGGAGTCCTGACGATCAAGGACGCCGCCATCCCCCACGCGACCGGCGGCGAGATGGACCGGAACTACTTGCAGCCGGGGCCGATCATGCTGCAAGGCACGCATGGGACGGTGAGTTACAGGAACATCAGGGTCAAGGTGATGGGTGATAGGTGATGGGGACGGCGTCGGGCTTGGAAGCCCGACCTACGACACCGGGGCACGACGGTGTCGGAGCGGCGCTCCGACCTACGACAGCGGAAGGCTAGGACTGGCGGAGGATACGTTCGAGTTCGGCAACGATGGGCGGGAACTCCACCGTGACGGCCTTCCACACGATGTCGAGGTTCACCAGGTGGTACGCGTGGATGAGGCGGTTGCGCATGGAGATGATGGCACGCCAGGGGATCTGGGGCAGGCCGTCCCGCGTCGCCGGCGACACCTGGGCTGCAGCTTCGCCAGCGACCTCGAGGCATCGTACGAGCGCGTGAGCGAGCGGCCGGTCAGTGTCCAGGTCGGCGCGCGTACGACCCGAGGCGAATGACATGGCCTCAGACGCGTACTGGACGATGTGGGTCAGTCGGATGCGGTCTTTCTCAGGCAACATACTGGGTCGCCGCCTCCGCAACCACCTTGTCGCGGAAGTACTGGCTGAGGTCTTCAGGAGTGCGGAGGTCGGCCTTGCGTCCGAGGAGGTCCGAGAGTTCGAACTCCATCTCGGCCAATGCCAGGAGGCCCGGGATGTGCTCGGCATCGAACCTCACGAGGACATCGACGTCGCTCTCCGGGCCGAAGTCGTCGTGGATCACGGAGCCGAAGAAGCCCAGGTAGCGGATGTGGTGCCGGCGGCAGAAGTCGGCGAGGCGGTCGTGGTCGACCTCGATTGGGAGACTCACGGGATTCGCACCTCCGGCCGGTAGATTCGACGTGTGCGGGTGAGGAACCTGCTCGCGGCACGGCGTCGGAGCGGCGCTCCGGCCTACGACGGCTAAGGGGCGGTAAGGGAGTGGAACACGGCGCGGTAGTCGGCGAAGCGGGCGGTGAGGCGGGCGGAGGCGGCGGGGTCGGGGTCGAGGATGGCGGCGAGGGGGAGGTGCTGGGTGACCTGCATGGTGTCGGGGATGGCGCCGACGGCCTTGGCGGCGAGGAGGGCGACACCGTAGGCGGCGGCCTCGTTGACCTGGGGCAGGACGACGCGCTTGCCGGTGGCATCGGCCACGATCTGCGCCCAAGGAAGGCTCTTGGCGGCGCCGCCGATCATGCGTAGCTCCGCGATGTGACCCACCACCTCTTCCACGACGGTCACGTTCCAGAGGCACTCGAAGGCCACGCCCTCCAGCAGCGCGCGGACCAGTGAGCCGCGCGTGTGCTGAAGCGTCAGGCCGAGGAAGCCCGCGCGGGCATGCTCCTTCCAGGTGGGCGTGATCGCCCCGTAGATGTGGGGCAGGCAGATGAGATCGCCGGCCGGAGGAGCGGCTTCGGCCTCGCGGACGAGGGTCTCGTAGGCGTCATCGCGGCTCGATAGCTCCGGAGCGAAGGTGTCGC
The DNA here is from genome assembly GCA_016869045.1 of Armatimonadota bacterium. Taxonomy (GTDB): domain Bacteria; phylum Armatimonadota; class Zipacnadia; order Zipacnadales; family VGFC01; genus VGFC01. The sequence goes on from VGFC01000117.1 coordinate 3,235, forward strand.
GGAACCAGCGGAGCAGCGCGCCGCCCGCATGGGCGCCAAGGACGCCCCAGCCGCCGGGGAAGGCGTGGCATTGGGTCTGGAGGCGGGCCTGCGAATCGAGCACGGGCGAGCGCGCCGGGCCGAGCAAGGCCCACGCGGTGCCGCAGGAGAGCATCATCGTGCCCTCGGCCAGCGCGCCGCAGCCGGTGGCGGCCGCGGTCTGGTCGTGGCCGCCGGTGGCGACGATGACGTCGGTGGAGAGGCCGAGCGCCTCCGCAGCCTCCGGGAGGAGCGCGCCGACGACGTCGCCGGATTCGCGGGCCTGGGCGACGCGGCTTTCGTCGATGCCGATGAGGCTCATGGCCTCGGGGTCCCAGCGGCGGTTGATCGTGTCGAAGAAGATCGTGCGCGAGGCGTTGGGCACGTCCACCACGCGTTCCCCACAGAGGCGGTGCATGAGGAAGTCCGGGACAAGGGCGAACCACTCGGCCTCCGAGAAGGCCTGGGGGTCGTGCTGGCGCAGCCAGGCGACCGTGCCGAGGGCCTGGAAGGGCGCGGGCTTCATGCCGCAGCGGCGGTACCACCAGAGGGGCTCGCGGGCCTGCGAGAGTTCGGCGATCTCGGGCGCGGCGCGGGCGTCCATCCAGGTGCGCGCGGGGGCCAGTGCGCGGCCCGTCGCATCCACCGGGCAGAGCGTGTCGCCCTGGGTCGAGAGCGCGAGGGCGACGACCTTCACGTCCGGAGCCGCAGACACCACCTGCCGAACGCAGGCGACCAGGCCGCGCCACCAGTCCTCGGGATCCTGTTGGGCCCAGTCGCGCTGGGGGCAGTCGATCGGGTACTCGCCGCCGGCCTGGGCGAGGATGCCGCCCGGGCGAGAGGGATCGATCAGGACGGCCTTGATTGCGGTCGTACCGACGTCGATTCCAAGGAAGGCGGAGGTCCTGCCACCATGTGGACAGGCAGGAATGCCTGTCCTCCTATCACCCTCAGGGGGTGCGGCGGGAGGACAGGCATTCCTGCCTGTCCTCCGGGGGGAGGTGGGGCTAGGCATGGGGCGCAGCCTCCTCGGGTGGACGGGTCTCGGTCTCCTGGGCGAGGGCGGCGAGGCCCAAGAGCGGGAGGGCGAAGTCGAACATCACCGTCGGGATCGTCACCCCCGAATCGTTGAGGAAGGTCGCGGCGAGGCCGGCGATCGCGATGGCCTGGAGCGGCGGGCGGACCGAGGGCATGGCCTCGAAGACGCGGCGCACGAAGCCCACCGGCCGGAGGAGTGCGTACGTCCAGAAGAGGACCCACAGGCTGACGGGGCCCATCGCGGGCACGAGGCGCGCGGTGTTCCAGGCGGTCGTGGCCTTGCGGCGGGCGAGCCCGGCGAGATACGAGGGGCCTTCAGCCCCGAGACGGTGCCAGGCGCGGCCGATGTGGGTCATCTGGTCGGGAGGGCGGGCGGCGTCGAAGTGGGCGACCAGGCACAGCGCGCCCGCCGCGACGGCCAGGACGACGAAGGCCCACAGCCACTTGCGCCGCCAGGGCAAGGCGATGACCAGCAGCGCGCCCATGCAGATGATCGAGGCCAGCGTGCAGCCGGCGTTGGCTCCGAGGCCGGGGTAGGCGATGACGCCGACGGCGGCGAGGGCAATCGCCACGGGCGCGAGCAGCCGGATGCGACGAGAGGCAGCGTCCGTGTCGCGGCTGAGCGTCCCGATCAGGGCGGCAGCGATGGCGGCGGCGGCCATCAGCACGCCGGCGGCCTCGTTGCCAATCCCGTAGAAGCGTCCGCCGAAGCCGAGGGCGTAGCCGACCGGTACGATGGGCTGCAGGGGCGCGCCGCTGCTCTGGTCGACGATGAGGAGCCCCATCGTGAAGCTGGCGGCGAGGACCGCGTAGGCGGCCAGCGCGCGGGGTCCGGTACGGCCGGTGAGCAGGGGGATGAGGCCGGGCAGCGCCGCGGCGGCGAGGATGGCGGCCAGCCAGGCGGCGTTCGACCAGGCCGCAGGCAGGGCCGCGGTGAGGTGAGAGGCGGCGGGCAGGAAGAGCAGTGCCAGCATCATCCCCGCCCGGAGGGAGGGGCGCCGCGGCCAGCGTCGGACCACGGCGAGCGGCACCAGTACCGCGCAGAGCAGCAGGCAGGCCGGGAAGACGAGGTTCCGGAAGGCGTTGACCCGCCGCCCGCGCCCGTCCAGCTCAGTCGCGGCGCGCAGATCGAGCGGCAGACGCTCGCTGATGCCGATCACGGAGCCGTTGGCGTAGCTCGGCGGCGGACGGAGGCCGAAGTGGCGGAGAATCGTGGGCGGGAGGTCGATGTTGGCGACCAGGCCGGAGCGCCAGGTCGTCGGGCTGACCAGTTGGGAGAAGGACAGCACGTAGTCAGGTCCGCGCGCGACGATGGGCGCGAGTCCTGCGAAGGGTGACCTGCGCGGTGCGAGGCCGGTGACAAGGAGCAAATCCTCCGAGACGAGGGCGTGAGCGGCGGCGGCGATCAGGTCGGCGACCTGCGAGTCACCGCCTGCAGCGGCCGCGTTCACGACGACGTAGTCGGCCTGCGCGAGGGCGTCCCTCAACGCGGTGGGCGTGGCGTGGGTCGTGGTGAGGTCCACCTTGCCCTCGGCATCCATCGCCGCAGCCAACTGCCAGGGCTCGCGCAGGCCGACGATGGCCGTGTGGTAGCCGGCGGAACGGAGTATCTGGCCGACGGAGCCGATCTCGACGGCATAGGGCAACCGGGCGTTCGCGCTACGAAGGGCCTCAAGGAAGCGCATACGGCCAATGGGATCGCGGAGCGCGAGGCCGCCGGGAGCGGAATCGTCGCTCGGCCAGACGGCCCGGTTGCCGGCCCCCAACGTCACCCAGCCCTCGGCCTCGGTCATGGGCCGAGGCACCGCGCAACTGAGTTGGCCCGCCGCGCCCTCGGAGGCCAGAGAAGAGAGGGCCTCGCGCGTGAGGAGAGGCGTGTCCGCCCAGCCGCCGGGCGGGAGGACGATGACGACGCATCGGGCAGCAAGAGCGGAGGACGAGAGGACGGAGGCGAGGAGAACGGCGAGTACGGCAACGGCATGCGGACAAGATGTCCGCGCTCCAACGGCGTGCCGGCGAGGACGCCGGCGCTCCCACGGCACGGCAACGGCGTGCGCGCTAACGGTCGCGGAGAAGCTCTTCATACAGTTCAATGGTGCTGTTCACCATGCGGCGGATGTCGAAGCGGTCGAGCAGCCTGTCGCGCTCGGTGCGGGTCTGCACGGCATGAGGCTGGAGCGTCGCCTGGAGGCCCGTCTCGTCGAGATTGAACTCGTTCTCGGAGACGAGCATGTCGGCCAGTGAGACCAGGTCGCCCCCGACGAACTCGGCGGCCTCGATGTACTCCTGGTCGGAGTCCAACTCGACCGTCGTGAGTTCCTGGCGGATTGCCCCGGCCAGTGCCTCGGGGTCGTCGGGTGGCACGAAGACGACCGATGGGGCGTCCCCCAGCACTTCGCGCAGGCCGCCCACGTCGGCGACGATGGTCTTCACTCCCGCGACGACCCCCTCGAGGGCCGCGAGGCCGAAGGACTCCTCACGCGAGGGCACCACCAGGATGTCTAGCGCGGCCAGGATCTCGGGCACGTCGCGCCGGCGGCCGAGGAAGACGATCTGGCCGGTGAGGTGCAGGTCGTGCGCGAGGGCTTCCAGGGTCTCGCGCTGCGGCCCATCGCCCACGATCACCAGGTCCACGTTGGGAATCTCCTCGGAGACCTGCGCGGCGGCGCGCAGGAAGACGTCCACGCCCTTCTCGCGCGAGAGCCTCGCGACGACACCCACGATGGCGGCCGAGGGGTCCAGGCCGATCTCCCTGCGCTTCGTGCCGGGATCGATCCGTCGGCGGAGCTGTCGGGCGTCGATGCCATTGTGGATGACCGACCAGCGCTCGGCGCCGTCGGCAGTGTACGCCAGGACGGCCTCGCGGATCGAGTTCGAGACCGCAATCCCCCGGTCAATCCTCGCGAAGAGCCAGCGATACGCGAAGCGGGCGGCCGGCCCGGCGCGCTGGGCACCGCGAGGAGGATCAGGGAAGACGTGGGCGGTCAAGACAAAGGCGGGGGGCGAACCCATCCCGCGGAGCGCCCACGCGGTTGCGAGGCCCGCGACGTAGCCGTGGGCGTGCACGATCTGAGCGCGACGGTCCTCAATCAGCCGGCGCAGCTGGCGCGCGGCCTGCAGGAGCGCGCGCGGCGCGGGCTCGCCCGGCACCGGCACCAGCGCCCACGGCACCAGCGCCCTCGCAAGATCGACCCGAAACTCGCGGCTCAGCGCCCCCGCGACGATCTGCCCGAAGCGCGCAGGCGGCAGCCCGGAGGCGAGCCCGACCACATGGGTGCGGATGCCCCCATCGGAGGGTCTGACCACATGGATGAGACGGACTGGTTCGGGCATGGGAACGGCAGTCCAGAGTCCGGAGTCCGGAGCGACGGCGTTGGGACTGGAGTCCCGACCTACAAGCGGCGTCGGGGCGATTATGGGAGGTGCGCAGGCACGTGTCAAGGCGGAGGCAGTACTGGTCAGCGGAGCGCGACTGTTGCGAGGGCGGTGGTTTGGGCGCCGTCCGCGTCGCGCGCCGTCACGCGGATGAGGTAGAGGCCGGCGGGAACGGGCAGGCCCGTCTCGGCGCGGCGGTCCCAGAGGACGGTCTGCAACCCGGCCTCGAGGGGCTCGTCAGCCACGATGGTGCGGATGGGTCGGCCGGCGACGTTGAGGACGGTCGCGGTGACTGAGGAGGCCTTAGAGAGGCTGAAGGTGAGCTGCGCGCCACCAGGGGTCGGGATGGCCGCGAGGGAGGTGACCATGGCGCTGCCGCCGGTGATCGTCGGGCCGGACGTCCAGGCATTTGGCGGGCCGACCGCCTGACCCGAGGCATCCGCGAAGCTGAACCGGTACTCGTAGGTGCCGGGCTTGGTGAGAGTGACCGAGGTGCGGTAGACCTTCCCCAGGCGCAGATCGCCGGCCGGCGCCTCCGACATCGTCTTCTGACGGAAGATCCTGCCGTCTCGTCGGATGACGACGTTGGCGGTCACGGGCCCGTCGCCGGCGCTGTCCCTGTACTCGACCTGGAACTGGAAGGCGGTGCCGAGCGGACCGGCGTCCGGGCTAACACCGTCGGCCTCGAAGCCGGAGGTCCCGGTCCAGCCCAGGCACGGCCGACCGGCGATCAGGGGGCCCTGGTGGAAGCCGGCCGGGTCGCCGCCTACGGGCAGCGCGTAGGTGTCGAGGAAGTGGAATCGGTGCTTGTAGACGGCGTTCGGCAGCTCGGCGGAGCCGACGTACGTCGCGCCGGTCGCGATGTCCCCGCCCTCATACGCTAGCGCAACGGAGCGGCAGGCCTCCCAGGAGCCGCCGGACCCCAGGCGCTGGATGAGGCACCGGGTGCGACGCGGGGGCAGACCGCGGGGGTCGGTGTACTTGACCTTGAAGGTGAACGTGGTCGAGTTGGGATCCCCAAGGTCGGGGTCTACGCCATCCGCCTCGTAGCCCGCGGTGCCCGCCCATTCCAGAACGGGGGGCGGGATGCTCTTGGAGGTCGTGGACGTGTTGCCGAACGCTCCCATGTTCACTCGGTCACCGTTCGGCGCCGGTTCGTTGGAGTAGTCCGCCGCCGGATCGCCGGCGTCGATGCAGGGGCTGTGAACGGGGTCCGTGACCCAGGTCTCGGTGTCCGGGTCCCAGCGCCCGGCCATCGACTGCAGACGCCAGTAGTCGCCGAGGAGGGGGTCCACGCTGAGGTTGCCGTTGATCCCGGTCTGATCGGGCATGCCCGCGTAGTCGCCGCAATCGCCGAAGACGTCGCAGTACGTCACGGCGAGGTCGTGCCCACCCTCTACGAAGACGCCGATCGCGTTGGTCACGTAGCAGATGATGGAGTTGGTCAGCGTCGCCGAGCCGCCGTTGCCGTGCACGACCCCGGCCGTGCCCAGCGGGTCCTCGCACTCGGTGATACCCAAGGTCAGGTTCGCGAGCAGCGTGCCGGGCTCGGAGTCCTGGAGGTAGATCGCTCCGCCCTGGTCCGCCAGTCCGAACGTCATAAGACAACTGCGGATCGTCGGCGCGCAGGACTTCACGTACAGGTGCGCGCCCGCGGTCTTGGCGCAGTTGGAGTCGAACGAGGAGCCCGAGATGGTCACGTCGGCGTCTTCGCAGTAGATCGCCCCGCCGTACTGGGCGTTGCTGTACCAGATGTCCGCGTCGGTGATGACCGGCGCCGATCCGGGGCCACAGTAGATCGCGCCGCCCTGGCCGTCGTCCGCGGCGCAATCGGACACCTCGTTGCCCGAGATGACCGGCGAGGAGGAGGAGCCGCAGTAGATGCCCCCGCCCGCGCCGCCGTGCGCGGTGTTGTGGTCCAGCCAGTTCCCCGAGATCGTGGGGGAGGCCGATACGCAACAAATGCCCCCGCCCTGCCCCAAGGCAGCGTCATGGCAGGTGATCTCGTTGTCACGGATAGTCGGCGAGCAGGACTCACAGTAGATCCCGGAGCCCTGCAGTGCCTCGTTCCCCGTGATGTCGTTGTGCTCGATGACCGGGCTACCGGCGTGGCAGTAGATTCCCCCGCCCTGCCCCACGAAGCCGTCCCCGTTGTCATAGACCTGGTTGTAGGCGATGGTGGGCGAGGCTCCCTCGCAGAGGATGCCTGAGCCCTTGGCGGCGAGGCCCTTGTGAATGTAGAGCCCGAGCAACTGCGAAGCGGAGGTCTCGCCGGACTGGAACGTCACGACGGGGCCCGCATACTCGCCGGAGATCGCAGTGGCCTTGACGACGCTGTAGTCGGTGGGGTCGGTACTGCGGACCGTGATGGCCTTGCCCTTGAAGTCGATGTTCTCGGCGTAGGCGCCCGGAGCGACAACCACCTCATCGCCGCCGCTCGCAGCGTCGATGGCTGCCTGGATGGTGGTGTGGTCGGCAGGTACGTTGATCGTGGCGGCGCTGCCAGAGGTGGGCAACGACGCGAGTACCCAGGCGCTGAAGAGTAACGTGGCGACGGGTCGGACCATCATGTCGCGGTGTACGATGTGCATCCCCCTCCTGTCACTCTCTCGGCACTTCACGCTTCCGCCAGACACTGAGACACGTCACCAACTCCAGAAGTCCGAGGACCTCCGGAGTCCGTTGGCCCCGCGCTCTCGCCAGCGCGGCCCCTACTGGTGTAGAGGGTCGCGGCAAGGAGTCTATAGGCGCTGCGAGCGAGATTCCTGAGACGTCAGGCGGCCCTCACGACACCCGGCCCCTGCAATGCCGGCGCTGCGGTTTGCAGCACCGTCGCCAGCCCGCCACTGGCAAGCTTGCCCTCGCGGTCTACCTCAAGGAGCCCCCCGTCTTGAAGTCGAGGTCGCCCTGGGTGGCGAAGGTGACCTCGTAGGTTCGGTCGCCCGAGGTCAGGCGGACGCCGACAGTGCCAGCGGTCTCGATGAGGTCAGCCTGGTCCATGGCGGCGAGGTTCTGGTCGCCGACCTGAATGACGTGGAGAAAGAGGTCGTCGGTCCGTGGGGTGCCGGGGCTGACCTCGACGCGCCACTGGCCCATCATCGCGAGCTGCTCGGGCTTGAGGTTGCTCGGCTGGAGGTCCCAGTTCTTGCCGGCGGCCCAGAACTCCTTGCCCGGTCCGCCGACGGGCGTGAGGACGGCGTCCTTGGGCAGCAGCGTGCGGCAGAAGAGGCGGCCCTCGCGGTGGTCGGCGCGGAAGGTCGGGCCGTCGATGACCGGCTCGTAGGCGGTGTGGAGCAGCCACTCCTTGCGGTAGCTCGGATCGGTCGAGACGACGCGGTCGAAGATGACGAAGTGGTTGGGCATCACGAACACGAGTTGGCGCGTGACGAGGCCGACCTTCTCCGGCAGATCACCGCCGTGCTTGTAGCACTCGGTCGCATCCCCCGCGACGTACACGTAGCGGTCGTTGGTCTCGAAGGCCTTCAGCACGGAACCGAGCTGCTTGTGCTGGGCGCCGTGGCAGCCTTCGACCGTGCCGCCCCAGTAGCGGGCGGGCGGCTCGCCGGGCTGGTGGACCAGCACGCAGTTGTGGGCGACGGTCTGGGCGTAGTAGTTGGCGAGGTGCTGACCGTTCTGCTCCTCGGCGTAGCGGGTGCCGGAATCGAGGGCCAGATGGCCGCGATGATAGATCACGAAGTTGAGCGCATCGAAGTGCTTGTGCTGATCCAGCGTGCCGCCGCAGGTGAACAGGCAGTACGTGTCCAGCGGACCGGCCCCTGAGCGCATGTAGATCTGACCCATGTTCTCGAAGTTGCGGGCATGGGGCAGGGACTCGGGGGCCAAAGCGGGAGGTGAGGCGTCGAGGTCGGAGAGAAGGAAGGGGTAGATGAACCACGAGCCGCCATAGCCGCGCTGGTTCTGGGGCACGATCTCCTGTACGTGACGCGCGAGGGCGGCGGCCTCCGGGAGTTGGCGACCGTAGAGGTGCCGGATGTTGGCCATGTGGGTGAACAGCTCCCACGAGGGGAGTTCGTTCGTGGTGTGCGGCGTATCCCCGTAGCCGAACTCCAGCGGCTGGCCGCCGGTCTCGATCCAGTTCCAGATGACGTAGTTCGCGAGCCACGCGCTGTGCGGCCAGTCGGGCGCGATGTTCTCGCCCGTCGCGCTGAGCCATGTGTAGAGGAAGTTCTGTTCGGCCCACGGGTATGCGCCGAAGGCATAGCCGAGGGTCGGCGAGGCCGAGCCGCCATCGTCACCGCAAGCGGCCTTTCGATGGGCGAGCATCTTCAGGTTCTCGTTGTAGCCCCATACGAGCCACTCGTTGACGAGCGACTCCTCGATGCCGGTCCCGTAGGCGGTGCAGCCGATGAACCACTTGCAGTTCGGCGCGCCGTAGAAGCCGGTGGTGTAGCCGCTGATGTTCTCGCGGTAGATGGGCGGCCGGGCGGCGAAGACCTTCTGCAACACCTGCACGAGGCGGGACATGGTCTGGCGGCGCTCGTCCTCGGTGAGGTCATTGTAGAGCCAGTCCCACGCCATCGTCGCATGTACGCGCGAGGTGGAGTACCAGTTGACGCTCTTCTTCTGCTCGTAACACTGCTCGTAGAACGTGAGGCTGAGGTCAAGCAGGCGCTTGGCGAGGTCGAGGTACTTCGGATCGCGCTCGACGAGGTAGACGAACGCGGCCATCGCGGCGTCCTGCCCATGCTCCTTGACCTCGGGCGCATCGCCGAGGTCGGTCAGGAGCTTGTCCACGCTGGCCTTGCGGCGAACGTACCAGGCGCTCTCCGGCCCGAGCGCGCGCTCGCGGACCTGCGGGAAGGTGTCGGCGTTGAAGAAGAGGCGCGGGTGATCGGGGCGGATCTTAGAGACCCAGTCGGGTAGCTGCTGCGCGGCAGATGGGGCGACGCAGCTCAGTGCGAGGGCGACGCCTAGCGCGATGGTCCAGGCACCGTTCATGCTGATCCCTCCCGTCAGTGGCCGGGCCGAGGCGGACCGTTCCGCCAAGTGCGCCGCATGTGCGCGCGGTTCCTGCTTGTCGGCAGGTCACGTTGCGCTCGGGCGGGAACTCCGGGGACACGATCCCAATCCGATACAGCCGGATTGGGTCATGTCCCCGAATCCCCGGAGGCCAGCCGATGTCCGCCAGTTCCCTTGCTCGTATGCTCATCTCAGTCGCGGCGCTAGCGCTGACGACGACCGCCCTCGCGGGTCCGCTTCGCGTTGGGGTGGCGAAGGCGAAGCTGACGCCCGATAAGCCCGGCCAGTGGATTGCGGGATACGGTGAGAACCGTCCGGCCGAGGGGGTGCATGACGACGTCTGGACGCGCGCGATGGCGATTGGGGATGGCGAGACGACGATCGTGATCGTGGCGAACGACCTGGTCGGGCTGTTCTACCCCGACACGCGGGAGATCGCCGGCAGCGTGCCAGGCGTGCCGGCGGACAACGTCATCATCACCTGCACGCACGTTCACTCCGGGCCGGACGTGCTGGGCCTGTGGGGACCGAATCGGATGACGCGCGGGGTCGATGAGGCATATCTGGCGATGGTGAAGCGGCGGATCGCGGCGACCATCGGCGAGGCGTTGGCGAACACGCAGCCGGCGAAGCTGAGGTTCGCGCGGGCGGAGGCGCCGCCGAAGACGGGCTACAACTGCCGCGAGCGGGAGCTGGTCGATCCTGAGATCTCGGTGATGCAGGCGGTGACGGCCGACGGCAAGGCGGTCGGCACGCTGGTGAACTACGCCTGCCACCCGGAGGTCCTGCGGACCGATAGCCGGCTCATCACGTCGGACTGGGTGCACTACCTGCGGGAGGAGATGGAGCCGACGGGCACGGGCGATGTGCTGCTGGTGAACGGCGCGCTCGGCGGGATGGTGACGCCGGAGATCGACGCGCCCACCTTTGCCGAAGCAGAGCGCGTGGGCCGGGCGCTGGGCAAGGCGGCCCTCGAGGGGCTGAAGACAACCGAGGAGATCAGCGAGGCGGACATCGGCTTTGAGCGCGCGACCTTCGACCTGGCCTTCGACAACCCGGGGCTGGCGCTGCTGGCGCAGCTGGGTGTAATCCACCGCACGCCGTCGGCACAGAACACGGTGCAGACTTCGGTCATCGCGGCGCGGATCGGGCCGGCGCAGTTCGCGTCACTGCCCGGCGAGGCGCTGCCGAAGGTCGGCCTCGCGGTCAAGGGCCTGATGACCGCCAAGTACCGCTTCTTCTTTGGGCTCTGCGACGACGAACTCGGGTACCTCCTGCACGCTGAGGCCCTGGACAACCCCCTCTACAAGTACGAGCAGAGCATGTCCGCCAACCCGCAGGCCGTGCCGCTGCTGATGGAACAGGTGAAGGCGGCGGTTGAGGCGACGGAGTAGGCGCGCCGCGCCCCTGCGGGCCTTCACATGCGAGGCACCCACCACTGCGCCTGCCAGTACTTCCGGTCCAGCGCGTAGGTACCGACCGGCTCTCCCTCGTCAGGCACCTTGTCGATGATGCCGTAGCGGGCCATCTCGCGCACGTACGGGAACGGTGGGCGGAAGCCGGGCATGTCGAAGCGCTTGATCTGATCGAGGCGGCGTTGGCCAGCGGTGACCATCGCGAGGAGGGCTTGGTAGTCGGGGTCGTCGGTTGAGCGAAAAAAGAGGGACACCATACCAATTTCGGACGTCGGAAATTGGTATGGTGTCCCTCTTTTTTCGCAGAGGCCGTAGCCGCCGGCTTCTTTGGCGAGGGGCGCGAGGAGCATGAGGGACTTGGCGGGGCGGGTGAGGTTGAAGACGATGTGGCGGCTGTGCCTGAGGCGAGGATCGTTCCAGTCGGGCCGCCAGAAGGAGAGGTCCATCTCGTCGGAGAGGGCGCGCGGGAGGCACGTCGGGCCGGTGTGGCAGCCTGCGCAGCGGCGGTCGATGACCTCGGCGGCGGCCTTGGTCTCGGGCCAGTCGAAGTCGGTCTCCACGAGGCTGTTCGCGTAGTAGCCGCCGATGCTCCCTGAGCCGAGGGCGCCGTAGGTTCCGGGATAGGGCGCGCCGGACTCGATCCAGTAGCGGATCGTGTCCACCTCGGTGGGCGAGAAAAATGGGGACACCATACTCATTTCGGACGTCGGAAATGAGTATGGTGTCCCCATTTTTCTCATCAGCGGGCTGGCGGAGGTGCCGATGGAGCGCGGCGGGAGGTTGCTCTTCGGGTCGTTGCGGCCATCGACGAACTGCTTCAGCCAGGTCAGCTCGAAGTAGCTGTGGGAGAACATCGGGCCGCGGTCGCCGGTGAGGATCACGCCGCCGGAGCGCGGGCCGTCGGCGCCGTGGGCCTCGTAGTCATGGCAGCGGACGCAGTGGCGGTCGAGGATCGGCTGGATGTCGCGCGGGAAGTCGAACACGTCCGGCTGGTTCGGGATGGGAGTGATAGGGCTCGGTGGGCGACGGAGGGCCTGGAGGTCATGCGTGGGGACCACCGCCCGCGTGCGCTGCTCGTGACACCCGACGCAGGAGGTCGTCTCGCCGGGTTGGACCGTGAGGAAGCTCTGCATGCGCTTGACCGAGAGGTCGTCTTTGTCCAGCGCCACGAAGAAGAGCGAGCGGAGCGCGGGGACCTCCATGTAGGCGGAGCCATCGGGCTCAACGGGCACCGTGCCGAGGACGCGCTCCAGCGTGAAGGTGCCGCCATAGCTGAGCGGGTCCATGCCGCCCGTGTAGTTGATCGGCTTGGGGAGCGTTTCGAGGATGAGGAGCTTCTTGACCTCGCCGGGCTTCACCCCCACCATGTTGCGGCCGTCGTAGACGTTCGCAAGCAGGAGGCGGCCCGTGGCCTTGGTGAGATCGACGCGCGGCTCGATGACCGGTTCGCGGGGGTGAGGCGCCAGGAGGCGCGGCTCGTGCACCCAGAAGCCGGCGTCGGTCTCCTGGTCGGAGAGCATGTAGATCGGCAGCGACTCGCCGGTGGCGTCGATCAACTCGAGGCTGGCGCCCCGCGCGGCGAGGAAGGTCGTCTCATCGAGCGCCAGGGGATCGCGGTAGTTGTCGCCCGGCGAGACCATCCGCGCGTTGGCTTCGTCGTCCGGGCCGTCGCCCGGATCGATGATCGTGACCACGCCCATGTGCTCGTGCTGGCCATGGCCGGGGGAGAAGATGGCGACGACCTTGCGCGTGCCGGGAATCGGCTTGGCGTCGAGCATCGCGATGCCTGGGTTGAGGTTGCCGAAGAAGGGCATCTGCTCGGTGCCGTCGGGGTTCGCGGTCCACAGGTGGTGGTAGTGCACCTGGCTGCGGTCCACATACTCCCAGCGCATGTACAGCACGCGGCCGTCCGGCAGCACCCACGGGGTGTTGTCATGCTCCACGTTTGCGGAGATCATCCGCAGGCGTGAGCCGTCCGCTTCGCAGCGGCAGAGCGTCGCGACCTGCGTCAGCCAGCAGTTCACCCAGCGCTGGCTGCGGCTGGAGCAGAACATGATCCCGCCATCGGGCAGGTAGGTCGGCTCGATGTCGTCATAGCCGCCATCGGTGATCTGCCGAGGCTCCGAAAAAAGAGGGACACCATACCAATTTCCGACGTCCGAAATTGGTATGGTGTCCCTCTTTTTCTGCAGCTCGTAGAGGTGGTAGTGCTCGGCGCCGGCCTTGAGGTAGGAGAAGAGGACTGTGCGGCCGTCGTAGGAGACCTGCGGATCGCGGATGGACCCCTGCGGGTCCTCGAAGATGACGCTGACCTCGCCGGTCGTCGCGTTCAGCCGACAGAGCCTCGCGCCGCCGGCCTGGTAGAGCTTCTGGCGGTCATTCGCCGCGTAGTACCCGAAGTTCGCGTACCAGTGCTCGGGGATTCCCGGTTTGCGGACCACGAATAGGATGTCCGGGTTCCCGTGCTTGCCCAGCAGCTCGGCGAGGCGCCGGCGAGCGCCCTCGGCGGCGGCGCGACGCGCCTCCAGGGCGCGCTGCCGCAACGCGGCGATGGCCTGCGAGGTCGCGGGATCGGAGGAGGTGATCTCCCAGATCGAGTAGAGCGCAAACCGCGAGGGCTTCGTGCACCAGAGGCGCACGTACCGCCCGCGCGCGTTCAGGCCATTGAGCGCTCGGGTCTCGTCCGTGCCGTCAGCGATCTTGCGCACTGTGGTCCAGTTCTGTGCGTCGTCGGAGACCTGGACCTCATACTCGGCGGCGTACGCGTGCTCCCAGGCGATGGTGAGACTGCCGATCGGAACGGTCTCGCCGAAGTCGATCTGCAACCACTCGGTCTGGTTCGTGCGACTCGCCCAGCGTGTCTGCGGGTCGCCGTCGAGCGCGTACTCCGCCGGGTAGCGGGGGTCGTAGACCGAGGAGGCGGTCACGGGCGACTGAGCAACTGCAGGACGGCCGAGGGCGAGCACAAGTAGCACCCAAAACGGCGTAGCGGCCATGGCGACTCCCTCAGTGCATTCCTACAACGGCGGCACGCGCAGGATGAACACGTCGCGCTGCCCGCTGCCCTCCCAGTTGCTGGTGAAGAGGACGAAGCGACCGTCGCGGCCGATGTTCGCGCGCGGGCTGTTCCAGTACTGCTTCGCGTAGACGGAGCGATGGTGCGCGAGCCGCCGGACGCGCTGGCTCCCGTCGGTCGCGACCTGCACGATCTCGTTGCGAAAGACGCCGGACTGCGGGAGATCGTTCCCCACGTAGAAGCTCAACAGCACCCAGTCCTCGTTGTCCGCGAGCAGCGAGAGGTGGTAGTCCTGGCTCCAGTCGTTCTTCAGGTCGAGCACCGTGCGGAACTCGTGAGGGGTGGCGAAGCTGCGGAAGGTCAGACAGTTGCGCCAGTTGTCCGCGCCGATGATTGTCCCCTGCCCGTTGTCGGAGTGGCCCGGCGCATAGTCCGGCTCATCGTCGATCAGGTCCTCGGTCTGGTTGGTCTCAAGGTCGATCACCCGCGCCTGCACGACCCCCTTGCCCTGTTCTGCGGCCTTCATGACGCAGTAGCGGCCGGACTTGTCCACCTGAACCTCGTCCAGGTTCGTCCTGTCCTCGCGCAGGAGGAGCACATCGTCGCTCCGGCGCCAGATGAGGTAACCGACGAGATTCCACTGCGGGTCCTGGCGCGAGAAGGCGAAGACGTTGTCATCGAGGCTCTTGCTCATCTGCGCGAGATGGCCGGGCGGCAGCACGTCGGTGAAGTCCTTCACGAGCGTGTACTCCTGCGTCGCTACGTTGTGGGCCCACAGATGCAGCCCCTCGTGGCAGTAGAGGACGTCCGGATCCTCGCCGCTCCAGATCGCGCTCTCCCCGCGCGGCTCGTAGCCGCTGGGTGGTTTCCTGCCGAAGAGCGGCTCCTTCCCCACCAGCGCGAAACGCGCGGGATCGAGGCGGAAGAGCATCGCCCTGCCCGAGCAGTTGATGTGGAACCGCGTGCTGTCCTTGTTCAACGAGGGCCAGTACGAGTAGGCGTTCTGGTTCTCCTTGCCGTCCGTCTCATCTGTGACGCGCATGAGCTGGGTGCCGAACACCGGATCAGTGAACACACCCCCGGCCTTCGGGAGCGTCACGGGAAGGGGGTCGTAGATGGCGAGGTCGGTCCTGATGCCGGGGGCAGGAGTCTGGGAGCAGATGGAGAGGAGTATCGTCAGCCACGTGCAGAGCGATAGCATCGTTGGTTTCCCTTCGGGGGTGCCGGGAGCGTTGCCGGATTGGGTCAGGGCGGACTTTGCAGCCCGCCCTGCCCGTTCGAACCGTGCGTGCGGGACTACCGCACACGGCTCCCGCCGGGATAGCCCGAGGTGGGCGGAGCGAGCGGGCCGAGTTCGGAGAGCCG
>VGFC01000118.1 GCA_016869045.1 Armatimonadota bacterium
TGGAAGATGACCCGGGCTCCCATTCGGCTGAGCTGCTGCGTCAGGTGCGGGTCCGGCTGCGGGGTGCAACCGGGGTTGGCCCACAGGTCGTTGCAGATCAGCGCCCCGACTCGGACGCCGTTCAGCTCGAACGTGCGCAGAGGCGCCGTGGCGAAGTGGTTGGTCTCGCCCTCGGGCGGGTCGGTCAGCGTGCCGCAGGTGAGCGTCTTGCTGTGGAAGCCGAGGAACCGACCGCCCGCGTCGTAGAACCGCACCTGGTTGTAGCAGCGCTCGTCCTCCCGCTCGGCGAAGCACGTGCCAAGCGCCAGACCGACTCCCGCCTCGCTCGCCAGGCTGACGATCCGCCGCAGCCCGGCCTCGACCTCCCCGGCATCGAACTGGTGGGTGTACCCGCTCAGTGATCCCTCCGGCGTGAGCAGCACGTCCGCGCGCGCGTGGGCGGCGTACTCGATGGCTGCCTCCAGGAGAGCGAGGTTCGCGTCCACGTCCCGCGTCACGGGAATCTGCGCCCCGGCAACGCGCAACTCCATCAGCCGACCTCCTCGCGGATGGGGGCGCGCGCCATGGAGCTCCGCCACGCCACGATCTGAGCCACAATGGCGCCGGCCAGGATGACCGCGACCAATACGAAGGGCGCGCGCAGCGAGATGTACTCCGCCAGGAAGCCGGCGATGAGGGGGCTGAGGAACGAGCCCGACGCGAGCACCGCCTCGTGAATCCCTGCCAGCTTGCCCCGGTCCTCCACCCGACCGTGGAGGCTGTGGAAGAGGCTCGCGGTGTAGGCGACGCTGGCGCATGCACCGGCGGCGGCGAACACGAGCCCGAAGTGAAGCGGCGAGCGCGCCCACACGAGGCTGAGCATCCCGACCAGCGAGAGCCAGAGCGCTACGACCAACGGCCAGCGCCGGAACTGCCAGGTGCCGGGCCGCAAGGCGAGAACGAACAGGCCGAGCTGCCCCACATGGTAGCACGAGGCCAGCAGGCCTCGCACACGCTCATCGTAGCCCAATACCTCCGCCAGCTTGGGGAAGAGGCTGATGATGACGCCGACCGCGAACCAGCTCGCGAACGTGCCCACGCGCGCCCCGAACAGCAGGGACGCCTGGTGCGGGTGCACGCGCGCCTCGTCGTGGTTCTCGTCCGCAATCGGGTCGGGATCGAGGGGGCGTGTTCGCGTGACAAGCACGATCGCTGCGATCAGCAGGACCAGGCCCGCGGTGGACCAGAAGGCGATCCGCTGGCTCAGCCCCAGAGCCGCGCCCGAGGCCCACACGAAGCCGATGTAGGTCGGTCCGACCGCCAGGCCCGCCGACCACGCCACGTTGAACAGCCCCAGCCGGCGTGCGAGGCGCTGCCGCCCGCGGCCGCTGAGGTCGGCGATCCACGCCTGGATCGCCGGCCAGAAGAACGCGCCCGACGCGCCTGACAGGATGGACAGCACGAGCAGTCGGCCGATGTCCCCCGCCAGTCCCGCGAGCACGTAGGCCGTCGCCAGCCCTGCACACGCGAGGGCAGCGGTCGCCTTGCGACCGATCCGGTCACTGACCGACCCCGCCACCAGGCACAGGACCGAGTAGCAGAAAGCTGAGATCGCGCCCAGCCGACTCAGGTTGAGGGCGCTGGCCTTCAGGAACAGGCCCGTTTCCTGGTAGCTCTGGGCGCCCGCACGGAACGCCACGTCCATCATGAAAGAGACGACGAGAAGGAGTCCGAGGAAGAGGGAGTCGGGTCGCCTGCGCACAGACTGAGAAGCTCCGAACACACCGCAGTGGCCGGCCTGAGAAACGGACGACACCGGCCGTGTTCCCCACCGTTGGGAGGAGTCCTTCCGTCCTCATCTCCCGAGTCCGCAACTCCGGAACTCCGCCTCTTGACATCCCCGTCAGGATGTGGCATACATAGAGCCCGCCGTTAGCACTCGGACATCGAGAGTGCTAACCCCGTATGGAAGCCTCTCGCAACCCCCGCCGCGGCCGCCCGCGCAGGGGGACGTGTAGACGGCTTGCCGTTGGGAATGACCCTGTTGAAAGGTGGTGCACGAGGCAGATGCTGAAACCGCTGAGTGGCCGCGTGCTCGTCAAGCCGCTGAAGTCGGAAGCGAAGAGCAGCGGCGGCATTCTCCTGCCGGACACGGCGCAGAAGAGACCCCAGGAGGGCAAGGTTGTCGCGGTTGGCGAGGGCAAGGTGCTGGACAACGGACAGGTGGAGCCGATCCCCGTGAAGGTCGGCGACATCGTCATCTATCCGGAGTACGGCGGCACCGAGGTGAAGCTGAACGACGAGGAGTACCTGCTGATCGACAGCGACTCGCTGTTGGCGGTGCGCGTACCGGACGACAAGCCCGCTGCGAAGGGCAAGAAGAAGTAGGTCCGGCTCTCCTCGCGGCCCGCCCGCGGCGGCCCGGGCGTTGGTCGGTGAGAGAGCGGACGGCTTCGGAAGCTTGAAGGAGGGACAGACACATGGCGAAGATGCTCGCCTTCCGTGAGGAGGCACGGCGCGCCCTGGAGCGGGGCATGGACGCCGTCGCCGACGCGGTCAAGGTCACCCTTGGCCCGAAAGGTCGCAACGTTGTGCTCGACAAGAAGTGGGGCGCTCCGACGATCACCAAGGACGGCGTGACCGTCGCCAAGGAGATCGAGCTGGAAGACAAGTACGAGAACATGGGCGCCCAGCTGTGCAAGGAAGCCGCCAGCAAGACCAATGACGTGACGGGTGACGGAACGACGACCGCGACCGTGCTGGCCCAGGCCATCGTCAAGGCCGGCCTGCGCAACGTCGCCGCTGGCGCCAACCCGATGCTGATCAAGACCGGCATCGAGAAGGGCGTCGAGGCGGTCATCGAGGACATCAAGAAGCACTCGATCCCCGTCAAGGATCACTCCGACATCGCCAGCGTCGCCGGAATCGCCGGCAACGACTCGGCGATCGGCGAGGTCATCGCCGATGCGATGGACAAGGTCGGCAAGGACGGCGTCATCCAGGTCGAGGAGTCGAAGTCCAGCGAGACCACCGTCGAGGTCGTCGAGGGAATGCAGTTCGACAAGGGCTACGTCTCCCCGTACTTCGTCACCGACCCCGAGAGCCGTCAGTGCGTGCTCGAGAAGCCGATCATCCTCATTCACGAGAAGAAGGTCTCGGCCGTCGCCGACCTCATCCCGCTGCTGGAAGCCTCCAGCCGTCAGGGCCGCCCGCTGCTGATCATCGCTGAGGACGTCGAGGGCGAGGCCCTCGCGACACTCGTCCTCAACCGCATCCGTGGCGTGGTCCAGTGCTGCGCGGTCAAGGCCCCGGGCTTCGGCGATCGCCGCAAGCGCATGCTGGAGGACATCGCGACCCTCACCGCCGGCACGTACTTCTCCGAGGACCTCGGCGTGAAGCTCGACAACGTCCAGGTCGATCAGCTCGGCCAGGCCGAGAAGGTCATCGTGACCAAGGACGAGACGACCATCGTCCAGGGCGCGGGGAAGAAGGACGCGATCCAGGGCCGCATCAACCAGATCAAGGCCGAGATCGAGACGACCGACTCCGACTACGATCGCGAGAAGCTGCAGGAGCGCCTGGCGAAGCTCGCCGGGGGCGTGGCGGTCATCAAGGTCGGCGCGGCGACCGAGGTTGAGCTGAAGGAGAAGAAGCACCGCTTCGAGGATGCCCTCTCCTCGGCCCGCTCCGGGATCGAGGAGGGCGTGGTATCGGGCGGCGGCGTGGCGCTGCTGCGTTCCGCCTCGGTGGTGGACGATCTGGTCGCCAAGGAGTCCGATGAGGACGTCAAGGCCGGCCTGAAGATCATCCGTCGCGCCCTGGAGGAGCCCGCGCGCCGCATCGCCGAGAACGCAGGCTACGAGGGCTCGGTGGTTGCGGACAAGATCCTGGCCAAGGCGTCGTACAAGTTCGGGTTCGACGCGCGCGAGGAGGAGTACTGCGACCTCGTGGCGGCCGGCATCATCGACCCCGTCAAGGTGGTCCGTGCCGCGCTCGAGAACGCCGCAAGCGTCGGCTCGCTCGTGCTCACGACCGAGACGCTGGTCGCCGAGAAGCCCGAAGAGGAGAAGGCTCCGGCCGGACCTCCGGGCGGCGGCTACGACGACATGTAGGACGTCGCTGTGGGAGCGGCTTCAGCCGCGATGTCGTTGCTGCTTGGCGCCGGCTACACCTCTGTGTGGCCGGCGCCTTCGCCTTCGTGGGGCAGCGGGTGGTGGTTCAGGTCCCGCCCGCGCGCCTCCACCAGCCGCGTCGGCAGCGGCGTGCCGGGCACGGGAGGGTAGTCTCCCATTCCCGCCGGCCTCAGCCGCTCATCCCAGTTCACCCCGGCCGTCAGATGCATCAGCACCCCCAGCGTGAGGACGGCGCCTATCGTAATCGCGAGGCCGGTGTAGCCCGGGTAGAAGAACGAGTATGAGAACAGCACCAGGAAGACGAGCTGAGCCAATCCGGCGACGCTGAGCGCGAACCGAGCGCCGGTGACCCGAATCACGTAGGTCACAACGAGCAACACAGAGGACGCGGCCGCGATCGCGAACGCCACGTGCACATCCACATGGTCCACCAGGTACGCCAGCAGCAGGTGGAACGCGAAGAACGCCGCGCAGATGAACATGTGATGCATGGGGTGTAGGTTGCGGTTCTTGAGCACCCCGACGATGGTGAGCACGGCCAGGAAGAACAGCAACCCGATCGGCGCGAAGGCGCTGACCCGTGTCGCCCACGGGCCGGGGTCCAGCTTCTCGGGCATGTCCACGGCGATCCCCATGCCCGTTACCAGGCTGGCGAACTTCCACTTCAACTCCCAGCCCGGTCCCTGTCGGGTCTTCGACGTGGGGGAGATGGTCTGGTCGGGGAAGTCGATCCGCGCGAAGTCCGTGCGGACCGTCAGCGTGCAGTCCTTGGCCTGGGTCGTGCCTTCGCCGAAGGTGTAGCCCCAGGTGTCTAGCCCTCGGGTCTTGTAGTGCACCTTCACCGGCACCGTCGCCCCCGGCTTGGCGGGAACGGTCACGGTCATCCCCTGCTTCGTATCGCCGACCGGCTCCGCCCTCTTCCTGCCGACCGTGAACTCGAACGCATCATACGTCGTGCCCTGGCCAGGAAAAGTGAAGCTCACCTCTACGTTCACCGGACGCTGCAGGCTGTTGACCACCTCAAACTGCCCATCGAACTCCACGTCGTAGGTCCGGTACCACAACAGCCCCTTCCGCCGGAAGTCTGCCCGCAGGTCCACCCCGATTGTGCTCGAACTCAGGGTCAGGTCCTTGGTCTGCGGGCGCGTCGTTTCCGTCCAGGTCGCCTTGGCCACAGGCGCCCGCTGCCTCAGCGGACCGCCCCACAAGCCCTCCACCCTGGGTCGCAAGGCGTTCGCGCTGCGGGTGGTCCGGGTGTACATGGCCCCCGAGAGGATCGCCCACGCGCAGCTGACCGTGATGAAGATGACGATGATGATCCCGAGCCTACTCGCGGTCATCGCCCATCCCTCCCTCCGGATCGCGGCCCGTATCCACCTGTTCAGACGCGCGACGCCCGATTCCGTTCCGCTCAGAAGCGCGCGAGCCCGGCCATAGGGCCGGGCTCGAGACTCCGTCGCAGACTGCCGACACGCACCGTCACTGCGTCGGCTTCACCATGCCCTTCGACGGGCCCGTGGGTCCGTAGTGGCACTTGAAGCACCACCCATTCCCCTCGTTGATGCCGCTGTAGGACGCCGGGTGCGAGCTGGTGCTCCCGTGGCAGCTCGCGCAGTTCATCGTCGACTTCCCGTGGTTGGTGGGGCCCAGCATCCACGTGCTGAAGGAGTGCGGGCCGCCGTGGCTGTGCTTCGTCAACAGCACCGCCGTCTGCAGATACCGGATCTCCATCTTCTTCGACCCGGGCTGCAGGATCACGTACGCCCACCCCTTCGGCGTCGCCGCCGTGCCGTTCGAGTACCTCACAACCTGCGGCCAGGCCTGGCCCTTCGAGAAGGTCTCGATCCGGTACTTGGGCGAGGCGAGGGTCCCGATGACGCTGTTGCGGAGCTTCTGCCCCACGAACTGCGTCATGCTGAGGGCCGGGTTGTCGATCTTCGTCGGCACCAAGTCACTCGCCAGCGCGTTGACCCGGATGAAGTAGTGGCCCGCCGCCAGCCCCGTCAGGTCGAACTGCGCCGCGCCGCCCGCGATCGTTGCCGTTTTCACCAACGTCTTCGCCGTGTTCAGCAGTTCCGCTTGGGTGATCGACGTGGCCTTCACGGCTCCCGGCGAGGTGTCCAGCTGCGTGGACAGCGACAATGTCAGCGTGGGCGCCGCCGTCGCGGCGTCGCTTGCGGCCGCCGTGTCAACTGGGGCGGCGGAGGGGGCGTCCGCCAGGTCCGCGCCGAGATCGTCCAGTCCCTCGGAGCCGCCGGCTCCCCCGCAGCCCGCCACGGAGAGCGCCGCCCACACTGCGGTGAGCGCCAGCAGCCCGACCAGAAGTACGCCCTGCTTTGTGCGTGTGTGCATGGGGTGTGTCATCTACCTCCTGATGTGTAGTACGCGTCAGACTCATCAGCCTAAACAGGTGTTCCATTACGTCAATACCATTTCTGTGATGTGGATCACACCATCCGCGCGTTCCGGCGCTGCAGATCAGGTGCTCGCACCCACGCAGGATTCGGGCCTGACGGGAACGAAGCCGACGCCATCCTGCGAGGATGGAGGCAGACACAATGGTGCGCTTGCGACATCTCCCGGCGTTCCTGGCGGCTCTGGCTGTGGCGGCCGCATGCAGCGCCGGCGCCGAGAACGTCGATCCCGATCCGGGCTTCGAGGTCTCGGGTGAGGCGGGTACCGCCCGCACCGGCGAGAAGGCGGGCCATCTCAAGGTGGTGGAGCAGAACCACTGGGTGGCGCTCGGCGGGCAGACCAAGGTCGAGCCTTTCGCCACGTATCGGGTCACCGTCTGGGCCAAGGGCCGGGCCGCGAAGGGCACGATCTACGCGCCCTACTGCTACGAGTGGGACAACTTCGAGTGGAGCTTCTCCAGCACGACCCCGCTCAAGCCCACCGACGAGTGGACCCAGTCCTCGGCCACCTTCGTCAGCCCCTACGACCACATGGTCGTGCATCCCCTGGCGATGCTCGACTGCGCCGACGCCGAAGCGTGGGTGGATGACGTGGTGGTTGAGAAGATCGCAAGCCCCGAGGAGACGATGAAGGTGATTGGGGCGAAGGCTGACCCGAGCGGGCCGGAGTTGTCGCTCATCGCGCGCTACCAGATCGCTCAGGGGAAGCTCACTGAGGCGATGGACTTGGTCGGCA
Organism: Armatimonadota bacterium; assembly: GCA_016869045.1. Lineage (GTDB taxonomy): Bacteria > Armatimonadota > Zipacnadia > Zipacnadales > VGFC01 > VGFC01. The sequence goes on from VGFC01000118.1 coordinate 7,263, forward strand.
AGGGGCCGGCCGAAGCCAACGCCGACATGGCGTGTCTGATGGCGCAGAACCTCAAGGTCCCGCTTGAGCGTGTCGGGTTCATTGTCGCGATGGTGCGGTATGGCGGCCTGACGCTCAACGATGGTGTGAAGCGCTTCAACGAGGTCACTCAGGGTTTGACCGAGGCGGGGCGGCTTGAGTGCTGCGCGGAGGCGATCCAGGCCGACCCCACCTCGGTCAGCGCGGCCAAGGGCTTCCGGATGATCGCCTCGCAGGCCAAGCTGGGGGCCGCCCTGCAGACGACCGCGGAGTCCAAGGCTCTGCTCGACGCCTTCGACGCCACCGTCACGAACCTGTTGCAGGCCATGCCCGCCGATTCCCCCGCGCGAAAGGAGGTGGCGGCGGTGAGCGAGATTGTGAAGGGGCAGCAGGCGGCGCTTGCCGAGAAGCAGGCGAAGCTCGGATCGTGCACCATCCGAATCGGCGGCAAGGCCCTCGATCCTGCGACCCACGCCATCGTGATCCCCGACGAACCGACGCCGCAGGAGGGCTATGCCGCGAAGGACCTGCGCTACCACCTGGAACTCGTGACCGGCAAGTCCCTTGACGTCCTCCCCGAGGCGCAGACTGGCAAGCGCATCCCCATCATCGTCGGCAAGTGCGCCCTGCTGGAGGGCTACGCGTTCCCCGTGGTGCCGGTAGACCTGAGCCTGGAGGGCATCTACATCGGCACGAAAGGGCCTGTGCTGGCGCTCGTCGGCAATCAGCGCGGCGTGCTGTACGCAACCTCCGTGTTCCTGGAGGACTACGTGGGTTGCCGGTGGTTCACGCCGGACTGTAGCACCTGGCCGACCTCCGGCACGATCAAGGTCCCGAAGCTGAACCGCACGTGCATCCCGCCGTTGGAGTACCGCGCGGGGGACTACCCCGTCGCGCGGCCCGGGGAGTTCGCGCTGCACTGCCGCTTCACCGGCAACGGGCGCGCCCTCACCGAGGAACAGGGGAGGCAGAAGGGCGTCCACGGCCTCGCGCACACCTTCGCCGGGCTCGTGCCGCCGGAGAAGTACTTCGCCGAGCATCCCGAGTACTTCTCGCTCGTCGAGGGGAAGCGCCAGTCCGGCTATGCGCAGCTCTGCCTGACCAACCCCGACGTCCTGCGGATCGTGACGGAAGGCGTGCGCCGCTGGATCAAGGAGAACCCGAACGACACCGTCTTCTCGGTATCGCAGAACGACACGGCCTACTACTGCGAGTGCGACAAGTGCAAGGCCATCGCCGAGGAGGAGGGCAGTCAGAGCGGGCCGATGATCCACTTCGTCAATGCGGTCGCAGACAACATCAAGGACGGGTACCCCAACGTCGCCATCGAGACGCTCGCCTATCAGTACACCCGCAAGCCCCCGCTGCACGTGCGTCCGCGCCCGAACGTGATCGTCTGCCTCTGCAGCATCGAGTGCTGCTTCAGCCACCCCTTGGGCACCGACCCCTTCAACCAGGCCTTCGTGGACGACATCAAGGGCTGGAGCAAGATCTGCAAGCGGCTGTGGATCTGGGACTACATCATCAACTACGCCCACTCGATTCTGCCCTTCCCGAATCTGTACGTCCTCAAGCCCAACATCAACTTCTTCCTGCAGAACGGCGTGACGGGCATCTACGAGGAGTCGTGCTACTACACCAAGGGGTCGGAGCTGCAGGAGCTGCGGAACTACGTCATCGCCAAGACGCTCTGGGACCCGAAGTACGATGCCGACAAGGCCATCGACGAGTTCTGCGCCGCCTACTACGGCGCTGCGGCGCCGATGATCCGTGAGTACATCAACCTCGTGCACGAGTCGGCGCGGAGCCTGCCCGACGTGCACGTGCGCATCTACTCGCCGCCGAACGTCGGCTTCCTCACGCCGGAGGTCCTGACGCAGTCGGCGGAGCTGTTCGACCGGGCTCAGCGTGCGGTGCGGCATGACCCGGTGCTCCTGCACCGCGTGGAGGTCGCGCGCCTGCCTCTGGTGTACGCCCAGATCTCGCTCGGAAAGGGCTCGACGTACGAGGAGCGTGGAGATCGTCTCGTCACGACCTCCTCGGCGGCCATCCCCGATCTCGCCCGCGACTTCGCGCGCATCGCGCGGGCCGAAGGTGTCACGATGATCCGCGAGGGCGGCCCGCAGGCGGGATTGGATGCGTGGCTCGAGTCCCTGCCCCAGGCGGCCTCGGGTGTGACCATCGAGCGGATCGGCAATGGCGCGCTCGAACTGGCGATCCTGCCGGAGATGGGGGGCCGAATCTGGCGCATGAGGCTGAAGCCGTCCTCACGCGATCTCATCAAGCTGTACGGGAAGGAGGGCGCCTGGGACCCGACCGAGGGCGGGTATGAGGAGTACAGTGAAGAGGGCTACCGCTCACCCGGGTGGAGCGAGGCCTATAGCGTGGTCGAGAAGACAGACCGCTCCATTCGGCTCGAGTGCAGGCTGAAGAACGGCCTCAAGCTCTCCCGCACCATCGAGCTTGAGGCGGACCAGCCGGTCGTCCACGTCACCTCCACGCTGACGAACACCAGCGACGCAGCAAAGACGGCCGTCTTCCGCATCCATCCGGCCTTCCAGGTTGAGAGCACCGCCGAGGCGACGGTGAAGATGAAGCGAGCGGACGGCTCGTGGACGACCCGCTCCCTCGCCAATCCCGAGGCCCCGGCGGCGGAGCTGAACGTCTGGCTCCGCGAGAGCGATGTGCCCGCCGGCGAGTGGAGCCTCACTGACGAGAAGGCCGGGCTGACACTCACCCAGACCTTCGATCCCGCTCAGGTCAGCCAGTGCCTCCTGAACTGGAGCGGGAAGGATGGGAGGGTGAACCTGGAGCTCTACTCGCGGCGCGCTGAACTGAAGGCGGGGGAGAGCCTGGTGGTGGAACAGACCTACACGGTGGCGCCCAAGCCATAGGGCGTGCAGTCACCTCCCAGGCGCAGGGATACACCCGGGCGTGCTGAAGTGCCCGGCTGCCTCTGCCGCCTGTTCAGCAACGACTGCCCGTGGGGGCCGCGTGCTACTTGGACTCGGCGGGAGGCGTCTTCGTCTCCTGGCCTGCCTCGGCACCGGGCGCCGGGGTCTCCCCACCTGTGGCGGGAGGTGTCGTCGTGCCGGCTGCCCCCGCCGGAGGGGTCGCCATGCCCGGGCCTACCGCGGCAGGCGCCCCAGCCCCACCGCCGGCGGCGCCTGACTGCATCTGCTGCATCACCTTCTGCTGTTCCTCCATGGACAGGTTGCCGCTGGCCTTGCCAGACCCCTTGCCCCTCTTGACAAACCCGAAGTACCCGACCGCGCACACGATGATGACGACGATCACGATGACGATGATCGCCGTCGCCGGGGATACGCTCTTCTGCATCGTAACCCTCCTGTCTCCTGTGCTGAACGACTTCGCTTAGTAGCGATGCGTCACGACGAGACGGCCCGGTGTTCCGTTCTCAGCACCTCGCCCCTTCGCCCGGGCCTTCTGCTTCTCCTTCTCGCTGGACCCGCCGTTTGCCGGCAGGCATCCAGAACGGGGCGCGGCCTGCTCAGTGCCTCCGGCTCCCGACGAACTCGACCAGGCCCTTGTAGAACCCCACCGTCCGTTCGTGAAGGCCCAGGGCCGCCAAGCACGCCAGGCCCTCGCGCGCTTGCGTCAGCTGCTCACGCATACGGTCCTCCGCGTGGGCGAACGCCCCGACCTCCTCGAACACTTCGCGCACCCGCATGATCTGCCTGGGAGTGGCGTCGTGGTTGCCCAGCACCTTCTGGATCTCGGTCCACTGTTCCGGCGTCGCCGCTTTCCGCGCATGGATGACGATAAGCGTGTCCTTGCCCTCGCGCAGGTCGGTGCCGATCGGCTTGCCGAGTTCCTCCTCGGTCGAGAGCAGGTCCAGGATGTCGTCGCGAATCTGGAACGCGAGACCGATCGGCTCGGCGAACGCGACCATCGCCTCGCGCAGCTCGGCGGACGCGCCCGCCAGATCGAGCCCGATCAGGGCCGGCGCGCGGGTCACATAGTAGCCCGTCTTCTGCAGGATCATGTCAAGGTAGTCGTCCTCGGTGGCGGTCACCGTGCTCAGGCCCAGGTAGATGTCCTTGATCTCGCCCAGGCAGATCGTCTCGCAAGCCGCGTTGTAGGTCGCAACCGCCGCGAGCCTCCGCTCCGCGGGGAACTCCGAGTTCAGCAGGCACTCGATCCCCCAGGCGTTGAAGATGTCCCCGACCCCAATGGCGACGTTGTAGCCGAACGACCGGGCCTCTTCCGGGGACACGAGCCTGACATCGGCCGCGTAGTCGGCGAGCATCACATGGGCCGACGGCCCGCCTCGCCGGAGGTCGCTGAGGTCGATCACGTCGTCTTGCACGAGGAAATAGGCGTCGAGGAACTCGAGTGCGCAAGACGCGTCCAGGATGCGCGGATCGTCGAACTCGCCGCTGGCCCCCTCGTACGCGGTGATGGCCATGATCGCCCGGAGACGCTTCCCCCCGCGCAGCAGGAAGTCACCGAGCACCTCATGGGCCCAGCGCTCTACCTCCCGCCCCCCGTACGTCCCGCGCTTGCGCTCGATGAAGGCGACCAGCCGTTTCTCAACGGATCGCTGGTACTGCCTCAACGACTCGGTGAAGTCCATTGGGCTCCTGTGGCTCTCTCAGAGCCCGCATGAGAAGGGTGGCCGGGCGCCATGAATGGCGCCCCTACACGCGGGCGCGATGAATCGCGCCCCTACATGACGGCGACATACGGTCGTTGGTGACGTAGGGGCGCGATTCATCGCGCCCAATCGTGTAGGGGCGTGATTCATCACGCCCCATGCCGTGCTTCTCATACACGCTCTGAGTTCACAATCAGCGCCGGTGCGCAGTTGAGGGAGGGGTTCGGCGTGGTCGAGTCTTCCTCCTTGCGGAGGTGTGCCTGCCCCAAATGACGAACTCCCTGAACCAGGCAGGCGTCGTGGACGCGGTTCCCCTGAAGGAGAGGTCTCCGCTGTGAGAAGGACCGTCGGACCGCTACTGCTTCTGGCCGCGCTGAGTGGCTTGCCCGCCGCCGGCCACGCCGAGGGCATCAAGTGGCACAAGAGCCTCGCCGAGGCGCTGCAGGCATCGAAGGACTCCGGCAAGGTCGTCATGCTGACGCTGTATACCGTCTGGTGCGGCTACTGCGACATGCTGAAGACCCAGACCTGGCCGAACGAGGCGGTCATCGCGAAGTCCGCCGAGTTCGAGTGCGCGGCCGTGGACCCGGAGAAGACCAAGCTGGAGGGGCCCTACGACAACGGCCAGTACCCGCGCACGCTCTTCCTGCGGTTCGACGGTGAAGTGGTCAACGAGGTCCCCGAGTACGTTCCCCCCGAGGTCCTGGTCAAAGAGATGACCCGAGCCCAGGAGAACCTGGCGAAGCTCAACCAGGCGGAGGAGATCGCCCGCAAGCTCGTGAGGCCGGAGGATGACCTCGCGTCCGCCTCCCGCGTCGGCATCTTGTACGCCGAGGTCGGGAACGTGAAGAAGGCGCTCCAGTGGCTCAAGCCCGCCTACGAAGCACGCGAGAAGCTGGCCGAGGAGCTGCGCCCGGAAGTGCTGGTCGCCTACGGCGTCAGCCTGTGGCTGGACCTGCAGTACGAGAAGGCCATACCAATCCTGCGCGAAGCTGCCGAGAAGTACCCCAACCATCCGGGGTCGCGAGAGGCCCGCTTCGCCCTGGCGGGTGCGCTGTTCAGGACGGACAAGGCCGCTGAGGCCCGCGACATCTGGCGGAAGCTCGCGGACGAAAAGGCGGACGACTCGATCGGGAAGGCTTCGGCGCAGAACGTCAAGATCGTCGACGAGTTGCTGGGCAACCCGTAGGGAGCTGGTCAGGTGTGGGAGGGGCTTCAGCCCCGACCGTTCGGGGCTGAAGCCCCTCCCACGACACCGCGGACTACGGCCCGGCCAGGGCGGCCCTCAGAAGCTCTTCGTGTACCCCACCCGCACGGTGTAGAACGCGAGCGAGTCGTTCCTGAAGTCTCGCACGATGGGTTCGTTGCGGAACACCGGATCCAGGACGAACACGCTGGCATCGCCGAGGGGGTTGCCCGCGATCGGGGTGCCGCTGGGCAGGAACGTGCCGGCGACGTCGGCCGTGAAGCCGCTCCGCTCGTAGTGCAGGCCGCCGGAGATCGCCGCCTCGAAGGACGAGAGGTCACCGGTCTCCTTGATCAGCGCCACATCGCCCCGAGCCGAGAGGTCCTTCGTGAGGCCCCAGTCGAGCCCCGCGCCGCCCAGGAGCGTGATCGCGTTCTGGTCCCCGACCTCGCTCCGCGAGACGGAGCCCAGGAGATGCACCTCGCGCTTGTCGCCCCACGGACTGCTGCGCACCGCTCCCAGGACCATCGTGTTAGCATCGGGCGGGATGCGCGTGTTGCCGGCGCTCACGACGCGGCCGTCCGAGGTCCGGTACTGGAAGAAGAGCGCGCCCGGGGCGTTGAACAGCTCCTGCCCGTAGCGCACCTGCCAGCCGGTCGAGTGGGTGTCCAGCGTGTTGCCGGGCGTCCGCCCATCCACGCCGATCTCGTTGTAGTCGAAGTCCAGCTCGATCCGCTCCGTCACCCCGACGGCCAGATCGAACTGGTGGGCCGCCATATCGCGACCCTCGTGCGAGGCTCCCCGGAAGGTGTAGGCGCCGCTCACGGCGTGCTTGCCCACCAGGTGGGCGCTCGGGAGGCAGACCCGCGGCGCCCCCAGAGCCTCCGGCGGTGAACCGGTGTCAGCAACTCCCTGGCCGAGGGCCGGTAGGGCAACCAGACAGCACAACACGGCAAGTAGCGTTCTCATCGGATGATCCTCCTTGGGCGTCCTGCAAGGCTACTCGAACAGGTCCGGCACGCCGTTGACATCGGCGTCCGTGCGGGCGAACAGGATCGTGATTCGGCTGGCGTTGCCGGACAGGACCTCGGCCGTGACGTTGCCCTGGGCGTCCTGCAGGGTCGCGCGCCCCTGGGCGTCGGCGCCGTGGATGCTGCTCTCGGTTCGGCCGCCGTTCTTGTCCAGGATGATGGTCCTCGTGTAATCCCGCGGGTTGAAGCTCAAGCCGGTGAAGGTGATTCGCCGATCGATAGCCGCGCCCCGGGTCGGGATGTTCGCCCGGATCGACGTCGGCCGGATGACCGTCCCATCGGCCAGCACCTCGAACCTGAACTCCAGGCGCCCAATCACGCAGGTCGTGCCCGTCGTGCCCGTCGTGAAGCGGATAGGGCCCACGATCACGAGCGTGTTGAACTGGTCGGTCGCGGGCGTCACCGTCGCCACTCCCGCGGTAACCACCGTACCGTCCGGGTTGCTGTTCAGCGTGACGGCCGCGTTCGACCCGTCGGCGCGCTCCACGCGGGCCGTCGCGTTGCTCACGTCGATGCTGTCACCGGCCGTCGTCGTGCCAACCGTGATGGACGTGATCTGGTTGGCGGCTACCGTCACGTTCGCCTGGATGGGCACGTCCGCCGGAACGACGGGGTTTCCACCCCCGCCGCCGCAGCCGGCCATGGCCGTCAGCCCTGCCAAGAGCGTGCCGACGGCAATGCAGCTCACGAAGTGTCTTCGACGCATGGGTTGCCTCCTGTGGTGCCGCAAGCGCGCGGCCACTCTCCTTGGACAATCTCACGTGCCTCTTGCCTCGCGAGACCGAATTCGCCGTACGCCGCCCTGACACCTTCGTGCTCTCGTCCGTGACTCACCGGCGCCTCGCAGGTTCGCCGGGTAGGGACGGCGAACAGGCCGTCTGCTCTCATCGGCCCGCGGAAGGGCCGCACGCCGGAGGATGAACGCATGATCGATCTCAGATCGGACACCGTGACCAAGCCGACTCCCGAGATGCGCGAAGCCATGGCTCGCGCCGAGGTCGGTGACGACGTCCTGAGCGAAGACCCCACGGTCAACGCCCTCGAGGCGCGCTGCGCCGAGCTGATGGGGATGGAGGCCGGGCTGTTCGTCGCCTCGGGGACGATGGGCAACCAGGCGGCCCTCTTCGCGCATACGAAACGTGGCGACGAGGTGATCGTCGAGCAGTACGCGCACGTCGGCATGTACGAGGGCGGTGCGTTCGCCGTCCTCTCGGGCCTGGTCCTGAACAAGCTCGTCGGGCGACCGTGGGGCGTGCTCGACCCGAACGAAGTCCGCGACGCCATCGCCCCCGACGACGTGCACCGCGCGCCCACGACGCTCGTCTGTCTCGAGAACACCCACAACATGTCCAGCGGAACGGTCATCACGGCCGAGCAGACGCGCGCCGTGGCCGACGTGGCGCATGGCCGCGGGCTGAAGCTCCACATCGACGGCGCGCGCATCTTCAATGCCGCCACCTGCCTGGGCGTCGAGGCTCGGTTGCTTGTGAAGCACGCCGACTCGGTTCAGTTCTGCTTCTCCAAGGGGCTGGCGGCGCCGGTGGGCTCGATGGTCTGCGGGACACGGGAGTTCATCCTGCGCGCGCGCCGCGCCCGCAAGCTGATGGGTGGTGGAATGCGCCAGGCGGGTGTGCTCGCCGCCGCCTGTCACGTCTCGCTGGACACCATCGTCCCGCGCCTGCATGAGGACCACGCCCACGCGCGCCTGATTGCCGAGGAGTTGGCGACGCACGATGGCGTCTCGATCGACCTGAACGCCATCCAGACCAACATCATCCGCTTTGCGCTCGATCCGACCGTGATGGAGGGCCGCCGACTGGCTGGCTTGCTCCGCGACCGCGGCATCCTGATCGATGCGCGCGGGGGGCAGAAGTTCCGCCTCGTCACCCACAATGACGTCAGCGCCGACGATGCTCAGACCGTCGCCCAAGCGTTTGCAGAGGTACTGACTGTGTAGTCGACGCCGCCGTTGTCATCAACTCTGGACTCCGGACTTTGGACTCCTCCTCCCCGGAGGTCGTGACGCAGTGTACGCACTCATCCTCACCTGGTTGGTCGTCGGCGCCGCTGCGCCGGCGCAGGAGCCCACGTTCGTCTCCATCGACGAAATGGAGGACGACATCGCGGCCCGCTGGCATGACGTAGGCGGGTCGGCGAAGCAGACGCTGGAATCTGACGAGAAGGTTGTGAAGGAGGGCGAGGCCTCCGGGCGATGGGACACCGATGCGGCGGCCCAGGTCGTATACCTCGCTGCGCCCGACATGCCGACAGACTGGGAAGCGCTCGGGGCGCTCGAGATGTGGGTGCACTCCGAGAAGCCCACGGGTGCCGTGTTCGCGGTGGCGCTGTACTCGGAGAACCCGGAGACGGATGGCGAGGATTACTACCGCTGTCTCGTGCCCGTTGACTGGGAGGGGTGGCGGCTCCTGCATCTGGAGCCGCGCAGTTTCGCCGTCGCCCGCAAGCCCGTCGGCTGGCGGAGGATCGACAGCCTCCGCTTCGCCATCGCCGGCTGGAACGACCTCAAGCAAGCGCCCGGCACAGTGCTGCGGTTCGACGCCATCCGCCTGGTGAAGAGCCTGTCAACGCCCGAGCGGCGGATCATCTTCGAGCCGGACACCGACTGGTGCGCCTGGTGGCCTCTGGCCTATGCTGCGGCGCCGACGAAGACCGGGCGGTACGTCAGCGACTGGTACCCGGCGGAGGACGGCGCGAGTGTTGTGAATCGCTCCGTCCCCCGCGACTGGTCCGGCAGCGTCTACTTGAACCTCTGGGTCTACTGCGAGGCGACCCAGGACATGACGCTCCGCGTCGCGGCGGGTTCCGACCGCGAGGACACGCCAGAGAAGGACGGGTACGAAGCGTCGGTCGAGTTGAACTGGGTCGGCTGGAAACTCGTGGGGCTTCCGCTGACCGGCTTCCGCCGCGCGAGCGAGCCGCTGGGCTGGCAGTCCATCGACGAACTCCGTCTGACCGCCGAGTGGCCGCAGGAGGCGAAGGTCGCTGCCCGCATCTGCCTGGACGACATGTGGCTCAGTGCGGTGCAGGGCGGCGAGGGCGCGCCTCCTGTGACCGCCGATGGCGGAACGGGGGGCGACTCGGCGCCAGTCGCTCCCACCATGACCGCCCCGGGCGGCAACGGCACGAAGCCCCCGCTTCCGCCGGCACCGACGCCGGCGCAACTGCTGAAGGAGGCTCTGGAGGCCAAGCGCAAGGGCGACCTCGAGCTGGCCTTCACGAAGTACGTCGCGGTGCTTCTCAAGGAGCCGCAGTCCGTCGAGGCCCACTGGGGTCTCGCGTGGGTCCTCGCCTCCAAGGGCGAGAAGGAAGCCGCCATCGAGCACTTCCAGGCAGTGGCCGAGCAGTCGGACGATCCCGCGCGAGTGAGAGAGGCCAAGGCGGCCCTGGCCCGGCTCAAGGCGGGAGGCAAGCCGTAGGCCTGTTGCTCTGGGCCCCGGAAGTAGCCCGGAACCTGTGATCGAGCGCTCCTTCATCCATCTCCCGGGAGTCGGCTCCGGCACTGAGCGCAAGCTCTGGCGGAGCGGCCTTTGCACCTGGCACGATCTGCTCGCCCACGCCGGCCCGCCGCCGGGCGTCTCGGCCCAGCGCTGGGAGGCGTTGCGCGCCGAACTCCGGGCCTCCGTCGCCGCGCTTCGCGACCTCGACCACGTCTACTTCAGCAACCGCCTGCCGACCCGCGAGCACTGGCGCACGTTCCGCCGGTTCCGGTCGCGGGTCGCCTACGTTGACATCGAGACGACCGGCATGGGCGCCTGGGCCGACATCACGGTGGTGGGGCTATACGATGGCCTGAGGGTGCGGACCTACATCCACGGCGAGAACCTGGACGACCTGGAGGAGGACCTGGCCGGCTACAGCCTGCTGGTGACCTTCAACGGGGCGAGCTTCGACCTGCCCTACCTGCGGCGGCGCTTCCCGCGCGTGCCCTGGAATCACCTGCACGTGGACCTTCGCCACGTCCTGCGTCGGCTGGGCCACAAGGGGGGTCTGAAGGCCATCGAGGGCGCGTGCGGCCTACGGCGCGCGCCGGACATCGCGCGTCTGGACGGCTTCGATGCGGTGCGCCTCTGGGAGGAGTACCGGCGCGGTAGCGAGGAGGCTCTGGAGTTGCTCGTCCGCTACAACACGGCGGACATCACGAACCTGGAGGC
>VGFC01000119.1 GCA_016869045.1 Armatimonadota bacterium
GGACCTCTGGATGCTCAAAGCTGTGCTCGATGAGGAGACGATCAGCCCTCAGCAGGTGAGGGTCGCGTAGCAACCGAACTCAGGGGGAACCGCCGCCACCTTCCACTGCGGATGGGACATACTCGCCGGGGGAGGGGACGACCAAGACATGGGTGTTCCGGGGCCTACGACCGGCAAGCCGGGCACCAAACGCCGCGGGCAACGGGGCGCCATCCGATGAGCCACCGGACGATGCGGCGAGCCCTCACGTCGTCTATGCGCCCAGGTTACGCAGCCTATAGCCCCGACCGGGCACGGTCTTGATGAGGTCCTGCTGACAGCCTGCGGAACGGAGTTTCCGCCGGATGTTGGAGACGTGGACCTCGACCAGGTGACTCGTCCTCTCCCCTGACCAGATCGCCTCCACGAGTTGGTCCTTCGACAGGACGGTGCCGGCTCGACGAGCCAGCGTGCCCAAAACCCTGACCTCAGTGCTCGACGCGCCCACATTCCGGCCTGCGTACTGCGCCAGCCCCACGGCAGTATCGATGGTCAGGGGCCCGACGACGATGAGGTCTTGCGCCCCGACGGGTTCGGCCGTACGCAAGACGGCCCTGACCCGCGCGCAGAGTTCTACCAGGGCCACGGGTTTGCGGATGCAATCGGCGGCACCCTCGTCCAGGGCGCGAGCGGCTGTCACCGGCGATATGTCATCGGTCACAACAATCACCGGGGCGCCGCCCATCCGTCGGAGTTCGTCGAGTACACTCATGCCGCCGAGGTCAGGCAGCCCGAGGTCAAGCAGAACCACGTCCGCCAACGTACGCCGGAACGCCCGGAGGGCCGCGGCGCCACTTTCGGCAGCTGTGACCTCGTACCCCTCCTCACAGAATCTCCGGACGAACAACTCCCGGAGTTCCTCCTGATCCTCGATGACCAGCAAGCGTGGGCTTCGCACTGAACGCGCCCCCTTGGTCCTGGCCTCGTCACGTCAGCCTTGTGGGTCGCTGCCCACGGCCCCCACGGGTGCGAGTCGCCCCTGACTCGGCCCACGACCCCGCGAAAGCCGCCCTGCCCACGGGGCCTCAAACCGCGCACTGCGTAGCCCCTGTGACGAGACACAACCGCCGCGTTCCTCCGACTCCGACGCAACCAACAGCACGAGCGTTCTCGTCAACGCCTCTTACGAGTGACAAGAGGGGTCCCGTCCCGCCTTGGCGGGATGAGGACTGTGCATTGTTGGTGGTGGGGTTTTCAAACCACCTCGGCATGCTGTTATTCCTCGTCCGTCGCAGTTCCTCCCCCCTCGAACGATATTTTAGATTCTTTTTACGGGAAAGGGCCTGATTCGGCCATCGGCCGCCCTCTGTCCGACCGCCCTCGGCCACCCGCTAGCCGTGCGGCGTCTCCCTCACCTGGCGGGCGCGGCCGAATGAGAGGAGCATCGCGGCTGAAGCCGCTCCTACACGGCAAGGACAAATCGGCACCCAGGTAGTCCATCCGTCACCGAGCTTGCCAGCCAGAGCACTAAGGCGCAATATCTGGACGGCGCTGGTCGGTGATGTCCCGGAAGCTGAGAACGCTTCCGGTTGCTTCGCCCTGTAGTCGAAGAGGGACGGAGCGGCACTCCAAGACGCGGCCATCCTTCAGCTCGAGTACACTCTCGATCTCCTCGGCGGCGCTCTCCTGCAAGCAGCCCGCCAGGGCGGTCGGGTTCCTGACCCGACCAAGGAGGAGGGCATCCATCCGCGTCGCAGCGCCGTGCGCATCCGGAGGTTGGGGAATGCGCCACAGGTCCAGGAGCCGGCGGTTGAAGTGGAAGATCCGCTGGGTCCGATCGATCAGCAGCAGACCGTCGGCAGTGGCTTCGAGCGTCGCGCGCAGGGCGGCAACCGAGCATACGCCGTCGAAAGGCTGTGCTGCGTACGCCTCCGCGGGACGGCATACCAGGGCAACCTGGGTAACGGTGCCGAAGGTACGCGCCGCGGCTTGCACCTCCACGGGCAGAGAACCTCGGCGCAGCGGCATCCGGTCCAGGTCGAAGCGCACGCGCCCCGAGTCCGCAAGCCTGGCCAACGCCGCGACCACGATACCGTGCTGGTCAGGCGGGACAAGGTCGAGGAGGCACCTTCCGACGAGTCGCGCCGACGCACACCCGAGCAGTTCCCCGGCGACGCGGTTCGCCCCGACGAAGGGGCCGGGCACCCCCTCTGCCGTGAGACGGAAGGCGAAGGTCGGGCCGCAGACTCCGCTCAGAAGGAACCGGAACAGGCGTTCGCGGGCCTCTCCGCCACGCATCACGGACGCCGTGCTGTGCCGCAAGCGAGACGCCTCGATCTCCAGAGCGAGCACTGGGCCAAGCCAGTGCCGCACGCTGTGGGTGGGGAGAACAAGGTCGGCCAGGCCACTCGCGGACGTCAGTGCGCTCGCTCGGCCGGCAACCAGAAGGAGGGCGGCGCGCGGCGCCGCAGCGCGCAGGGCGGACCAAGCGCCCCAGGGGCCTGGCGCGAGCGCGGCATCGCCCAGGAGGATTGCGTCGGCAGCCATCTGGGCAGCCTGGCCCGCGGCCGCCTGCGGCGAGTCCGCATCCTTGAGCACGACGTCAGGGAAATCCCGCTCCAGAACCCGGCGCCACCGGGCACGCGTGCGTCCGCGGTGGTCCACGAGCAGGATGCGCGGCTGGGAGGGACCCATGGAGATGGACGCTCCTTCACTGGCCGCAGGCACCAGCCGTGGTGACGCGGGACCTGCGCGTTTGAGCGTGTCACGGTCCACTCGGCGCCGCCGTTCAGAGCAGGTCGCCGAGGGGTCCGAGGTCCAGACCGAGTTCCTGCCGGCGCAGACCGAAGATGCCGCACAGCTCAGTCATGCGCTCATCGAGTTTCCAGAGCGTGTCGCCGAGGCGTTCGACCTCATCGTCGGTCAGCGAGCCGGCCTCCATGCGGCGAAGCGCTTGACGCTCCATGAGCTGACGCAGAAGCTCGACGATGGTCAGGACGAGCTTGGCCAGCCCCTGTTCCACGTTTCGGGGGTCTGCGTTGATCCGTCGCGCCAAAGGACTCGGAGCCTGCGCTACCTCGGAGGCGAAGGTCCCCGTTTCCCCGGTGTGAGTCAGCACCTTCGCCACGGCCGGCCCGTGGAGGTCAATGGCCTGCATGGCTGATGGTCCCCTTGACGGTCTCCCACGGCCTGTCAGTGACGAAACTATAGGGCGGCCACGGGCCCGTGCATAGCAGGTCCAGGTCCGGCCGGCTGAAGGCCAGGTCTTGCGCCCGCCGACGGAAGTCGTCTACTCTCGAGCACTCCACAAGGTAGGCCCCCGCCAGCACCATTCTGGGGGTCACAAGGAGGCGGTATGAGCTTTCCGCGGCTAGCTCGGCCAGTGGCTCATGCACCGCCGAGGCCAGCGCTTGTGCTCGACTCCTCTGGGCCTCCCACTGGCGTTCCTCATCGAGTCGCGCCAACAGGTAGGCGCGGCCCGATCCCGGGGGTGACCCGTCAGGCCGGCCGCCTGGCGGCTGGGGGCGCCGCGTCGAAGCCTGCCCCTCCTCGGTCCCGGGATCCCAGAGGATGCGGACCCCCAACTCCACGCGGCCGCGCAGTCTGCGCAGGGCCTCGAGGCACCATGTATAGCGATCGACCAGAGCGTCTCGGGCACACCTCTCGTCGGAGGCGACACAGCCAAACCGGGCGGGCAAGACCGTGCGGTCGGACATCAGGCACTCCAAGACCGCCTCGTGCGTCAGCACGTTCGCCTCAGTGGGCGGCATGGGCTGGCGCGCACACCGGCTGACGACTGCTGCAATGGCGTCGCACGCGATAGCCGACAGCTCCTCCGCCTCAATCCCGCGCACCGGCGGCAAGGGCGCCTCCGGGCGGTCGGTGACGGCATAGAGCCAGATCATCGTGTGGCCTCGTGCGCCGGCATGTCCTCGGCCGCGCGCCGCCGCATCTGTTCGGCGGTCTCAACAGAGCTAAGGAGCAGCTTGAGCCCCAGGTAGATCAGATCGACATCAGCCACCGACAGCGTGATGTCGCCCCACAGCACGACGCCCTTGTTGATCGCTCGATCGAGCACCTCGAGCAAGCTGACCTCTCGGTGCCTAACGGTGAGTTCACTCATCGGGGGCCCCCACGAAGCTGTAGGGCGGCCAGGGCCCGGTTGGCTCGTACCTGAAGCCGAGCCGCGTGTACTCCTCGCAGAGTCGGTCCAGCTCGGACCGGAACTCAGCTAGACGCGTCTGGGACACGAGGTAGGCGGCGTTCAGCGCCAGCTCATGCCGCGGGTCGGTAGCAAGCGGGGCTTCACCGTCCAGGACGACGGCCTCTTCGGCACAAGCACCCAGGCGCTCGTGGCTGCGCCCGGCGCACTCGTCGATCGCCTCCGTGACTGCGTCCGCGACGGCCCGCTCCAGCCTCTTCCGCCCGAGGTAGGCCGCACCAGGCGGCTGAGCCGCCAGCTCGGTCTTGAGGTCGCGGATGGCGTCACGGCAATCCCCGACAGCTTGCGCCAGGCGCTCCCGATCAACGGTCAACTTGACGCCCCACTCGTGCTTGCCGGCAAACCGAGTCAGGGCCTCGGCGAAGTAACCGCGGTGCTCAATCAGCATCTCACACACGCGACCCTCGCTCCGGAAGATGGTGCAGAAGCGCATGGGGACCATGGTGGCGCTCCGGCACAGCGCCCCCACGATCGCCGCGTGGGCCCTCACGCGCGCCTCGACCCATGCCATATCGCTTAGCCGCTGTTTGAGTGGTTCGCGTTCATACTCGGAGAGGGGGACATCACTGACGATGGCCGCGAGGTCCCCCTTAGGCAGAGCGTAGACGGGCGACGCGGGGTCGATGCCGGTCGTCGCGAGCAGGGCAGGAACCGCCTCAGCCCACATGATGCCGTAAACGTAGCAGCCGAGGTTTCGCTCGTCTCCGTGCCGTTGGCCGGTGGTGTGAGTCACGCGCGTCTGGGCCATGGTGCACCTGATGGGGCCTCATCGCCCCGGCGCGCCTATGCGACCGCCAGGGCGGGCTCCGAGGCATCCTGCTGTCGGCTGACCTCCACCAGCAAGGCCCCCTCGACGGCTTCCCTGGTGAAGCGGCATTCGTGGGGACGCTCGGCGGAGGAGGCCTGCGGGACCGCGTCGGCGCCCGCCGCGTGCTCGGCATACCCCATGAGCAGCCGGTAAGCCTGGTTCAGATCGGCCATGCGCTTCTCAGCTTGCGGATCCCGGCGGTTGACGTCCGGATGGGTGAGGGCCGCGAGGCGCCGAAAGGCGCGCCGGATGTCGTCGCCGGCCGCGCTCTCACCGAGCCCGAGCAGACAGCGGGCCTGCTCGACCTCGGCATACGAGGGCCTCTGCACCTGGACCGTGGCGAAGCTGTAGGGAGGCAGAGGGCCGATGCAGCGGAAGGTGAGCCGGCCGTCAAACGCCTCGTCCAGACGTGCCAGCTCGCGATCGAGCGCCTCTCGACCAGACTCGTCGAGCAGCAGCCCGACGCTGAGGACGGTCGTGTCGTCCATGGCCGGGGTGAGGACCACTTCCGCCGTCAGCGCCCGCAGCGCCGCGAGGAGGTGCTGCTGCAAGGCTGCCCGCCGGCTACCAAGAGCGGCCTGAACCAACTGACCCACAACGGCCCGGTTGGCCGGCGTGTTGCGCTCGGGGGCGGCCGCGATCTCGGCGATGAGCCCGGCGATCGGCTCCTCGCTCCGGATCTGCCGGAAGGCCTGCTCGAGGTCCCAAAGGACGACCACCTCAACCTGGGCCCGTCCCGCGAGTTCGTTCAGGGCGCGGCGGAAGAGCCTCCAGTTCTGTTCCAGGAGCCGACAAACGGCGGCCTTGCTTGGCAGGAAGGTGCCGAACTTCACGGGCAAGACGGGCAGCGCCCGCATGACCTCCTCAACGACACGCTCGTGGGCGAGGAGGTGCCGAACGACGGCCTCCTTGGGCAGCCCGCGAGGGTCGGACGGGGAGTTCGCGTCGACCACGGCGGCCAGGCCCCCGACTGAAAGGCAATGCGCCCGCCGTGGCCCATCGTCGAGGTCGACCACCTCGAAGGTGAGGCGGTCCTCGGTGGGCACGATGGCGTAGAGGTACTGCGGGGTCACGGTCGGACCTCCTCACGATGTCCGGCAAGCGCCGCCTCGAAGTGCTCGCGCCCCACGCGAAGCGCCTCAAGTTCCGCGTCTTCGGGCGACCCGCCGGGGCGACCGGCCAGCAGCCCACGAATGGCGACCCACGCCGCGCGCTGGCAGATGCTCTCGATGTCCGCACCGACGAAACCCTCGGTCTGCGCGGCCAGTTCGGGAAGCAGAATGCCGTCCCCCAGGGGCATCGCTCGGGTGTGGACCCGCCAGATCGCCAGGCGACCGGCCTCGTCAGGCTTGGGTAACTCGACCAGGAAGTCGAAACGCCCCGGGCGCAGGAACGCCGGATCGAGACGGTCAAGCCGATTCGTCGCCGCCAACACGACGACGCCCCGGAGTTCCTCGATGCCGTCCAGTTCGGTCAGAAGTTGGCTGACGACTCGCTCGGTTGCCTGGGTGTCACCCGCGCCCCGGCGAGGGGCAAGGGCGTCGATCTCGTCGAGGAAGACAATGCAGGGCGCCGCTTGGCGGGCTTTTCGGAACACTTCCCGCACGCCCCGTTCGGACTCGCCGACCCACATGCTCATAAGCTGCGGGCCCTTCACGGCGATGAAGTTCGCCTCGCTCGCGCGAGCCACAGCTTTCGCCAGCAGCGTCTTCCCGGTGCCGGGAGGGCCATGCAGCAGGATGCCCTTGGGTGGGCGGACGCCAATCCGCGTGAACAGAGCACCGTGTCGGAGAGGCCATTCCGCAGCCTCAATCAGCAACTGCTTGGCCTCCTCCAGTCCACCGACGTCCTCCCAGCCCACGTCGGGCACCTCAGTGAAGACCTCGCGGATGGCGGAAGGCTCGACCTCGGCCAAGGCCGCGAGGAAGTCGTCCATGCTCACCTCGAGCGCCATCAGCTTCTCGTAGGGGATGGTCGCATCGGTGAAGTCGATATCGGGCATCAAGCGCCTGAGCGCGCTCATCGCGGCCTCGCGACACAAGGCCGCCAGGTCGGCGCCCACGAAGCCGTGAGTCGGGCCGGCGAGGTGGTCGAGGCTCACCTGCTCAGCCAGAGGCATGCCCCGGGTGTGAATGTCGAGAATCTCGCGGCGGCCGTCGCGGTCGGGCGCCGCGAGGGCGATCTCACGGTCAAACCGCCCGGGGCGTCGGAGCGCCGGGTCGAGGGTGTTGGGGATGTTGGTTGCGGCGATCACGACCACGTCACCGCGCGACTCGAGTCCGTCCATGAGCGCCAGCAACTGGGCCACGACGCGGCGCTCGACCTGGCGGTCGCCGCTCATCTCTTCCCGCTTCGGGGCGATGGCGTCTACCTCGTCGATGAAGACGATCGTGGGAGCCTTCTTGCGGGCCTCCTCGAACAGGTTGCGCAGTTGGGCCTCCGACGCGCCGTACCACTTGTCGATGATCTCCGGCCCGTTGACGTGAATGAAGTGCGCGCTGGTCTCATGCGCAACGGCCCGCGCGATGAGGGTCTTGCCGCAACCGGGCGGACCGTGCAGCAACACGCCCTTGGGAGGATCGATCCCCAGCCGCTCGAAGACCTCGGGGTAGCGCAGGGGGAACTCGATCATCTCGCGAATGCGCCGGATCTCCCGGTGTATGCCCCCGATGTCCTCGTACGTGATTGCGCCCGGTTCCTTGCCCCCACCCTCGGAGGCAATCCGGATAGCGGTGTTGCGGCCGACCAGCACCGGACCGCTGGGGGAGGTCTCGACCACAGTGAACGTGTGCGCCCGCGTCCCGAAGAGATCGACCCGCACCCGGTCGCCTGGCACCATAGGAATGCCGTCCAGGAGCCGAGCCAGGTAACGAGCCTGGGATCCTTGGAGCGCGGACCGCAGGCTCTCGGCAGGCGCCAGGATCACGGTACGGGCCAGGGCCACCTCACTGGGCCGCACGGTCACCCGCTCGTCCAGACCCGCCTGGGCATTGGCCCGCAGTATGCCATCCATCTGGATCAGCCCGCGACCGCGCTGGTCCGGATACGTCGGCATGGCCCGAGCCACCGTGACGCGCTTACCGGCGATCTCGACCACGTCGCCCGTCGCCGCGCCGACCTGCTCCAATGCCTCGGGGTCGAGCCGCACCAGCCCGCGACCGACATCCTTGGGCGCCGCCTCCGCGACGCGCAGAACCACGCCGGAGTCACTGTCGCCCATTGCCAATCCTCTCTGGGACCCGGCCTGTACCGGCGCAGGTGCTGCAGGGGAGAGGGGGGCCAGCGGCGGCCCGGCCGGTGCCGCCACAGCGCGGACAGAGCGTTGCGCCTGGAGGCACTCGCACCACACCCACGCCGCCACAGGCGGTGCAGACAAGTCGACTGCCGGGATGGACGCCGCTGCCCCGGCAGAAGGCGCAGCGCCCCACGGGCCCGGGCACAGCGCGCCGTCCGGTTCCCCCGCACACCTGACAGCGCGCCAAGGGCGAGAGCAAACCGAACGGGTCGCGCCCGCTTCCGCCGCAGAAGGCGCAGCGCCGCTGAGTCGGCCGCTTCGCCGTTGGCCTCGGCGTAGGACGAGCGATGCGTTTCGTCGCCTGATGCTGTTTCACGGTGGATCAGACTCCCTTCGGTCCTCCAGACCCGTCCCACGACACCGAGCGCAGCGAGTTTCAGTGAACCGCAATTCCGGTTCGTCCTCAACGACCCGGCCGGTACCTCGACAATCAGCGCACGGGGTATGGCGCACACGCGCCTCCAGCACTCCGACGCCGCCGCAGACGGGGCACGCTTGTCGGGACAGCGGCGGATGGACCCCCTTCCCGAGGCAGTAGACGCAGGGGACCACCGGCTCACGAAGGCGGACCCGTCCCCTCCGGCTGCACGCTGGGCATGGGGCACGCGCGCCAGTGGGCTGGACCACGTCGCCCGCGCCTTGGCAGAAGGCACAGCAAACCTCCCGAAGGCCACGGACGGAGCCAGCCGGCGGGGAGACCGCCGTCGCCGTGTCCACCAGCCGGGCTGCCCCGCTCATGACGCCGCCTCCAATCGGGCCTCAAGCTTGCCGAGGCGCTCCTCAAGCCCGCGCCGCTCCTCTTCGAGAGCCCTGGCTCGCGAGGACAGCATGGGGTCACTCTCCCACCAGTTGATGCCCATCTCCATCGCCTTGTCCACCGACGCAATCAGGAGCCGCACCTTGATGTTGAGGAGTTCAACGTCGCAGAGCCAGATGGTAATGTCCCCCGCTATCACGATCCCCTTGTCGAGGACGCGCTCAAGGATATCGGCGAGGTTGGTCGCCTGGATCGAGGTGGCTATGGGCTCGCGCCGCATTGCGTTCTGCTCCTCTCTCACCGAATCCCGTGCAAGTTGGGTACCCGTCAACGGCTCAACCTCGCCGGAATGCCCGTCGGGCGACGACCCAAAGCCCCACCGATCCCCATTGACTGGAGGCTCTCGTCAATTGCTCCGGCCCGGAGGAGCCGAACCGCCGTCCGGCGTCTCTGCTCAGCGAAGCGAGCGCAGCGGCAGCATTCGGGATCCGCCGAGTCCCGTCGCGCGCAGCCCCGGAGTTCCTCCGCCGCGCTGAGCAGCATCCTCGCCAGGGAGGGCCTCTGAGCTGCCGTCGCCCGACTCAGCATCAGGAGGGTCCGAGCCACCTGATCCTCCACCCGCGGAAGGAGGCAGGCGGAACAGCGGACTCCCGGACGCCGTTCGATGGTCGTCATGAGTCCCTCGTCACCTGATCGCGATAATAGCGGCGCCCGCGCTCGTAGCTGACAAGCCGGCCTTCTTCGTCGAGGCAGCTCTGGTAGCTGGCCAGAACGTCTTGGGAGTCCGGGATGCGCTTCATCTCTATCATCTCGACCGAGACCCTCCAGCCCTTCTCATCCTGAGCCAGGCTGGAAACAGTGTCAGGCTGAAGCCCGGTGAGTTCCGCGAGCTGTTCCTTACCGCGTTGAGCGACCGCCATTGCGCTGATCATTGGCTTTCCCTCCGGTTCGAATGGCCACGTCGGACGTGCGTGGCTACTGCTGTTGCTCTCCGGCCGCGTGCTCGAGAGCGACCTCCAGCCACTCCAGAAGCGCGGCCTCCGCCTCGAGGTACTCCTCTTCGGTGATCTCCCCCAGGTCGAGCTGCAGTTCGAGTTCGGAGAGCTGGCGGCGCAGGGCTTCCGGGCTGTAGAGCTGCTGATCGGCCTGCTCCGCCAGCCTCTCCGCAATCCAGATCACAAGCTTGACCGGCCCACTCACGGGTAGGGTGGCCAGGTCGCTCAGGAAACCCATCGTTCCACTTCCGCCTTCTCCGCTCCGCCTCCCCGGGGCCGATCCGGAGCGGGGCATACCGGCACCGATCAGCGCCGATCCCACGCGACACTGATGCTGACGAAGTTGTAGAGTGGGGCGGGGCCGATGTACTTCAGAATAAGGCGATTGCCCATCTCTGCATTAAGGTCGTCGACG
Source organism: Armatimonadota bacterium (assembly GCA_016869045.1). GTDB lineage: Bacteria > Armatimonadota > Zipacnadia > Zipacnadales > VGFC01 > VGFC01. The sequence goes on from VGFC01000119.1 coordinate 10,472, forward strand.
GCGCGGTCGAAGGCGGGCTCTTGGCGGCGGTCCACGAGGAAGGCGGCATTAATCACCATCCGGTCGCTGAAGAGGTGGTTTTCGCGGACCTTGACCGCCAGCGGGCTCAGTCGCCCAAGGATCAGCCCGGCATCCGTCTCGCGCTTCGTCTGCATCGCGCTCTGGATCATCTCGCCGAGGCGCATCCGCGCGAAGTGCGTCTCGGCCGGAGACCGACCCATCAGCTCGTCGCGCAGCTCACGGATGGGCGGGTTCTCGTCAACGATCTCGGCGAAGATCGCGTCCTCGTACCATACGGCCTTCAAGCCCAGCTCGAGGCAGCCATCCATCTCGTCCAACAGGCGGGCGAACTCGTCCCGGCCCTGAATGAGAAGCCGGGCGCCGACGTCCATGTGGGGCGGGGCCACCGTGCCGAACTTGACAGGCAGCGCAGTGAACTCCCCCATGACCTCTTCCAGGACGAGCGTATGGCGCATCATGTTGCGGCGGCTTCGCTCGTAGGCAACATCGGGGGAGTCACTGGCCACCGCGGCCAGCCCGTCCGCGTTCACGGTGTAAACGCGAGCCCCTCCCTCCCAGATGCCGCGGCCGTTGAACTCGCGCGGCTCGGCGCACCGGATGATGCAGTATAAGTACTGGCCCAACTCCTCATCAGGCCCGATCATCGTCCCCCTCCTGCGTTGGAGTCCTGGCGGCCTCGAGCCGATACTGCAGGCTGAGCCCGCGCGGACCCAGAACGCCCGCTAGCAAAGCCAGGATGCCGCCGCCCCACTCCTGCAGCCCCATAACCGTGCAGTCCGGCTCGAGCGCGACGTATCGGCTCCGCAACTTCGCGTAGAGGGCACGCACCTCGGGACTGAGGCTCGGGAAGACCTTGGCCTCGAGTTCAGCCTCCAGGCTGCGCGCTTCCGTCTTGCGGCCCTCGCGGTAGAAGGGGGCGATCTCAAGAGCCAGGTCCACGTAGCCCCGGAGATCACCGAGGAGCATCAGCAAGGGGACAGCCTCGGCGGGCAGGGAGCCGCGTTGTACTCGGCGAGTGAGTTCTTCCTGGAGGTCGCCTCGTCGCGTCACGCTCTCGCACGCATTCGCCACATTCAGCCGGTCCAGGTGAAGCAGCGCGTTCTCAAAGCCGCGTTGGATCATGAGCTGGTTGGCGAAGATCTCCCGGGGCGCGTAGAGGCACAGCTTCTCCGCCAACACGTGCACCAGATGATCGACCTTTCCGTCGCCGATCAGCTCGAAGTCGCTCCCATCCGCTGGCTCGGTCGCCCCGTTCCCCCCCGCCGCCTGTCCCGCGGCTGCGTTGCGGAGTCTAAGTTGACGCGAGGCCCGAGTGGTCTCGTTCTCGGCCAACGGATGAGCGTGCTCGTGCGTGAGCAGCCCTCTGATGGCGTCCAGATCGCTTTGGTAACCCTCTTTCGTCATGACCTCGCAGTTGACGAAAACGTGGCAACCGGAGAGGTCGGCGAGGTCGTAGACGTTGGCCACCGGCCGATGCCGGAGGGCCTCGACTCCTCCCGGAGGCAGGTCGGCGACCTCCGTCAGTTGGCGCACGAGGGGGTCCAGGTCCTGCAGGATGATAAGGGTCACCCAGGCATGGGGCCACGGCCCGGCTGACGTGTAGCCGCGTATCACTGACTCCTCAACCTCAACCAAGGGGAGGATGCCCGTCTCGACGTCCGAGACGACGCGCAGCTCGGTGTGGTCGATGCGGTGCAGGCTGAAGTGCCGGACGGAGCGGGCCATGCTCATACCTTCTTGACGCGTAGCTCCAGAATCCCGTTGCGGTAGGTCCGTTCGAGCGTCGCACTGTCCACGACGCTGGGCAGCAGGGCCTCCTTCGCATACTTGCGCTCTCCGGTCGTCTCCAGGGAGATCACATCGCCCTCGATGTCGACCTGGATGTCCCCCTCGGCAACACCGGGCAGCTCGGCCACTAACACCACCGTGTCGCCCTCGTCGAACACGTCCACGAGCGGCTCCCGGACGTCCGCCACCTCGGGTCCCTCGGCGCCCGCCTGGATGTTGCCGAACCGCTCGACCCGCGGGATGCCTCTCGTACCCAGTCCCACCGTGAACCCGTACACGGCGCGCCCCTTGTCGCCCAGGCCGCGGACCCGGAACTCGCCCGAGCGAGTGACCGTCTCCTGGCCCTTCTCCGCCATGTCCGACACGAGGTCGATGAACTCGCCCAGACCCTTGAACAAACCGCCAAGCCCCAGGTCAACGGCCACCTCACGCTCGGGGGACTTGCGACCGCCTTTCCGCTTCTTCGTGTCCATGTCTCACCTTCCTGGGAGCCCGACGGCGGGCCCGCCGCCGATGGTCGGCTGCCCCAGACGGTCCGAGGCTGGCGCTCAGGGGCCGCCTCGCGGCCGTCGGGCCGGCTGGCCTCCTCGTCTGCGTCTCAGTCGTTCGGTTTCGCGCAGCCTGGGCCAGACGGAACGGCCTGGTCCGGTGCTCGTGCGGCAAGACTCCCGAGTACGGATATCCCGAGCGGTGCGGACGCGCCGTGGTCTAGCTCCGCCGTCCATAATGGATCTCCTCGCTCCGCTTGAGCCGCTACTGGAATGATCTCCGGCCCAAGCGTTCGGGGCTCGGATGCAGGCCCAGGTTGAGGCTCAGTACTCCAGGTCCACTTCGCGCATCGACTTTGATCCGGACGCGCCAGCGGCGGGCAGACTCTGGCGCGCGGCTTGCCGACCAGTCGGGGGCTGAAGGCCGAGCCGTTCCCGCAGGCGCGTGAGGCGCTCATCTACCGCCGCCAACTTTGCCTCAGTCCGGGTCTGGTAGTCGATGAAGTTGGACCGCACCCGGATGAGCCGTTCTCGTTCCTGCGTCAGCCGCCCGAGTTCGGTCTGCGCTCGAAGCGGAGTGGCTGACAACGAACTCTTCACGGCGCGACCCGTGGCCGCGGGTATGCTCCAAAGCCGCCTCGTCTTCATGACGCGTTCCCCGTGGGATCGGGCCTCGACTGGCGGATGGCACGTCCTATGCGCTTCTCGCCGCCGCAGTGGTGCTGGATGAGGTTGAGGAGCAGCTTCTGCTGCTCCTCCCGCCGCTTTCGGTTGCGGGTGTCGAGGGGCGTCTTCGATCCGAGCACGTCCAGGCAGATGCTGACGAAGCCGGGCGTCTCAGCCGAAAACTCGAAACCGTGCATGGCTGCGGTCCGAGCGATCATGATGCAGGAGCGAAGGGTAGGGACTTGGTCATACGCGCCGGACTCCCGGAAATCCCTCACCATCTGCACGAGGGGCGCGACCTGGTCCTCCGAAAGCCCTGAGCGCGCGGCGGCGATGGCGGTCTCCGTCTCCTGATCATAGTAGTCGCAGTCAAGCGTCACCAGGCGGTCGCAGAGCGCGTCCTGAGCTTCGTGGACGCCGGCGTACTCCTGAGGATTGCTGGTGAAAATGGCCCGGAATTCAGGATGTACGCGGATATACGTCTCTGGGCCGATCGCCATGGGAAGGATCAGCAAGTGCTCCTCGAGGACCGCCAGGAGGGCGTTGTTGGCCTCGGCTCGAGAGCGAGTGAACTCGTCGTAGACGAGGGTGTAGCCGTCGCGACAAGCCACCGTCAGGCGATGGTCCACCCAACGCTGCGTGGCATCTTCCTCGTACTTCTTAACCGAGTGGATGAAGTTGTCGAGGACCTTCCGGTAGTGGTAGCCCGTGCGCCCGCCCACCAGGTCTGAGGTGCCGACTTCTTCGTCGCCGGCGACAAGCATGACCGGGCGGCCGAGCTGTGCGGCCAGATGGAGTGCCAGGGTAGTCTTGCCGCTACCGGACGGGCCGCGGAAGTGCACAGGGAAGCCGGCCTGAAGGTAGATCAGCGCGCGATCGGTCAGTTCCCGGACCGTCGGCGTCTCGACGAACGTGGACCGCGGACGCAGCGACAGCACGTCCCCCGGCCCTTCGATGACCATTCTCGCTGCGGCTGCCATGCTACACGCTCCTCCCAGTGGGATGCGGCTACTGACCCGACACCGGACGGTGCCGGTGCCAAGAGGTGGCGGGCGGCACGGTCTCCGTGCCGGTGGGGTGGTCATCCGGCATCGAAGGCCGTGCCAACCGCCATCCGAGCAAGCAGGACCTGGGCGCGGCGTATGAATCTGCGCTCCGGGACGCAAGCAGCACGCGCGAGAGGAAGTGGGTGCCCTTGTCCGCCATCATCGTCCTGCCTTCTCAACAACCCGGCCGGGGAGTCCCCGGCCCCCCAGCGCATTCGTCAGGATCCCGGCCGTCCGGCTGAGACTGCTCCGCGGCGCACTTCGTGCTTGAGCCAAGGGTAGGCTCGCTTCCGCTATCGACCCGCAAGGGCACGCGCCTGCGCGATCCAGTCCCCCGCCTTGGCGCGGGCGGTTCCGTCGCCCAGCAACACACGGAGCTTAGCCGGCGTGGCCTTCGCGAGCTGGGCGAAGGTGGTGATGCCGGCCTCGTTCAATCGTTGCTGTGTCGCGGCCCCAAGGCCGCGGATCATCGTGAGGTCGTCGCGTTTGGCGCCCGCGGCGACTCGAGGCGCCGATGGTTCGCCCGTGGCGGAAACGGCACGCGCGCGGCGCCGACCGCCGGCCTTGGCGGGGGCAAGAGAGAGCCACACCTTCCGCGCCTCGGCGAACTCCGCCCGCAGCGCCTTCCTGGTCTTGCTGACTGACTCGGCCCTGTCCTCGCGCTCGGATGCCAGCGCCTCAAGGAACTCCGCCGTGTCACGCCGCAGCGTGTCGACCCCCTCGACCAAACGTTCGCGCTGCTCCACGGCCATCGAGGCTAGCGCCGCCCGTCCAGCAGCGAGAGCCTCGCGCTGCTCCACGGCCATCTCCTCGCGGTCGGACGCCCGCGCCTCAAGGAACTCGGCCGTGTCACGGCGCAGCGTGTCGTGGGCCTGCTCGGCCTCGCGGAGGAAAGCGGTCACTCTCTTGCGCAACGACCTGAACTCCTCCGCCCTGGCTTGGTGTGCGGCCCGGCAGTCGGCCCGGAACGACCTGAACTCCCCCGCCCTGGCTTGGTGTGCGGCCCGGCAGTCGGCCCGGAAGGCATCCAAGGTGGCATCGGCGGATCTGCGGTATTCCTGAGCCATCTTCTTGCGATCAGCCGCCGTCGCAGCTCTCAGATTCGCCAGCGCCGCCGAGCGCTGATCGCGATCAGCCGCCGTCGCAGCTCTCAAATTCGCCAGCGCCGCCGAGCGCTGATCGTAACCCGCAACGATCTGTTTGACGAGCGGCCGCATCTGGTCGGCTAGTGCCATGGGATCATCTCCTAACTGCGTATCTCTTGCACAGTAGACTCCCAGAGGCTACAATAGACCTTGCCTCTCGCCTGCCGCTTCAGCCTGGTGGGGGGTCAGAGGGGTGTCGGTGCTCCGCTATCCATGCAGGTGGCATCCACACCCCTCGCCCCTCTGTTCAGGCTCCCGTGGTGGCACGCGGCGAGGCACCAGGCAGCGCTCCGCCTATGCCTCTGGGCTAGGCGGACGCTGCCTCCTCTTGCGCCAGCAGGCCAACCGCCTCCGCGTACTTGAGCCAGGTGTCCACGCTGGCGACCACTACCCTGGCCTCAATCGCCAGGAGTTCGATCCCGACCAGCGAGATGCGCACCCATGCATCGATGACGACGCCCTTGTCGAGGATCCGATCCACGACTTCGGCCAGACTGGTGGACGCGATCGCCTTCTCTACTGCCATGTCTGTTCATCTCCCTTCGGGGTCCTGCGGCTGTGGCCCGCAGGTTACTGCCGCTACCGAAACACCTCTCAGACTATCGGGGTCGGCAGCGGTTCCGGCCCCAACGCCGCGCTCGTCTCCGGTCACGCGGCTGCCTCCGCCGTCAGGCCAACGGCTTCGGCGTACTTCAGCCAAGTGTCCACCCCGGCAACCACCACCCTCGCCTCGATGGCCAGGAGTTCAATCCCGACCAACGACACGCGCACCCACGCATCAATGACGACGCCTTTGTCCAAGATACGGTCAACAACTTCCGCCAGACTCTTCGACTGCCAGCTTCCTCCCTCCCTTCGTATTGAGGTGTCCTGACCGTCCCGGGGTTCGCCGCGGGCATCCACCAAGCCGCGGCCACGAATCGCGCCCAGCCGCGGCTGGCTCCGGGTTCCGCCCAGAAGACTCGGTCGACAGCGACAGGGCCCGACTCGCCTCTGCAGGCTGTGCCGAGCCCCATTGCTTGGAGAACCACCTACCGGTCGCGCCAGCAAGGCGGCGCCGTGCCGGGGATCAGCATCGTTCCCCGGCACGGCGCCGCGTGGCACTGCCAATGGGGGCTTACGGATCGCGGTCTCGCGGGCCGGTCGGGGCGCTTTGGTCACAGGGCCTGCTCCGCTGTTTGCTGGGAGGCTGCCGGGCCAGTCCGGACGTCCCGGGCGACCTGTCGGCTTCCCGCAGCACCTACTACCTACCAAACGGCATACTACAGGAATAGTGAGGTCAGTGCACGCTCAATTCTGTTCAATTGCGCTCAATTGCGCTCAATCAAGTTCATCCGCGCCCCAGCACAACTCCGGCCCACGCACCTACTGAGCTTCGCAGGAATGCTCGGCCCGCGGTTTGCGCACCTAAAGCCTATCCCAGAACTCGGAGGACAGGCTTTCCAGGCTGTCGCCGTCCGGGTTTCGGGGATAGGCTCTTACCAGGGACTCAGCAATGGCGAAGAGGCCCAAGGGCGCGGCCAGAGGGGACTGACGGCAGCTGTGGAGAGGGCCATGCAGGATGACCCGGCCTGTCTCGTCGTCACGCGGGGCGACGGCGCTCGCGGCTATCGGCGACCTCTTCGCCGCCGCGGTCCCGCCTTGGCGGGATGTGGTTGGCAGCCCAGCTCGCGGACCCGTCCGAACGCCCCCATGATAGGCCTTGGGCGTCACTTGCGGACCGTTGAGCGAGATTGAATGCACCGGCCTGGTGCTCGCGTGGTACATCCCCCTCAGTCCTTGCCGAGGCAGTATCGTGCCGCATGGGTAGGATGCGACCGACAGAGGTCATGGCCGCTATACACCCGCCGCCTGTGGGGTATAACCTCGGTAGCGACTCCGGTGGATGAGACGGGGGAACGGCCGCTTCCACAACGGCAGAGGGATGGGTGTCATGCGGACTGAATGGCTCACCCGGGATCAGGTCGCTGAGTTACTCCAGGTGTCGGAGTCCACAGTTCGCCGGTGGACCTCTCAGGGCGTACTGCCGGCATACCGGTTCGCTGGAGTGGTCAGGTATCGACGCGATGACGTCGAAGCGATGGCGCGACCCGTGCGCCCCGGTTCGGCTCCCCCTGACCAAGCGAAACCTCCGGGCTAGTCGCACGCGAACTCCCGCTCTGGCGCGCGTACCGACGCTGGAAGGCCGAGGGCTCACTCATCGGCCCGTCGGACAGTAGTCCGGTCTGGTTCTGTATCAGCGTGCCGCTGGCGCTCGCGGGACTGGTGTTCCTGCTCATCCATGTCTTCCGCTGAGCGCAGGGCCGAGGCTACGCGCCGTGGTCGCAACCTGACGCCACGGTTCGCGGCGGCCGAGGCGGACGCAGACCACCTTGCACGGCCGCCCCACAACGCGCGACACCAAGACCGTCTCAGCGACGCGGAGGGTTCCGTGCCAGCCCCAGAGCGTCTCGTCCAGACACCGGAAGCGCGCCTTCCGAAACACGCCCTCCAGGGTCGTCTTCGGCCCATACGTTCGGGGGCGTCCCCGGCGTTTCGCTGGCGGCACCGGCAACCGGTAGACCGCGGCCACCTTGGGCAGGCGCACGATCAGATCATGACCGGGCTCCCGAATCGCGCGC
>VGFC01000120.1 GCA_016869045.1 Armatimonadota bacterium
TGCTTGTCGGCGTGGATGAGGTCGCCGGGATGGACCGTGGCGCCGGCGACGTGGACCGGGTGCCCGAAGCCCTCCAGGTGCACGTACGCGTGCGCCACCTGCACGCAGCCGGAGAAGAGGTGGAAACCGATCGAGCGGCATTCGTCAAGATCGCGCACTCCGCCGTTGGTCACATGGCCCACGCACCCAAGCGCTCGGTGGACCGAGGAGTTCACCTCGCCGACCAGGGCGCCGATGGGCACGTCATCCAAGTCCTGCGCGACGAGCACGCGCGGGCCGGGCTGCGCGAGGACGTGGTCGTAGTAGGCGGCCGTGTCCACGGAGGCCTCCCCCGGCCCCCAGGCGCGGCAGGTCGCGGTGACTGCGTAGCCGACCATCACCCCGAGGTCGGGGAAGCGGCACTCGATGCCCGGTAGCATGAAGCCCTCGGTGCGCTTCCGCACGCCGAACAGCTCGATGGCGTTGCTGACCGTGGGCGTGATGAACCGCTTGAGTTCGTCGAGCTGATCGGGGGTCAGTGGAGCGGCCATTGCGGCACCTCCAGGTTCGTTCTGCCACGGCAGTTCGCCCTGCGCGGGTGAGCCGACCTCCCCGGCGAACGGCAGCCGGCAGTTGACCAATCCGCGAAACGGGGCATAATAGAGGTAACGCACCCGAAGACGCTGCCGCGCATCGCAGAAAGGGATGAGGACCGTGCTGACGCAGCTCTCGATCACGACTCAGTCGCGCGAGCAGTTCCTCGATGTGACGCGCCAGGTCGCAGAGGTCGTGGCGAAGTCGGGCATACAGGCCGGCGTGGTGACGCTCTTTGTACCACACACGACAGCGGCGGTCACCATCAACGAGAATGCCGACCCAAGCGTGGTCAGCGACGTGCTGAAGGGGCTGGCGCAGATCGCGCCCCTCCGCGCGCCGCACTACCGGCATCGCGAGGGGAACTCGGATGCGCACGTCAAATCCACGCTCGTCGGCCCGAGCCTGCAGGTCATCATCGAGGGCGGCAAGCTGGCGCTCGGCACCTGGCAGGGCGTGTACTTCTGCGAGTTCGATGGACCTCGGTCGAGGAAGCTGTACGTGAAGGTCACCTCCGGGTGAGAAGGACCCTCTCCGTCGTGCCGTGAAGACTCCCTTGCTCCGTATTCCGATGCAAGGGAGATTCCCCTGATGCACTTGCTCGTGTGCGTTCTGCTGGGCAGTGCGGCTTCCCCATCCCAGGCCGCGGAGCAGCGCTCCGCCAACGTGTGGTGGAATGGGGTGGAGGAGTTCGCCAAGGCGCAAATCACGAACTCGATGTCGGCGGCGGTGAGGCGACCGGGCACGGCGGGGAAGGTGGCGATGCCCGCGGTCTTCCTGCATCCGCAAAACGATGACCGCTCCATCGCGAAGTACCCCAAGGTCAGCATGGGACTAGGAGAGGGGATACGTGTGTTCCTGCTGACCTATGTGGGGATCTCGGACGGCTTCGCGTGGGGCGAGGAGGCGCATCCGGCCGATGGCGCGCGGTTCTACATCGATATAAACGGGACGGACGTGCTCGCGGCCGAGGTGAAGGAGAGCAAGTGGGTGCCGGTGGCCGCGCAGTTGTTCGAAGCGCCCGCAGGCGGTGGCCCCTTTGAGGCCGATGTCTCCCTGCAGACTGACTGCGGCGGCAAGGCGAACAGCAACTACGACTGGGCGATGTTCGGCGAGCCGCTCATCGTCAACACCGATGGCCGGACACTACGGCAGGCAACCCCCGTGTCAGGTGCCGGTGGCGTGGTGATCGCCGATGTGGAGGGCGGGACGGGCGAGATCGTCGTGGAGGGCCTCGACGCCGCGGGCCAACCCATCGCCGAGGCCTCGGCGACGCAGGCCGTAGACCCGCCGGGCCTGACCTTTGTGTCCTTCGACTTCGGCGCGACCAAGGGCTGTGAGCAGTGGCAATGGCGAGCAGAGGGCCTGCGCGTGGCGGATGCCTGGGGAGGAAGCTGGGAGCCGCTGCTGAGGCTGACCAGCTGCGGGCCGGCGAACGCGGTCACGATCGCTGGCGACCGCCTGATTATGCGCGCAGGCGTCACGAACACCGGCAAGGGCGCGCTGCTGCCCGAGCACCATGCGACCGTCACGTGCAACGGTGTCGAGAAGCCCATCGAGCGCCTTGCGCCGGGGGAGAGCGCGGCGGTGGAGTTCGACCTCGGCATCCCGGACGTCGGGACCCTCCACCTTGAGGCGACGGCATTCTGCGCGGGCACCGGCACATCGATCATCAGCGGCGTGCCGGTGTGGCCCGAGTTGCCCAAACTGCCCCTGATTCGCCCGAAGAAGGCGGAGGCCCGCAAGCTCAACGATGACTTCATGCTGCTGCAGAACCCTGAGGTGCGCTGGCTGCTCTACACGGGCGGCGACGCGCAGGGCGCGCTGGTGTATGCGTGGGCGGGGGACCGCTGGGAACTGAGCGGCTCGGTGAACCCCTGGCTGTACTACACGCAGACGAACACCCCCGGAGGGGGCACGCCCGGGTTGAGCGGTTGGGAGGTCGAAGCAGCCAGAGGCGGTGTGGAGGTGCGCGCAGAGAGCCCGGGTGAGCGCTTCGCCTGTTCGCTGCGGCTCGCGCTCGCAGACGATGGCCCGGCGCTACAAGCGGACCTGCAGGTCACTACCACGCAGGAAGAGACCCTTGCTGCAATGTGGGGGCCGGCGGTGCACGCGGGAGACCGCGGGACGGGCGCGGCAAAGGGGATCGCGATCTTCCCGGGGCTGGAGTACCTGGAAGGTGACGAGCGAAGCTCCAGCACACGCGACCTTGCGCCGCCGCTGAACCAGCGCTGGACGCCGCACCGGTTCAAGATCACCGCTCCGCTGATGATGGTCGAGACGCGAGATGGCGGGCCAGTGGTCGCGGTCGCCTGGGACCCGAACCAGAAGTGGGATGGCGAGCACACGCAGCCAGCCACTCGGTTCGCCTCGCCCGACTTCCTCAACCAGCAGGACAACCACCTGATGCAGCTCGGCCTGCCATCCGTGCCGGAGTTCATCCCGGAGAGTGCCGATCGCACGGCTGAGCCGCTGACGCTCGAAGCGGGTAAGTCCTGGACGCTGAGCCAGCGGATCATCGTCACCGTCCCTCGCCCTGATGCGACGGGCATCCTGGAGGCCTCGGCGGGCGTCGTCGATTACCCCGAAGCCGAGGCCGCGCCACGTTCCTTCGAGGACGAGATGGCGCTCTGCCGGCATGGCTTCCTGAAGTCCGTGTGGGATGAGCAGACGCAGACGAGCCTGCACTACGTGGGCTCGGGCAAGTCGAACGCGCCGGGCTTCGCGACGCTGATGCTGATGGACGGCCGCGCGGTTGCGCAGGGAGAGGACAGGGCGGCCGTGCTGGACCGTGTGAAGCTCATCGGCGAGAAGACCTTGCGCGAGCAGGGCGCGCCGGGCCTGACCAGCACCGCGGCGTGTCACATCATGGGGTGGGAGTTCCCGTATCACTGGGGACACTTGCCGGGCGCGCTTGCCGGGATGCGGGACTCGGCGCACGGCAGTGTCGATGGCCAGGAGGCGGACGGTGGGTGGGGCTACTACCCGGACGAGAGCCGGAAGACCCTTGGGGAACCCGGCACGCGGGTGATGGGGATCGCGGGGCGGAACGCCTATGTCCTGGCGAAGTGGGTCGCGATCAGCGGCGACCCCGACGCGGAGGAAGCGCTGCAAGCGGCCCTCAAGCACATGGAGCGGTTCCGCGTCCCGCGCGGCGCGCAGGGCTGGGAGTGCCCGATCATGGAGCCCGACGTGCTGGCCTCTGCCTATGCGGTGCGCGCCTACGTGTGGACGTACATGGCGACGGGCGACCCGAAGTGGCTCGAGAAGGCCCGGCTCTGGGCGCGGACGGGCCTGCCCTTCCAGTACACGTGGGATGACGGCGCGCATCCCGGGATGCGCTATGCGAGCATCCCCGTCCTCGGCAGCACGTTCTTCACGCATTCGTGGCTTGGGCTGCCCGTGCAGTGGTGCGGGCTGGTGTACGCCTACGGCCTGCAGGAGCTGATGCGGTTCGACAACGACGACCTATGGCGCCGGCAAGTTGAGGGCATGACCGTCAGCGCAATGCACCAGCAATGGCCGTGGGAGGGCCCGCCGGAACTCGTCGGGACCTACCCCGACAGCTATGGTCAGTGGTTCACGCATCGGAATGGCGTGTACATCAACCCCGAGGACATCGAGGTGAACTTGCTCGCGCTGCATGGCCTCGATCCGGGCTTGCGGTCGGTGCCGGTGGAGACGAAGGAGGGTCTGATCCACGTCACCGCGCCCTGCGACGTCGCGGCAAAGGGCACTGACAAGACGCTGGAACTCGACCTGAAGTACGTGCCGCAGCAGGTGATCTACGTGACCGTGGCTCCTGTCGCCATCGGCGAAGATGCGAAGCTGGTCGCTGGCGGAGCCGCCCTGGGCAAGCAGGACGATCTGGCTCCGAGCGAGACGGGCTGGGCCCTGAACAGCGCGACGAACGTGCTCGTACTGGGGGTGCAGACGGACGCCGAGGGCAAGGCTCACGCGAGCCTCACGGGCTTGGCGCGGAAGCTCCCGGAGAAGCCGCCCGTGACGTCCACCTGGGACTTCGACCGCGACGTGGAAGGCTGGCAACCGGGACACTCGTGCAATGTCACCGCTGCGGATGGCAACCTGAAGATCACCGTCACCGGTGACGACCCGTACGCAATCAGCGGGCCGGCCGAGATCAGCGCGGCGAGGAGTGGCCTGGTCAAGGCGCGCGTCCGCCTGAGCGCGGGCAGCCAGGTCGGGCTGTTCTGGCGCGCCTCAGGCTCGCCCGGCTGGGGGCCGGACAAGGAGGTCCACGCCGACTGCCCTGGCGATGGCGAGTGGCACGAGATCACGTTCGACCTCTCCGGCCACGCCCTGTGGCGAGGCAAGATCACCCAGATCCGCTTCGACATCGAGCCGGCTGACACGCCAGCGGGATCGACGCTGGAGGTGGACTGGATCAGGCCGGCGTAGGGGAGCGGTCTTTGGTCAGTCTGGTGCTCGCACTGATGCTACCGAGCCGCGGGGCGAACGCCGCCGACCGCGAACTCATCCGCGATCCGCACTTCGGGCGTGGCTTCGAGGTGCAGGACCCGACGCCGGGCGAGCGGGTCTTGGTGGGGAGGCTGCGCTGGGAGGGCTGCGAGGGGTTGCCAGTCTGGAACCTCGCGCAGTGGAGCAGCCGGTACTCGATCCAGGGCGCAGTCGGCGAGCGGCTGCCTTCGGGCGCGATTCGGTTCGCCAATGAGGCGAAGTCGGTCACCGTGGGGTCACCGGGGACCGAGGAGGCCGACCTCTCGCTCGCCGTGGACAGCCGGCCTGAGTACCCGGACGGGCCGCGCAAGCAGGGGCAGGACTGGCCGCATCTTCTGGTCAGTCAGCCGCTGGAGGGCTCCCCGAACCTCGCGGAGATGCAGGCACTCCGCTTCCACCTGCAGGCGCGACTGAAGCGCAGCGAGAACCTGACCGGCGAGGGCTACTCGCCCGGCATCCACGCCGCGCAGTTCATCACCACGATCACGGTGCAGAACCTCAACCGCGAGTCGGCGGGCTACGGCGACTTCATCTGGCTGAACCTCGTGCAGTACGATGACCGGCAGCGAATCCCTGAGCCGTTCATCGCCCCCGACCAGGCGCACCAGAAGCTGATCTATGCGCCGCCCGGTGAGCTGCTATCGCGACCGAGCCTGCACGACGGGGAGTGGGTGACGTTCGAGGCGGACCTCGTGCCGATCATCCGCGACGCGCTGCAGGCTGCGTGGGAGCGCGGCTTCCTGAACGATTCGCGCGATCCCGCGGACTACCGCCTTGGCATCATCTCGATGGGCTGGGAGGTCCCAGGCACGTTCGCGGTCGAGGTGCAGGTGCGCAACCTCAGCCTGCGGGCCTCGAGCGCGCCCTGACGACTACCACGGCGGCAGGGCCAGCGTGCCGCCATCGAGGATGAGCGAGACCGCGTCGATGTAGCTCGCGTCATCGCTGATGAGGAAGGCGATGGCCTTCGCGACATCGACGGGCTGCCCCAGCCGGCGCACCGGGATGCGCCGCGCCACGTCCGCGTAGAGCTCCTCCAGCGGCTGCGTCCAGCCCGCGGCGCTCGCGGCGAGCATCGGCGTGTCGATGGTGCCCGGGCAGACCCCCACGACGCGGACCTTGCCCGCGTGGTCGGTCGCCAGGCAGCGGATCAGCGCCTCGAGCGCGGCCTTCGAGGCGCAGTAGACCGCGTGTGCGGGGAACCCCACGAACGCCGCAACCGACGTCGTGATGCAGATGACGCCCTGGCCCTGGCCCTCCATGACGGGCACAATGTGCTTGGCGAGCCACAGGTTGCCCATCACGTTCACGCCCATCACGGCGTTCCAGTCGGCGACCGTGAAGTCGGTCACCTTGCCCTGCCGCCAGACCCCCGCATTGCTGACCAGCGCGTCGATGCGACCGTGAAGCTCTAGCGCCCGCTCCACGAGGGCCTCGACGCTCTCCTCGCTCGACACATCGACCTCGACGAAGTCCGCGTCGTGGCCCTGACCCTTCAGGTCGGCCGCGAGCGCCGTACCGGCCTCGGCCTGGTTCGAGGCGATCACGACCCTCGCGCCCTGCTCCGCGAAGTAGCGGCTGCAGCCGTCGCCGATGCCGGACGTGCCGCCTGTAACGATGATGACCTTGTCTGCGATGGACATGATGCTCCCTCCCGCGGCCTGGTCGTTGCCGTTCCCATCACCTGTGACCTGTAACCTATCCCCTGCCGTCACTGGTACTTCATGTACTCGAAGACCGCGCCGTCCCTCACGATGAAGGCGACGGTGAGGCCGGGCATGGGGTCGAAGGGCTCGAGGATGACCTCCTGACCGGCGAGTTCGCGGGCGAGGTCGTCGGTCTCGAAGGCGATGTGGCACTGGTCGCGCAGGGGCCCGGTGACGGGCGTATCGGGCTCATAGCGCAGGTACTCGATCTTGTACGGGTGGTTGGCGAAGTCGGTAACATACACCTTGGTCGCGGGCACGTAGGTCTCGTTGGGCTGCGGGTCATCGGTCACGACGCCGACGTGCGAGAACTTGAGCATGGCTGCCCTCCTGGAATTCACCGCGCGCAGACCAGTGCGGTGGCGGCGATACGCTGGAAGTCGTACAACGGGTAGTAGCCGAGCATGGAGCGAGCCTTCGTGATGTTGATCTCGAAGGAATGGTAGCCCGCGCAGATGAGCTCGATGGTCGGGATGCTCATCCTCTGGGAGAGGTACTCGGCGGCGGGCCGGTAGTTGAACGCCGAGGGCGCCGCGATGTTGAACGACTCGCCCAGAGCGGCCGGATTGCCGAGGATCTTGCCGAAGGCCTGCATCACATCCTCGATGTGCACGATGTGCCGGTTGTAGGGGACGCCGGCCTCGTTGGTCAGGATCGGGATGCGCTCCTGGCTGGCGCGGACCAGGGCCATGACCTCCTCGGGTTGCTCGCCGAAGCCGTGGCCAGGCTCGGCGGGGTCCACGTTCTTGAGCAGCGAGAAGTGGTTCAGGAGATCATCCTTCTCGAAGATCCACGACGAGCGCAGGATCGAGAACGGCACGCCGTACTGGTAGCCGTACTGCTGCGTCATGACCTCCTCGATGACCTTAGTGAAGGCGTAGTAGCCCGGGTAGGCCATCAGCGGGTGGTTCTCGTCGATGGGGATCGGCTGCGGGTAGAACCAGATGCCGAAAACCGCATCGCCGCCGAGGAGGATGAACTGCTGCGTGCGCTGGTGGCGGCAGGCCTCCAGGATGTTCAGCGTGCCACGGACGCTCACGTCGAAGAAGGTGTTTGGGTCTTCCTTCGTCGTGGCGAGTTGCACGACGGCGTCCGTGCCCGCGACGACCTCCGAGACGACCTTGGGATCGGTGATGCTGCCCGACACGCACTCAACGCCGTCGCCCTCGATGGGAGTGTGGTGGACCAAGGCGCGGACGCGCTTGCCCTCCTCCAGGAGGAATGGGATGAGCCGGCGGCCGACCTTGCCTGAGCCGCCGAAGATCGCCACCGACTTGATGTTCATGCGGACCGCCCCCTTGACGAGGCTTCGTCGGAGCCTCGTGCGGACCCCCATTCGTCAGGGCGCATCCCGGTTCCTCCGAGGGAGGAGCCGGTCGGCCTTCGTGGGAACCTCGGGGCATGTTGGCGCTCTCGGCGTTGGTACTGTTGCCGGTTCAGCGCGTCCCCGCGCAAGGGGAGGCATCCGTGGAGTATGTGAGCGACGTCCTCGGCGAGCGACTGCTGTTCCATTCGCAGGGCTTCGGCAATCTGGGGGTGGACGCATGCGCGTGGGTGGAAGGCCGCACCAAGCTGCCCCTACGCGTGAGGGACCGCGAGTACGCGAAGGGCCTCGGGCACCACGCGAACGGGGAGATCGTCCTGCTGCTGGAGGGGAGATACGCGATCTTCGAGGCAGAGGTCGGCGTGCAGTGGGAACACGGCGACACGGGGAGCGTGGTGTTCCAGGTCCTCGTGGACGGCGAGAAGCGATTCGACAGCGGCATCGTGCGCGAGGCGGATGAACCGCGGCCCCTAAGCGTGCCCCTGTCTGGGGCGCAGATACTCACGCTGAAGGCGAGCGACGCGGGCGACGGCATCACCTGCGACTGCGCGAATTGGCTGAACGCGCGGCTGACGGTAGACCCGAGTGCGAGGCCACAGGCCAGGCCATCGGTCGATGTGGCGCCCTTCGGCACCGTCTGCACGTGGGACCCGAAGCGACTCGACGGAACACACGCCGGGCGCGTGGACGAGTTCCCGGCGGGGGACGTGTACCTGCACACGCCGATCAGGCCGCAGGCCGATGGGACATACGTGATGCCCCTGGTGGACGACGTGGGTTGCATCGGCATCCAATGGGTGGAGCGGCGCCTGCTGCGAAGCGTGGGCCTGGAGTTCGTCGGCCCGGCTCCCGCGACAGAGGGTGTACAGCTGCAGTACTGGGCCGGCGAGTCATGGTGGCAGGGGCAATGGGAGCCACTGCCGGGGAAGCTGACCGCCGACGGGCCGCGATGGTCGTTTGCCATCGACTGGCGGGCTGCCGGTGGCAGCCTCGTCCCCAGCACACAGAAGGTGCGGTGGCTTCTGCCCGGCGCGCCGGCGACCCGCGTCCGCCTCAGCGCCTTCACGCGTTCGGTGTGGGATGAGGTCACGCTCGCCCTGCAAGCCGAGCACGCGAACCGCGGCGAGAAGGGGAGCGTGTGGGTCTACAACGGAGAGCGCATCGGAAGACGAGGACGTACCAGCCCGCTCTGGTCGCTCGCGCGTCCGATGGAGCTGCGCGTGTGCTACAGCCGGCCGATGTCGATCAAGTCGGACCGGACGACGCTGCGCTTCTGGCTGCCGAGGAGCGACAGACGCGCGGCGACTGCCTTCGCCGTGGCCGTGGAGGATGTGCTGGCGAACGGCGCCGTGTACGTCCCCAGTGCCGGCGTGTTCGTGACGACTGCCTCCGGGCCCACGCCGGAGGAGTACGAGCACCGGATCGCTGGCCAGCAGACCGTGCTGGACGAGGTGCACGCGCACGCCGACCAGACCTTCGCGCAGGCGCTCGCGAAGGTGCACCGGCCAGTGCAGGACCTCGGGCCGATGCTGCTATCGCTGGCGTGTGACGACCGCAAGTTCCAGGCGGACCGCGACGGGACCGTTCAGTTCAGCACGCAGCCCGACGTCGCGAGCCACGGGGCGATCCGCTACCCCATCGAGGTGCGGCCCACGTTCGGCTCCGGCAAGAACGAGGGCCTGACGCGCCACCTGCAGGGCGAGTGGCTGCCGATCCCGGTCATCGAGGTGGAGGAGGGTGGCATACGCTATCGGCAGAGGGCGTTCGTGGCTCCCTACCCGGCTAGAGGGCCGGGCGCGAGCTTGTGCGTGGCGGATGTCACGGCGGAGAACCTGGGCGAGGCCGCGGCACATGCCTCGGTGGGTCTGCGCTTCATGGCGGATCGGTTCGCGGGCGAGGTCGCGGAGCTGAAGGCAGTTGGCGCGGGGTTCGCGGCGTACAAGGGCGAGCGGCTGCTCGCGTATGCGGAGACGAGTGAGGCCGCGCTGTCTGCGACCGCAGGCGCGGGCGCACTGGACCTCGCGGGGGGTCTGCCGCCACGCGGCCGCGCGCGGGTGACTGTGTACATGCCGACGTGGGAGATGCGGCCGGAGGAATGCAGCCTTCTGAAGGACGGCCCCAGCCTGGCCTCGGCGGTCGAGGCGAACTGGCACCACGTCCTCGCGGAGTCGATGCAGTTCGACATCCCGGATCCGCTCCTCGCCAACGTGATCCGCGCCTCGCAGGTCCACTGCCTCATTGCGGCGAGGAACGAGGCGGATGGAGAGCGCACCGCGCCATGGATCTCCTCGGACCGCTACGGGCCGCTGGAAAGCGAGGCGAACTCGATCATCCTGGGCATGGACCTGCTGGGGCACGAGGACTTCGCGCGCAAGTCCCTCGACTTCTTCGTGAACCGCTACAACCCGCAGGGCTACCTCACCACCGGGTACACGGTGATGGGGACGGGCTGGCACCTGTGGACGCTTGCCGAGCACTACCGGCTGACGCGGGACGATGCGTGGCTCCGCAGGATCGCGCCGGAGGTGGCGCGCGTCTGCCAATGGACCGTCGAGCAGCGGCGGAAGACGATGACCTCGCGCGACGAACCCGAGTACGGGCTGATGCCGCCCGGGGTGGTCGCAGACTGGGGGATGTATGCGAACCGCTTCTTCGGCGAGGCGCACATGTGCGCCGGCCTGCGCGACGCCGCCAGCGTCCTAGCGGAGATCGACTACCCGGGCGCCGAGGAGTGGCTGACGGAGGCGGAGGACTACCGGCAGGACATCCTGCGCGCCTACCGTTGGGCGCAGGCGCGCACGCCGGTGCGGCCGTTGCGCGATGGGTCCTGGACGCCCGCGTGCCCGGCGATGGTGCAGTGCTTCGGCAAGGTGGGAGAGTCGTTCCCTGGCGAGGACTGGGGGCGCACGTGGGCGGGCGACGTCGAGATCGGCCCGCAGCATCTGGTGGCTCTGGGACTGATGCCACCGGACGCGCCCGATGCCCAGTGGATGATGGACTACCTCGAAGACTACTGGTGCCTGCAGACGGGCATGGGCGAGTACCCGGGCGAGCAGAGCGAGGCCGACCCGTTCGACCTCGGCGGCTTCTCGAAGGTGCAGCCGTACTACACCCGAATGACGGACGTGTACGCGCTGCAGGATGAGGTGAAGCCCTTCATCCGCTCGTACCTCAACGCGATCCCCAGCCTGCTGAGCCTGGAGAACCTCTCCTTCTGGGAGCACTTTCACAACACGGGCGGCTGGAACAAGACGCACGAGACAGGCTGGTTCCTGCAGCAGACCCGCACGATGCTGCTCATGGAGCGCGGCGAGGAGCTATGGCTCGCGCCCTTCGTGCCGGACTACTGGCTGAAGGACGGCCTGATCGTGGGCGTCTCCCACGCGCCGACGCACTTCGGGGAGGTCGGCTACTCGATCCGCTCGCACGTGGGCGAAGGCTTCATCGAGGCGAGAGTCGACCCGCCGAAGCGGGCGCAGCCGAAGGCGATTGTGCTCAGAGTGAGACACCCCGAGGGGAGGCCGATGCGGAGCGTGACCGTGGATGGGAAGCCGCACGCCGACTTCGATGCGAAGCGGGAGTGTGTTCGCCTGTCGCCGACAACCGACGCCATCACGGTGAGAGTCACCTACTGAGACGGGAGGAACGGACCGATGCGGATCATGGCTTTCGAGGCGCACCCGGACGATATCGAGCACTTCTGCGCGGGCACGTTGGCGAAGTATGCGGCCCAGGGGCATCAGGTTGCCATCGTCTGCCTGACCGACGGCGGCTGCGGCTCGCCGACCTTGCCGAAGGAGGAGATCGCCCGCGTCCGCGAGCAGGAAGCCCGGAACGCGGCGGCGATCATCGGCGCGGAGTTCTTCTGGATGGGCTACCCAGATGGGTTCCTGTTCAGCTCGGAGGAACTCCGTCTACGCGTGATCGAGGTCATCCGGCAGTTCCGACCGCACCTCATCCTGACGCTGGACAAGGACAACGACTACCACCCCGACCACACGATGGCCGGGCAGGTGGTCTGGGATACGCACGTCCTGATGACCGTGCCGAACATCAAGACCGGGACCGAGCCATGTGACGTCATCCCGGATGTGTACTTCATGGACACGCCAGCGGGGATCAACTTCACGCCGGAGTTCTACGTGGACATCACCGACCACATCGACACGAAGCTCGCCATGGTCCGCTGCCACGCGAGCCAGGAAACCTGGTGCATGGACCAGTACGGCGTCTCGCTCGCGGACAACGCGCAGGTGCAGTCGCGCTTCCGGGGCTACCAGGCGGGCTGCAAGTACGCCGAGGCCTTCCGCAAGCCGCGCTTCTTCCCGCAGAAGACAGCGAGGGAGGGACTGCTGCCCTAGACGTTGGCTGCACACAAGCGAAGGGGGTGATATCTGTGAGGGTCATTGGCGGGCTATCGGTGGTTCTGCTGGTCGCATTCCCTCAGGTCGTCTGGCCGGCGGAGTTCAGTGGGCAGGTGGTTGACCCGCAAGGCAACCCAGTCGAAGAGGCCACGGTGTGGCTGACCGGAGAAGGGTGGGACGAGGCCTGGCCCGTCTTCGCGGAGACACCGACCGATGCTGCCGGACGTTTTCGGCTTAGCCACGAGCCTCCCGAAGCGGGACGACAGGGGCTGTACGCGGTCTGCGCTCTTGCGGAGGGGTATGCACTGGCCTGGTGGGAGCGGAGTGCGACCTCGCGGCCTGGAATACTGCTGAAGCTGGAACGTGCGTTTGCGGTGAGGGGCCGGGTGGTTGACGCGGCGGGGAGACCGGTCGCCGGCGTCCGGCCGAGGCTCTCCTTCCTCTCGCGCATGGCCGGCTTCGATCCCCTCGAGATCGGACAGTGGTCCACATCCATCGCCCCGCCTGACAGGATCGCGGCCATGCTCGTGGCCGAGACGAACGCACAGGGGGAGTTCGGGGTCCGGCGCCTCCCCCCAGGTGCTGAGCCCTCCTTCCGTGTCGAGCAGCCGGGGTACGCCCGTCAGGATGTGCGCCTCGACTGGACCGAGCTGGCGAAGGACAAGCCGATCGAGATCAAGCTCGAGCCCGGGGCTACGATCCGGGGCCGGGTGGCGCGGGAGGATGGCACACCCGTGAGCGGCGTTGGTGTCGCCGCCTACGGCGGAGGGAAGGCCAAGACGGACGAGCAAGGGCGCTACGAGATTGGCGGGCTGCCGGAGGCCGCCCACCAGGTGCACCTGGACGAGCTTCCGCTGACGTTCACGGCGAAGGCAGTCGAGGTGAAGGTGCGCCGGGGCAGCACGGTGGAGAACGTGGACCTCACGGTCGTGGACGGGCTGGAAGTCAAGGGCGTCGTGACTGACCAGACCTCCGGGAAGCCCGTTCCCGGAGTGGAGATCTGCTGCAACACCGCGCAACAACCGAAGGTGGGCATGGCGTGGCCGACTGTAAGGACGGACGAGAACGGGCGGTACTCGGTCCGCGCCCCAGAGGGCCCGGCGGAGCTCCGCACGCTGAGGATGCCGAGGGGCTGGCACCCGGCCAAGGGCTTCGGCGAGGACTTCCGGCGGATCACGGTCACGGCCAAGGAGGCCCCGTTCGAGGAGAACTTCGAAGTCGTGCCGGCGCGAGCGCTCAGCGGGCAGGTCCTGGACCCCAACGGCAAGCCTGCTGCCGGGGCCGTCGTTGTGGCGGTGGACAGCGTCAACACGGGGTTCCCCCACGGGGCGGTCTCCGACGAGGAAGGCCGGTTCTCGCTCCCCGGGACGGACCCCAATGCGCAGTACTCCTTCCGCGCCTACCTGGGGGAGGCCATGACCCTCGATTCGTGCAGTGTGGAGAAGGGGGCGACCTCACCGGTTGCGCTTCAGCTTGCCGCTGACGCCCGGCCGACCCTCACGGGGCGGATCGTGTCGGAGGACGGCAAACCGGTACCCTACGCCCTCGTCCGGGCCGACGCAGAGCCGACCGAGGAGGCAGGTGGAACGGCCGAGGAGAGAGCGCTCTGGCGTGGCCTGATGGCCCAGACCATCACGGACGAGGAGGGGAACTTCCTGCTTCGAGCGATCCTCCCTGCCATGGCGCAGCACCTCCGGATCCACGCGGCGGGCTACGCGCAGACGGGGTACGACGGCCCCGCCCTCGGGGCCGGCGATGTCGCCGACGTTGGCGACATCCCGCTGGAGGTAGCGGACCTCACCGTCAGCGGGAAGGTGGTGGACGACCAGGGGATCCCGGTGCCGAATGTGACGGTTGAGGCGCGCCCCAAGGACTTCTCCGGAATCACCCGCGTCGCCATGGCGACTACGGATCTGGATGGGCGGTTCCGCTTCGAGGACCTGCCGCGCGCAAACGTGCAGCTGACGGTCGACACGTGGACCTGCGATAGCCGGCCTGTCGAGGCGGGGCCTGGGCGAACTGAGGTCACCGTCACGGCGATCCCCAGAGAGAGCCAGGTGCTCTACACGCACCTGGTGACGCCCGCGCTGACGCAGGCGGAGGGGGCCCGCACGTGCGTCCTGCGGAGGCTGTATCGGTACAAGGGGCTCAACCGCTCCGGCGTGGTGGAGCAGTTCCTGGCGCCTGATCTGGACCTGACGACTGGCGACCGCACGGTCCAGCGGCCGCGGGCCAGGGCGCTCGACGATCAGGGCCGCGAACTGGCGGAGGCCGCCAGTATCTGTCTGGTCGGCCAGAAGATGCTGATGGGCTGTGATCTGCCCCGAGCCGGGACACGCTCCATCACCCTGACGGTCGAGGGGGCCCTCGTCTTCCCCGACATCCCCATACCCGAGGAGCTGACTGCAGGGCGCGACTTCTAGCGAACCCGCGCCAGTGCCTGAGGTGACTCGATGGAGGCCAAGCCCGACTACTCGCGTGCTCGTATGCAGGCCGGCTTCAGTTGGTCGATGGGCAGCTCGCAGGGCGCACTGCGGCAGTTGGCCGGCATCCCGATTCGGGAGTTCAACCTGAAGCCGAAGGCGTGCATCGAGGCGTACCGGCGCGGGCGGCCGCTGCTGAGGGAGATGTTCGGCGAGGAGGTGGGGATGCCGGGGCTGACGACCCCGGCGGTGAGCTACGGGCATGTGAACTGCCTGGGGTCGGAGTTGCTCTTCCCCGATGGTGGCGAGGTTGCGCACACGCACATCTATGGGTCGCTGGAGGAGGGAATCGCGAGGCTGCGGGAGCCGGTGGACTGGGCGACCTCGGGCATGGCGCCGTTCTACCTCGACTTCCGGGAGAAGATGCGCGAAGCGTTCCCCGGGGAGCGCGTGGGGTTCGCGTTCGGCGGCGAGGGGCCGATCACGACGGCGTATGAGCTGCGTGGCGAGGGGTTCTTCACGGACATCTTCGATGACCCGCCGCTCGCGAAGGAGTTCCTGCGCGCGCTCACCGACAGCGTGCTGAGCTTCGACCGCTTCCACATGGCGGTGAACGAGCAGCCGATGCCGAACCCGAGCGGCGGCAGCATGTGCGACGACCTCGCGAGCTTCATCCCCGCGCGGATGATGCGCGAGATGGTCATCCCCTTCTGGGAGCAGTTCTACCGGGGCGTCACGACCGGCGCGCGATATGCGCATGTCGAGGACCTGCGCGTCGAGCAGCTCTTCTGCTTGGAGGAGATCGGGCTGGCCAGCTTCGACCCCTCGATCTCGCCGAAGCTGAATCCGCGCCTGCTTGCCGAGCACTCGCGCGTGCCGTTCGTCTGGCGGCTGGGGTGCTTCCACTACCGCGAGATGAGCGTGCAGGACGTGGAGGACTTCGTGTTCCAGTCGGCGGCCGACGGCGCGAGCGGCGTCATCACCTACATGGCCGAGGCGATGTGCAACGAGGAGAGCGTGCCGAAGGTCCACGCGCTCATCCGCGCGGCGAAGGAAGCAAAGCAGTTGGTCGGTGACGGCTGCCCGCGGGAGGAGATCGGCCAGCGCGTCTCGGCGGAAGGTCGCGCGGAGCTTTGGGACCAATGGTGTGGCTACCTCAGTCCGCTCAGCAGCCGAGGCGGGGCCAAGGCGGGCTGAACTGAAGGGCCGCGAAGCCTGAAGCTCTACGGAGGGATGTCATCATGTTCTGTGGACTGCTCTGCTCGCTCGTCACGATTCCCGCCGCCATCGCACAGCGCTCGCCGTCGGAGCAGGCGCGGGATGCGGTCGCGGCCGCGGCGGACCTGGGCGAATCGGCGCCGGACTGGCTCATGGACTCGGAGACGTACGCCATCGGCTATGACCCGGCGGGCTGGGATGCGCTGGCGGCGTCGAAGGTCGCGTTCGTGACGCACTGCCCGATCAACCGCGAGTTCTTCGAGCGCGCGCACGGGTTGGGCATCCGCTGCTTCCCCTATGTGACGTTCTACCAGGGCTTCGCGAGCCAGACGTATGAGGGAATCAACCTCAAGGACCATCCCGAGTTCATCGAGGTGAACGCCGAGGGCGGGCTGGTGCGCTCGGGCTTCTGGGAATCCGAAGACGCGAAGAACATGTACACGACCTGCCCCAACGTACAGGGCTATCAGGACGCGATGGTGGAGTGGGTGCGCAAGATCATGGAGCTGGGCGCGGACGGCGTGTTCGTCGACAACCTCTCGCACCGGCAGCCGTGCGAGGGCCCGAAGTTCGGCAAGCACGAGCACCTCTACGAGGACCAGGACCACGCCTTCGCGATGCTGCTGACGCGCGTGCGCGAGGTCATCAAGCAGTACAAGCCGGACGGCGCGGTTCTCGGCAACTCCGCCTCGCCCCTGCACTTGCCGCGGGAGTTCTGGAAGTACCTCGACGCGGAGATGATGGAGTCGTACATCTGCACCTGGGTCAGCAAGGAGCGCTGGTTCGACTGGGAGGACCACTGGCACAAGAGCGGCGTGGACCTGCAACCGTTCGTGAAGGCGGGCAAGCAGATCCAGTGCCTCAGCTACCTCGGTCACACGCCCTACGGCGTGCGGGAAGACGGGTTCTTCTGCTACGCCTCGGCGAGGTTGGCGGGTCTCGTGTGGAACGGCGGCCAGCCGCTGTCGAACCCGGAGACGGCGCTGCTCTACCAGATTCGCCTGGGCAAGCCGCTGGCGGACGAGCAGGAGGAGAACGGCGTCTACTACCGCGTGTTCGAGCGGGGATTCGTGGCGGTCAACCCGGACAAGGAGACGCCCGGACAGATCACGATCCAGCCGCCGATCCCGACCACGAAGCTGCTTGACCTCGCCGGCGGCGCGGCGAAGTACTGGGGTTCGTACCCGAAGAGCAACGACTCGCTGGACCTCGCGGTGAAGCACTCCGGCGCGCGTGCGGTGAAGATCGTCAACGCGGCGCCCGATGAGAGCATCGTGAGCCAGACGGTGACCCTCGACCAGACGAAGCCGACGCCGATCCTCGCGGGCGGTTGGAGCAAGGCGGAGAACGCGGGCGGCACGCCCGACGGCAACTACTCCGTGTACCTGGACATTCAGTTCACGGACGGAACGCCGCTTTTCGGCCAGATCGCGCCCTTCACCTGTGGCACCCACGACTGGGAGTACCAGCAGGTGATCGTGCGCCCCGAGAAGCCGATCAAGAGCCTCACCTACAACGCGATCTTCCGCTACCGCACGGGAACCGTGTGGTTCGATGACCTGACGCTGAAGGAGGGCGACGACCCCGAGAAGGGCGCGGAGCGGCTGCAGAACGGGGGCTTCGAGGATCTCGGCGGTCGGAGCAAGCTCATCGACGTCGCAGCCACGGACGGGAAGCTCACGATTCCGGCCTACGCGGGCCGCGTGTACCTGTACGGCTCACGTACGGGCGACGACCTCTACACGCCCGGGCCGCATCTCACGGTGGTGACGAAGCCGGCGTTGGGGCTGGTGCGCTTCCGAGTGGACGGCTTCGACTACTGGACACACAGCGGGCGGTGGACGACCGAGTACACGTTGGGCCCGGACTTCGGCAAGTTCCATATCACCTTCGACACGCCGGGCAAGCACACCATCGAGATCGTGGACGTCGTACCCTCCGACATGAAGACCCCGGCGGGCTACGGCAGCGGCGACCGCCTCGGCCAGTTCATGGACCCCTCGCAGCCGACCAAGCCCAGCGAGGGGAAGAAGTTCCACTTCCGCGAGTGGAGCGGGCCGGTCTCGTCCAAGGACGCGACGGTCGAGCTTGACGTCAACGCGGACACGACGCTGACGGCGGAGTTCGA
>VGFC01000121.1 GCA_016869045.1 Armatimonadota bacterium
GCATGGACTGTCCCCTGTTGACGTAACCTCCGCCCTCGTCGTCGCGCGGACCGCCAGCGCCGACTCCGCCGCAACTCACCGTCTCCTCCTCGTCACCGACGCCAACCTCACCGACTACCGCGACCTCGCCGGCAGCAACACCTACCGGGGCGAGGACTACTGGTGGCTCAACGACGGCGACCTGACCCTCCGTCTGAAGGTCCAACCCGGCAAAGCCCACACGCTCTCGTTCTACTGGGGCTGCAAGAACGACACCCGTTCCGCCCGCCTGACCCTCTTCGGCGAAACCCAGACCCTCACCCAGTCTGGTTACGACGGCTTCCGCTGGTTCGACCTCGACCTCCCCGCCGACAAACTCACCTCCCCCGACCTCACCCTCTCGCTCACCAAACCCGAGGCCGGCTCGGCCGCCTTCGTCGGCCGCGTCAAGCTCCGCGTCAGGTAGCCGTCGCCGTAGGAGCGCGGACATCTTGTCCGCATGCCGTTGCCGTGCCTGCGGCTCACCAGAGCCGCGCCCCCGTTGGGAGGGGCCGCATGGCCGAAGGCCATCCGGCACGCCGTTCCGCTCGTGCCTGCCGGGCTCGTGTCTCGCAGCCTGTGCCGTTGCCCGAGCCGGAGCACCCAGGCTCCCAGCCGGTCAGTACCGCGAGAAGAGGACCGCCATTCCGCGCCCCTGCTGCCTGACGTGCTGTACTACGCTTCGCAGGCTGTCAAGCCACTCGGGGACGGCCGTCTCGTTCTCGCCGAGGCCCCCGAACTCAGGCAGGTCGGGGCCGCCGAGGGACTGGAGTGCCACGGCAACCACCATTGGGCTTCGGCCCATGTCGCTGGGCACCCTCTCCGAGAACTGCGAAGCCCGGTCCGCCGGGACCCCGACCGACAGGAACCGGCGCACCGTGCGGCTGCCGATAGCGATGAGGGCCAGCCGGACCGACCCGTGGCGGTCGATCATGCCTCTGAACGCCTCCGGGTTGAACCACACGGTCGCCTCGCTGGGGCTCACGTCCTTGTTGAGTTCGAGCTTGAGGACCGCGGGTATGGCGTTCACCTTTACGCATGTCTCGTAGAAGGCGCGGCGCGCCTCGCTTGCCGCAACCTGCTCGACCTTGGCCACGTACAGCCCCTCCGCGACCTCCCGACTCACGGTCCAGACCGAGCGTTCGTCCCACCCCTCGACCTCGGCCTTCGCGACCGCAGTCGCATCGCGCCACTCGTCGACGTCGGGGAAGAGCGGCACACTGCTATCTACGAGCAGGTGCACGGGCAGCTCGCTGGACTTGGCCTGCTCCGCGAGCTTGGCGGCCAGGTTCGCGTACGCACTGGCGAAGTCCGGCCGCCCGTCAGGGTCATCGAAGACGAAGACGTTCCCCCGCGTCACCCCCATGCCCAGGACCCTCGGCAGTGCGGCTGGTTCTGAGAGCTTTCTGAAGTCCCCTTCGCCGGGGGGCATCTGCACGTGGCGAACGTAGGCTTGGTGCAGGACGATGGCGGACTCGACGATGTTCCGCACACGCGGGACGCCAGCCTCTGGCGTCTCGTAGAGGAACACGAAACCATCGCCGAGGAACTTGTGCATGGTGGGGTTCGCATGCAGGTGGCGCGCAACGAGTCGGTAGAACGCCTCGCAGAAGTCCTCGACAGACTCCTTCTCAGCCCTCGAGAATGCGGTGAAACCTTGCAGGTCTCCATGGACGATAACGCAGTTCGCGCGCATAGATTCCACTCCTTCCGTTCGCCGGGTCAGGCCGAGATGTCAGCCGCCAAGCAGCGCCACACACCGCCGGGTGCTAGATGCCGCTGGTTTGCGAGGTCGTGCGTTCGGACGACCTCCTTCAATGTCTGATGTGGCAACAAGACAACGATGCGCTGGTGGGCCAGGGGGAAGAGAACGACAAACGGCTGCAGCGAGTTGAGTTCCACACCGCGCGAGGGGGAGGGAGCCGAGACCCCGCTCACATCGCCGCCGCCACGAGGCAGCGAACCCTTGGCATACAACCTGGAGCGGGGGGAACCGAACGGAGGGACGGACGTCGCAGGAACGAACTCGGTAGCCATGGCTGGGCACACCTCATCATATCAGGGATTCGCACGGACTACAGGGCGCTCCCCCAATCAATGAGACGGCGGCGGCTCAGGCCTGCGCCACCGTTGGCCGACTCGCCTCCCCGCAACGACTTGCCGGGGCTAGACCGAAGCAACCCCGCAGGGCGGCGACGGCCCAGCCAATCAGTAATCGAGGTTATAAACGGGGGAGCTAGCGAGGCGAATCGGAATGCCTACGGCCAAGGCCTCCTTTCGGTGTATTGTACGATCGCGGGAATGGTACCCAACCCGGGTCCGCCCCAAACATCGCGTCCAATCCGTGAAGGCGGTGGCTTCGCACCACATCACAGCGACGGCGGTCACGGAGGGGGCCACCCCGGAGGTCCGACGGCGTAGAAGGCGTTCGGAGCGTCAGTAGGTCGCTTCCTCGGCATGGGCCGGTACGTCTCCTCTGGCGATCAGGTACTCGTGGATGGCGTCCGCTACCATCTCCCGACACTCCTCGAGGGTGCTCCCCTGAGAGCCGCAGCCCGGTAGCTCCTCCACGAGTCCGACCCACCACCCATCCTCGGGGTCCTGCTCCATCGTGACCGTGAACCGGCGCCCGTCCACACCGACCTGCTCGATGCGCGGCGACGTCGCAGCCTCGACGGTCTCCCTCGCCGAGCGCAGCCAGGCGGCAACCGGCATGGCCAGCTACGGGCCGGCCCTCCTCCTCGGTGCCTCGCCGATGGATCTTGGGACAAAACCGGCCCGAGAAGTAACCTATATGTATGGGGGACACTGATTCCGCGCCTCGGCGATCCGACCCCTTCCAGCCCGCCGCTGCCCTGAACCGTGCGGCTTCTGTCGTGTCCTCCTTGTCATCATTCTCACTCCTCAATTCTCAATACTCACTCCTGCCCCACTGTGATCTCCATCACATTTCCCGCCCTTTCCAAAAAAAGGCCCGGACAAAACTGCCCCTGGAAGTAACAAGTATATATGGAGGCCAACGATTCCCGGACCACGCCCACAACCCACACCCGGGGACACGATGGGATCGTGTCCCCGGTGTTCCCGGCGGACTGGAAGGGGGGCGCACAGGGGAGAATGGGGGTGCGTTACCCTTCGGTCGAACTATCCCCCTATATACGAAGTATATAGGGGGATAGTTCGACCGAAGGGTAAAGTCCGTACGGTGTTGCCGTTGGACGACCGGGTAGGCAGGCTGTCGGGTCACACCCGGTTCCCCGGGCTGCGGGGAGCGCCCGCTCGTGGTTGGGGTGCTGGGCCAGGCCTACTCGAAGCAGTAGATTCGGCGGCTCGTGGTACTGACGAAGAGGCGGCCGCGCGCTGCCGCGAGGCCCTTGGCGAGGCCGTCCACCTGAGCCGACCAGACCT
The DNA here is from genome assembly GCA_016869045.1 of Armatimonadota bacterium. GTDB lineage: Bacteria > Armatimonadota > Zipacnadia > Zipacnadales > VGFC01 > VGFC01. The sequence goes on from VGFC01000121.1 coordinate 3,427, forward strand.
GCGTGCCGTCCGCGGCGCGGAAGGCTGCCACCGAGTTTCCGCCGCCGGCGATCAGGTAGTCACCGGCGAGGATCAGCGCCTCGGGGTACTCAGCGGACACGCTCCACACGAAGCACGCCTTGCGGTCCTCTTCCAGCTTCGCGATCTGCGCCGAGAGCTGCTGCTGGGCGGCGGAGCCCTGCTCGGCCTGCTTGAGCTGGGCGGACAGCTTCGTCAGCTCGGCGCTGAGCTGTATGTACTGCGCGCGATCGAGCGCGAAGACCTTGTCCTGCGTGCAGGCGTAGGACCGCTCGGGTGTCACCACGGTGTGCTTCGCGCCGGGGAACGAGGCCAGCCGGTCGCGGCCGTCGCTCGCGAACTCCTCGAGCACCGCACTCGTCTTGCCCGGCCCGTAGATGATCGACCAGTCGCTGGTGAGCAGGGCGTACGTGCCGCCCCCGCCGCCGACCTGGCCCTCGCGTTGGCCGGTCTTTCGGTCGAAGACCCACGGGCTTGCGCGCCCGCCGGGGAAGTACAAGTGCTCGGGCGAGACGAGCACGTGGCCCTGCAGCGAGAGGTCGGTGAAGCGCTGACGGAATAGCCCCGGACCGGAGTCGCTGCCGGTCCCGGCGTCGAGCGCGCAGACATACACCCCTTCACCGGGGAAGATACCGGCGCCGCAGTACACGATGCCGTCCTGCACCACGACCCCCGTGCGACTCGGCCACAGGGAGATCAGCTTCCCGTTGCTCGGGACCTGGTAGTCGCTCGGCGCGGCGCGGTACCGCCACACGAGGCTGGCGTCCGTCGCGCGTACGCAGTAGATGTAGCCATCATCCGAGCCGAAGTACGCCTTCCCATCCACCACATGCGGGGCGAAGCGCACGGGGCCGTCGGTCGGGCAGACCCAGCGCGTCTCGCCGGTGCCCGCATCGAGGCAACGGAGCGCATCTTCGCCCGAACTCCCGAAGAAGACGCTGTCACCCACGACGGCCACGTGATAGGCCGAATCGAAGTCCAGTCGGTCCTCGTTGTCCACGGTCGGCGAGTTCGAGTAGTCGCGCTTCTCGGGGCCGGGCCAGGCCGCGAGCACGGGCATCCGCGAGGTGTAGACCCACCGTTGCGCCAACCCGGGAGCGTTCAGCGGTCCCGGCGATACTGCGCTCCGCCGGGCATCGTGCGCGTACGTGGGCCAGTCATCCGGCCCTTGCGCCGCCGCGCCCGCGAGGCACAGTGCCAGGGATGCCGCCCACGCCGCGCCGTGCCTTGCCGTTCCACTTCTCACTTCGCACTCATCACTTGTCACTGTCGTCAGTAGTCGTCCTTCACCCGATATGCGAGCGAGGTGTACACCGGCCACTGGCAGCTGCAGCCGCCGGCCGATACGGGTGACATCAGCAGGCCGTTGCCCGAGATGAGCCCGAGCCAGCAGTTGGAGCGCAGCCCGGGGAACTCGGTCTGCGTGTCCGTGTTCAGGTCCCAGACCTCGTCATTGTAGTCGCGGTAGTGCAGCAGGTTCGCGGCGCCGGTGATCGTGCCGCACTTCGAGCGCGAGGGGAAGGTGATGTCGATCCTGGCGCCGGTCTTCCAGTCGTAGACGTTCGGCTCCAGGAACACCCGGCCCTGAGCGATGACGGGGTGCTGGATGTGGTGACCGTGGTTGTCACTCCGCCACTGGTGCCGCGCCTCCCAGAGCGCGTCGCCGGTGTCGGCGGCGCGCACGGTCACGTAGTACTCGCCCTGGTACGAGGCGACGACACCCACCTCGCCCGCGTGGTAGACGACGTAGGTCACGGTAGGCTGCGTGGGCGCCTCGTAGCGTTGCTCCCACAAGAGGGCCCCGGTTGCTGTCTCCAGGGCGGCGAGCCACACATCGCTCCAGGCCTCCGCTCCCAGCTTGCGCACGGGTGAGGCGGTAGCGGCAGCGCTGTGGCTCTCGAGGAAGAAGACCCGCCCGTACCCGATCGCCACCGTTGGGTTGAGGACGAGACCGCCGGAGTGGGTCCAGAGGCGTGCGCCATCCGCGATCCGGTCGGCGAACAGCGTGTCGCTGCCGACGCAGAGGATGTCCGGCCCGGTTATGTCGTCGAACCACGCGTCCCAGCCGGCGTACTCGCGGTCCATGTTGCCGACGCGCACCGCGCTGCCGAGAAGGCGATCTCCGTCGAGGCCGACGTACCCCCACTCGTACGCGCCCCCCGTCTCGTCCGCCGGGTACGTCGCCTCCCGCTCACCCGTTGCGGCGTTGAACCGCCAGCAGTGGCCTCCCACCGCCAGGAACAGGTGCTCGGTGTCCACGCAGGCGTTCCCGCAGTTCCGGGGGATGTTCGTGCGGCGGGAGTCAGGAATCTCGACCGACCAGAGGATCGCCCCGTTGTAGGCGTCCAGCGCCATGACGCGGTCCCAGCCCAGCGCGAACAGTCGCCCGTTCGCCGACAGGGGGCCTTCCATGCGGACCTGGCGGTCGAGCATCGCGTTCGGGCCGGGCAGGCCGAACCACTGCACCTCCAGCGTCTTCCCCGGCACGCCGTTGACCAGTTCATCGTTACTGTTGGCCGTTTGCCCGGCGGTGCCATAGGCGTGCGTCCACTCCCCGGCGCCGGGCAGCGGGCCGGGGCGCTCCAGCACCGCCCAGCGCGACGTACCGGCGCTCAGCAGCCGGGAGTCGATGCCCTGCAGTGTCGGCAGCGCAGTCAGCCACCCCCTCAGCCCGGCGTCCGACCCGCCGATGTACGCTCGGCCTCCGCACGGCCGCAGCTTGCGGGCCACGGCCTCCGCGCTCGCCGACGGCGCGGCCCCGGCGACTGCCTCCCCGCTGACGATCAGGTTCGCACACAGGTCGGGCAACGGTAGTTGGTCGAGCGACGGGACGTACCGCAGTGTCACGCGCGAGCCGTACACGCCCTGTGCGATCAGCTGCTTTCGGCCGCGGTCGATGGCCTCGCGGTTCGTCGAGAACCCCACCACCCGCAGTCGCGCCCGTCGCGCGATCTCGTAACTCAGCCGCCCTTCTCCGCAGCCGAGGTCGAGGCAGTAGCCTCGGTCGATCCCTGAGCGCTTCAGGATCTCCCTTGCCGCGCGCTCGTAGGCGGCTGTGAGAGCGTCGCGGGGGAAGGGCGCGGCGTCGAGTGGCAGCTCCGGCACGCTGAAGTCATACTCGGTATCGAGGATGTACTCGGGCGTCGTCTGCTCGCCCAACCGGACGCGGTAGTGGTACTCTGTGTTCCGCTTGAGGTCGGTCAGCGTGACCGAGTGCAGCCGCGTGGGCTCGTCGTTGCGCCTGACGGTCCACTCCCCGCCGGGCGCGACGATCTCGAACACGGTCGGCGAGGGTTCCGCCGTCTCCCAGCAGACCGTGGCCCGGGTCTGACCGTCGAACGTCGACCACGGCACGTCGATGAGCTGGGCGCTCGCCGCGGCGGACAGGGCAAGGCAGACGGCAAGGCCGAGCGAGAGGAGGCGGAGGCAGCGGCGTAGCGGGATCGGTTGTCCTCTCCGGCGATTGCGGGTCACGGCGAGGGTCTCCGGTGAGGCGAGTGGTGCGAGGCAGTTCGTCTTGTGGGAGGGGAGGGCCTGCTTGAGGCGCGGCAAGGTGACGGAGGCCACCCCGGGGCCACCACCCGCCAGTCCAGCCGGCGAGACGCCCCGCGCTCCCAGGGGGACGGCAACAGCGGCAACGTCACTTGTAGACGTTGTGGCGGTGACCGATACGCACGATCACGACGGCGTGGCGTGACTCGTCTACCGAGTAGACAACGCGGTAGTCGCCGACGCGGAGCTTGCGGAGGCCGGCGAGGTCCTCGTGTAGTTCGGATGTCGAAGGAGGGAAGGGATCAGCCGCCAAGTCCTCGATGCGCGCCGTGAGGTCGCGGCGGATGTTGGCGGGAAGGGCGGCGAGGCTCTTGGTTGCGCGCCGCTTGAAGCGGATGGAGTAGGTCAAAGCCCCAGCTCCTGCTTGACCTCTTCCCAGGGGACGTCGTCTTCCGCCAGCTCCGCCGCGGCGGACTCGGCCAGCCAGCGCTTCTCATCGCGCCGCTCCAGCATCTCGTCGATCATCTCACGCAGCAACCGGGAACGCGTGAATCCGACTTCGAGGGCGAAGGCGTCGAGTTTGCTGAGAGTCTCCTGGTCGAGCGACACCATCACCCCGAGCTTGCGCTTGGCTGGACTCTGGAGGTTTCGCGCCATTGTGCTCCTTCTCCCTCGTATATCTATATAGATACTGTATCGACGGACCGGCACTACGTCAAGGCCCCGCGCCATACGCTCAGTCTTCGTTGCGTGCACGCTCGGTCGCCGGCTGCGTCAGCACCGCCTTCGCGTCACCTTCTCGTAGAAGCGACTGCGGTGACCTGCGTTCCAGACGTGGACGTTACGCCCCTAGTCGTCGATGGTGTAGGACGCCCGGTAGTCCCCAGCCCGCAAGCGCCAGTAGCCTCGAAGCTCTCCGGTCAGTGCGGTGGCCGCCGCGGGGCGAGGGTTGTCCGCAAGGGCTTCGAGCTTCCGCCAGAGCCTCCGACGGACGTCGGCCGGGAGGTCGGCTAGATCGTCGAGCGCCAGATCGTCGAGGATGACCTGGTAGCTCACAGGCCCAGCCTCCGCTTCGCCTCGACGAGAGGGATACCGGGGCGCTTCGCCGCGCGGCGCTCCTTTGCCTCGGCCACGAGGCCCTCGTCAACCAACCGCTCCTCGAGCGCCTCGAGTGCCTTCAGGTCCTCGTAGGAGATGATCGCGGCGACAGGCTTCCCGCGCCGCCGGATCACCGTGCGCTGACCGGCATACTCCGCGCGGCTCACCGTCTCGCCGATGCGACAGCGGAGGTCAGTTGTGCTCACCTCTTGCATGGTCATCGCCTCCTCGTATGTTACGTATTATGCGCGGTGAGGAGCGAAACGTCAAGGGCCGCCCCTACCCGGCCTTCGTTACCTGCACCTCCGGCCCCGGGCGGTTGGGGCGGAAGAGATAGTCGGGCCAGAGAGGGCAGTTCAGGTCGGTCCAGGTCTTCAGGCGGAGCATCTCGTCAGTGGTGAGTTCGACGCCGTGGTGGCCGGACTGCAAAAGGGGCCAGAGCTTGCTCTTCACGCTGCCGAAGGTGAGGGGCTCGCGCTTCTCGCAGCCGGCGGAGTTGAAGCCGCAGTCGATGACGTGCAGCCAGCCGCCGGCGATGAGGGAGCGGTAGGAGGCCGGGACGCGGTCGGCGTCGAGCGTGCCGGTGAGGTCAGGGGCTACGGCATGCATCGGCGAGGCCGCCGATGCCACCGTGGGGGAGTGGCAGGAGGTGCACTTGGCGTCGAGGACGGGTTGGACGACCTCGGAGTAGGAGAAGGGCTTGTCACCCCAGGAGTGGGGCGCGATCAGGTCAGGCGGCTTCGAGAGGGCGAGGGGCTGCCCAGGCGGAGGCGTCGAGTTGCGGGCGTCATGGCAGCCGACGCAACTGCGGGTCTCGCCGGGCTGCAGTTGCACCACGCTGCGCATCCGCTGCAGCTCGTTGTAGTCCTTGTCGAGCGCTTGGAAGTAGAGCACCTTGCCGGCGGGTGCGACGAAGCTGGCCGAGCCGTCGTCCTCGACGGGGACGAGGCCGAGGGGCGCCTTCGCGGTGTAGGTCGGCCAACCGTAGGGGCCGCTCACGATGTCCACCGGCGAGGCGTACCACTTCATGAAGTCCGCGTGGTCGAAGTTCGGATTGGAGGTGAGGTTGTGGCGGACCTCCTCAACTACGCGCAGCCACTTCACGCTGCCGCGCGGTATGGTCGGCTCAAGGCCCCGGTACACATCGAGCATCACGAAGCGGCCCTTGTCGGTATCAGGGCGCATCACGTCAGGCAGCGCGGGCGGCGGCTGGACGGCGCGGAACGGTGTGGGCGCCATGCTGCCGAAGGTCGGGTCGAGGTGCAGCAACTCCCGGTTGCCATAGCGGTCGATGGCATACAGCCCGAACCGATCCAGCGGCGCGTGCGAGCAGAGGAAGTAGTCCTTCGAGAGCGGGACGGGATCGCGGAAGCACTCGGTCGCGGGCCACATGCCGGGCCACGGGACCTCGGGGGTGAGGCTGCGGATGGCCTTCTGGTTGAAGCGGCCCTGTGAGAGATCGAGTAGCGCGATGGGCCCGTTGATGTCGCCGAAGTGGGACACGAGCGTGCAGCAGATCTCGCTCGTGCCGGGGACCTCGCGCCCGCAGGCGTAGCCGTTCGGCTGGATGATCGTGTTGCCGAAGACGAGTTCCGGATCGGTGCCGTCCGGGTTGATCGACCAGAGCGTCTGGCTGAAGTCCGCGCCTTTGTCGATGTACTCCCAGCGCGTCCAGATCAGCCGGCCATCGCTCATCACCGAGGGGGCCCACTCGCTGAGGCTGGAGTAGGACAGCGGGCGGAGGCCCGTGCCGTCGGAGCTCATGCGGAAGAGGACCGAGGAGGTCCAGCGGAAGCAGAACACGCGCGCGGTGCAGCGGGTCGTGATGAAGGCCAGCCCGCCATCGGGCAGCGGGCAGGGGTAGAAGTCATGGTACGGCCCGTCCGTGAGTTGGACGAGGCCGCTGCCGTCGGGCGCCATGCGCATGAGATGATAGAAGCCGTCGGCGGCGGGGCGATAGCCGAAGTAGATGTTCTTGAGGCCGAAGTCGGCGACCGGGTCGCGGGCGATTCCGCCGGCGGAGTCGAACAGGCAGGTCAGCCTCGCGTCGTCAGGCTCGAAGCGGCCGTCAACGCGCGGGATGTCGATCCGATAGACGCCGCCGCCCGGACGAAAAGGAGCGTCCGTGTAGTCCGTGTAGATGTGCGACGGATGATACGCGTGGCGCCTCACGAACAGCAGGCTCTCGATGGGAGCAAGGTCCGGCGCGCGCAGGAAGAGCCGGCGCTTCGCCAGGCGCGCGTCGTGGAAGGCCTGGCGCTCGGCGGCGGGATCGGGAGCTGCAGCTAGCAGCTTCGCGTGTGACTCGTTCAGGCGCGTGAGCTGCCCGCGTTCCTCGGCGACGTTCAGGCCTTCCGACTCGAGGCGGCTCGCCATGTCGGCCATGAGGTCGAGGGTGCGCTGAAGAGGATCGTAGCGGAAGAGGTGGAGGGAATACGTCTCACCCTCTGCGTCGATGGTGAGGCTGCACTCGGGGCCGATGGAGCCGGCGGTCGCGGGGATGGAGAGGGTCTGCGGTTCGCCGGGGTTGAGGGCGAAGGCAACTTCGGGGACAGGCGCCACAGGCCTTGGGGTGTCGCCCGGAATTGGGGGACACGATCCCAATTCGCAGACGACGCGAATTGGGTCATGTCCCCCAATTCCGGCGAGGCGGAGGGGGAAGTGGCCGGCGACGCAGGGGCCGGTCTGCGCGATGGAGAGCGGCGAGAAGACGAACTCCACCGGGCGGCCGACCGCGGGAGTGTGGAACCCGCCGAGGCCCAGGCCGATGCGCAGGCCGCGGCCCTCGGCGTTCGGGAAGAGCGCAAGCGGCAGGCGGAACTCGAAGGTCTTGAGGTCGGGGCTGAAGGCGCTCGCGAGAGGCGTGGACTCCTTCAGCTTGAGGGTCTTGTTGGCGTCCGCTTCGTAGGTGTTGAAGGCGAGGCCATCGAGCGTGATGGCCACGACGCCGCAGCCGTCCCAATCGGTGCTCGACAGCACGGCCAGGTGACTACTCAGCAGGCGATTCGCGCGGATCGCGAGGCAGAGGTCCGCGCCCGAACGGCCGGCCAGGACCGACTGCTCGACCAGCGGGCCCGCGTCGAAGTCGTCGGGCTTCGAGACGCGCACGACGCCCTGCGAGGCCTCGCTCCAGCACGGGTCATTGAGCTTCCCATCAAGCACGGGCGTCGAGGAGAGCGGTGGGAGGGGCAGGCGGTCGTCGCCGACGTGGCGCGGGTACTCGGTCACGCGACCGTTGTAGGGAACGAGCGCCGGATCGAGGTCGGCGCGGCCATAGGTCTTCAGCCACGCGTGTTCTTCGCCGAGGAAGGCGTAACGGAGTGACGACATGCCGGCAGGGGTGTCGGCGCTCCCAGCATCGGGCAGCGGGCCGATCTTGTCGAGGGGGATTCCGTCCTTCTGGCCGTAGACCTCGATCTCGTCGAGTCGCGCCTCGGAGTTGGCGCTCTCAATCGCGATGCGGACGTAGCGCGCCGTCACGGGCTTGAACTTGAACTCCGTGCGCTCCAGGAGAGGCGTGCCGGTGTTGCGGACGACGCGCTGCCAGGTCGGCGCGTTGGTGTCGGCGTTGTACTCGGTGGCGGTGAGGATGGAGAAGGTGGACGCCGCGCGGTCGCGATAGCGGCCCGAACCATCGTTGCCGAGCGCGACGAGGTAGACCCAGAACGTCTCCCCCAGGTCAATCTCCGCCCAGGAGGGCTCACCCTTGCTGATCCAGCTGTGGCTGTTGTCGGCCACGCCATCGTTCAGGTGGGCGGTCTGGTGGATCGACAGCGCGCCGTCGGAGTAGACCGAGGAGGAGGCGGCCTTCGCGCCCCCACGCAGGGCGAGGTTCTCGAAGCCAAGGGCATCGCGCTTCGGGACCTCCACGGCCCCGACCGCGTCGGCAGTAGCGATCTTCCCGTTGGCCGAGAGCTGAGGCGGAGGGGGAGGGTTGGGCAGCAGGGGCGCGGGTCCGCCGGCGCCGGTGGAGCCGTCGATGGCGGTCGTCGAGACCTGGCGGACCGTGGTCCACGTGTTGCCATCGAGGGAGAGGCGAATCTCGAACTGCGTCGGGATGCGGTCGCCGTACTGGCGGTTGCGATCGCGGGAGAAGACGACCTTGGCGACCGTCGCCGCGGCGGGCAGCTCGATCTGGGCCCACTCCTCGCCCGTCGTGGCGGGAATCCAGCTGCGCGCGTTGCCGTACTCGCCATCGTTGAGGTGCTGAATCGCGTGGGCCGCATAGCCCGGCAGCAGCGAGGAAGCCGAGGCCTTCGCACCGTTGCTCGCCAGCGCCAGATTGCGGTCGTCGGTCGCCCCGTAGACCTCAAGCTCGTCGACGCACGGCTGAGCGCCGTTGCTGGTGGCGGTGATGACCAGCCGCACGAAGCGCGCTTCCTGCGGGGGGAAGGTCATGGCGTAGGGCTTGTCCGAGCGGACCGGTGGTTCGCCGGAGGAGACGGCGGCGGCAAGCGAGAGCGAGAGAAGGACGAGGGAGAGGCGAAGGCGGCGTCGGGATAGGAATCCCGACCTACGAGCGACGGGGCGCGCGAGGGGGGTCATAGTGGGTGCATTATGGGAGGGCGACGGACGGGCGTCAAGGGAGGAAGCCGCGGCACTGCGGGCGAAGAGCGGAGGGATGTAATGAAGCGGGAGCGGTGATCGCATGGACGGATTGGCCAGCCTCTCCGTACAGTCGAACTTCGGCGTGGCGGATTGGGCGATCGTGATTGCGTTCCTGGTGGCCTCGACCATCGCCGGCATGTGGGCGATGCGGTACATCCGGGACATGGACGATTACGTGGTTGCGGGGCGGTCGGTGCGGACGTACCTGGGTGTGGCGTCGATGATCGCGGCGGAGCTGGGCCTGGTGACGGTGATGTACTCGGCGCAGAAGGGCTTCGCCTGCGGGTTTGCGGCCTTTGCCATCGCGGGCCTCTCGGCGATCGCGGGCCTGATCGTGGGGCGGACGGGCTTCATCGTGGTGCCGCTCAGGAAGATGGGGGTCATGACGATCCCCGAGTTCTACGAGGGGCGCTACGGGAAGGACGTGCGGCTGCTGGGGGGCGCCATCCTGGCGGCCTCGGGCATCCTAAACATGGGGATGTTCCTGTACGCCGACTCGGTGTTCGTGACGAACGTCATGGGAATGCACGACCCCGACACCATCAAGTGGGCGATGACGATCATCCTGGGGCTGGTCTTGCTGTACACGGCGGTCGGCGGGATGATCTCCGTGGTGTTCACCGACTACCTGCAGTACACGATCATGGCGATCGGGCTGCTGCTCACGTCCTTCCTGCTGATGCGCCACTTCGGGTGGATCCACATCCTCCAGGACGTGCAGCAGATCAAGGGCGCGGAGGGGATCAACCCGCTGCTCTCGCCCAAGATGGGCCCGTGGTATCTGCTGTGGATGCTGTTCCTGGGCTTCATCGGCTCGTGCATCTGGCAGACGTCCGTAATGCGGGCGACGTCGGCGGAGAGCGAGAAGGTGGTGCGGCGGACCTACTCGTGGGGCTCGGTCGGGTTCCTGGTGCGCTTCCTGATCCCGTACTTCTGGGGCATCTGCGCGATGGTGTTCGTGTACCGGGACCCACAGCTGCGGGCGATCTTCCTTCCGGCCGGCGGGGCGGCGCCCAAGGTGGAGCTGGCCGCGATGCCCATTGCGCTCAGCAAGCTGATGCCCGCCGGCCTGATCGGCCTGCTGACGGCCGGGATGCTCGCCGCGGCGATGTCCACGTACAACACGTACCTGCACACGTGGAGCGCGGTGCTCACGCAGGACGTGGTCTCGCCGCTGAGCCGGGCGCCTCTGAGCCCCAAGCAGCGCATCCTGATCGCCCGCGTGATCATGTGCGTGATCGCCTTCTTCCTGCTCGTCTGGGGCCTGTGGTACCCGCTGGGCGAGGACCTGTGGGACTACATGGCGATCACGGGGGCGATCTACTTCACCGGGGCTTTCGCGGCGCTCGCCGGCGGGATCTACTGGAAGGGCGGGAGCCGCGTTGGGGCGTACGGCGCGTTCATCGTGAGCCTGTTCAACGTCGTGGCGCTGAAGCCGATGCAGGACCTGCTGGGCGTGACGTGGCCGGGGAACGGCGAATGGCCCGGGCTGGTGATCGTGCCGGTGACGTGCATCGTCTACGTGGTGCTGTCCGTGTGCTTCCCTGACCGCCGGACGGAGGGGAACTGAGCGATGGAAGATACCGCGACGCAAGTCTGGAGCTGGGTCTGGACGCTCACCTGGTTCGTCGGCCTGAGCGTGTTCTCGGTCCTGTCGGTCCTGGTCATCATCTTCGGCGGGTACGACCTGGCGGCGTTGCTGAAGTCGCTGGCCGTGCGCCACGGCGAGGCGCAAGCGGCAGAGGCTGGCGAGACGCCGCCCTCCCCGGAGATGCCTTGAGAGCGGGCGCCATGAATGGCGCCCCTACACCTGGGCGCGATGAATCGCGCCCCTACATGACGGCAGTGCAGGCTTCTCCGCGAGGTAGGGGCGCGATTCATCGCGCCCAGGTGTAGGGGCGTGGTTCACCACGCCCGATGCCGTGCTTCCCCCAAACCGTCCTGAGAGGTGGCGGGTGTTCGCGCTCATGAGTGTTCCCCTGTTGCTGGCCCCTGTCGGCGCGGCGGAGGAAGGCGGCGAGTGGACCGCCGAGCGGGCCCTGGCGTGCTGGAAGCCGATGGTGCGGCCGGTCCAGCATGTCGGCATCCCCGGCTACCAGTTCCAGACGGGCGTGCTGTGGGATGGGTCGCTGGTTTTCGGGCCGCTCGGCTTCCGCGAGCTGAAGGTCATGCAGGCCGAGACCGCGGACCTCGGCGATAGTCTCCTGCACGTATCGGTCGCCTTCGGAGAGCCGCCGCGCTTCGTAGACCGCAAGGGCGCCAATGCGCCCGCGATCCGCCGGTGGCTGGAGGAGGGGCGACTGCCGATCCTCACGGTGGAGACGACGGACGGCGACCTGCTCTGGCGCGAGACCGTCTTCGCGCACCTGCTCGGGCGGAAGGCCGACGAGGGGATGACGCCGGAGCCGAGCGATGTGCTCGTCACCCACGCGCTCTTCCATGTGAGCAACACCGGCGAGACGCCGCAGCAAGCGCACCTCTGGCTGCACCTCGGCGATGTGAGCCAGGTCCACTTCGGCTACAAGTGCGGCATCGGCGAGGAGGTCGCACCGGCGATCCCGCACCGGTTCGAGGCTCCGCTAGGGTTGCTCGGCGAACGCGTGCGGTACGTCATCCTTCCGCCCGCCGAGGGTACCGTGAAGCAGCAAAGCGACGGATCGCTGCCGGGCGCGATCGAGTGGACCGTATCGCTGGAACCGAAGGCTGAGGCGACGCTGGAAGTGCGCTTGCCCTACGGCACGGTCGATCGCGCGACGGCGGAGCGAATCGTGGCCATCGACAGCGAGGCGGCGCTCCGCGAGGTGCGGCGGTTCTGGAAGCGACTAGAACAGGGCCCGTCGCAGATCGAGACACCCGACGCGTTCGTGAATGACTACGTCGCAGCCGTGCCGGCGCAGATGGCGCAACAGATCGGCTACCGCCGGCACAGCGACGTGTGGATGTACAAGACCAGCCCGAACCACTACGAGGGCTACTGGCCGTGTAACGCGGCGAAGGCGTTGCCGACGCTAGACCTGCGCGGGCTGACGGACCTCTCGCGGCCGGTCCTGCAGAGCTTCGTCGAGACCCAGACCGAGGATGTGGGCGCCCTGTGCGAGGAGCGCCGGGGCGGCGACCGCGACCAGGTGCAGGGCGAGGGGTACGCCAAGACGCCGGGCTTCCTGGGCAACTTCGGCGAGTGGACTGCGAACACGCTGCTGCTCAGCCACGGGTTGGAGCTGTGGGCGCTGAGCGCGCACTATCGGATCACGCGCGACCGGGAGTGGCTGGGCGAGGGCAAGGGCTCGCCGCTGCAGGCGATCGTGGACGGGTGCGACTGGTTGCGGGTGCAGCGCCGGCGCACGATGCGCGAGGAGGACGGGCGGAAGGTCGCGCACTACGGGCTGCTGCCGGCGGCCTCCGCCCATGACTGGCTGTCGGGCAATACGATCTTCAACGATGCCTTCTGCATCTACGGTATGACGGAAGCGGCGAGGATGCTGCGGGAGATCGGGCACCCGCGCGCCGAGGAGTTCTCGGCGGAGCTGGCCCACTACCGCCGGTGCCTCCACGACCGGTACGTGGAGGCGCGCGACCGCGCCAAGCCGATCCCACAGGCAGATGGCTCGCTGCTGCCCTACGTGCCGCGCGATGTGTACGAACTCGACTGGCGCGGCCTCGACTGGACGTACACGGGCTACAGCCCGGTGCGCGCCGGAGCGTGGGGTGCGCTGGACCCGCACGACGAGTTGGTCGAGCAGTCCCTCGCGTTCCTCGAACAGGGCATGCCGCAGGGGGAAGGCCCGTACTTCGGCGCGCACAAGCAGTTCCCCGACACCGCCGACGCGAACTGGGGGCACATCTCAGACCCCCACGCGGCGCGGCATCACCTCTGGCGGCACTACGTGGAGTACGAGACGATGTGGCCGGTCGGCGGGCCGCTGTTCCTGGCGCGCGACGACCTGCCACGCTTCTTCGAGTGGCTCTTCAACAACCTCGCGGTCGTGCTGCACCGCGACTGGCGCGTGGGAGTGGAGTCGCTGGACGGCGTGCCCTCCTGCGCGCCGGGCGACGGCGAGCGCTGGCAGATGATCCGCCGCATGTTCGTCAACGAGACCGGCGGGTACGACGGCTCGGAGCAGTCGCTCTTCCTGCTGCAGGCCATCCCGCGCGAGTGGCTGAAGCCGGGAGCGCACCTCGCGGCGCGTGACATGCGCACGTTCTTCGGGGGGCAAGTCGATCTCCACGTGAAGGTCGCGAAGGACGGGGATGAGGTGAGGGTGAAAGCCGGGCTTGATCTCGCGGTCGCGCCGAAGGGGATCACGATACGGCTGAGGTCGGGGGACGGGCGGCCCTTGCGCGAGGCGACGGTGAACGGCAAGGCGGTGGAAGTGCTGGCGGGGGATACGGTGCGGCTGCCGGAGGGCAAGTCGGCGGAGTATGTGGTGGCGGGGCGGTTTGCGCGAAATTAGGGACAGGCACCAATTTTGGACGTCTAAAATTGGTGCCTGTCCCTAATTTCGCACACAGTACACGTAGCCGTCCGCGCCCTGGAGGAGGATGGAGGCGGCGCCGGCGCCGGTTGCGTCGGCGATTGTCGGCGGGCCGATGGTCGCCGGGAGGTCCAGCTTCCAGAGCAGCTTCCCCTGCGTTCCGGCATCATCCACACCCAGGCAGTAGAGCACCGTCCCGATGGTGACGAGGACCTCGTCGCGGCCATCGGAGTTGATGTCCGCGGAAGCGGTGCCTGCGCCGGTGCCGGGCGAGAACTCGGCGAGGGTCCACCTCACCTTGCCGGTCGCCGCATCGTAGCAGCGCACCCCGTCGGGGTAGCCGATGCCGACCGCCTCGATGCGCCCGTCGCCGTCCACGTCGCCGAAGGCGGGAAGCGCGTTCGGGCTGACATCGGGGGCGTCAAACCAGACGAGGGAACCGTCGGGCCGGAGCAGCCCGGTCATCGAGGCGCGGGTGGTCGCGAAGAAGACGTCCATCCGGCCCGTGCCCTCGAAGTCGCCCGCGATCGGCAGGCCCCAGTAGACGTGGCTCGCGCGGACCTGCTCCCAGATCGCGGGCTTGGCGAGGATGTCATAGCCGGTGGAGCCACGCAGGATGTAGAACTCGCTGGGGTGCAGCGAGGCGATGTCATCGAGGCCATCGCCATCGAAGTCCGCAATCGCGAAGGGCGTGCCGCCGACGCCACGGTTCTCGATCTGCCGGTTCCTGCGCCAGAGCTCGCGCCCGTCCTCGCCGGAGAGCACCCCGGTCTCCTCGCTGTGCATCATGGAACGCCTGACGGTGAAGAGGACATCCATGCGCGTGGGATCGGTGAAGTGGCCGACCTGCCAGAGGATCAGCCCGCCCGTGTTCCACACGGGAGCCTGGCCGGGGGTGTCGGGGAAGTCGTGCTGAAAAAGAGGGACACCATACCAATTTCGCACGTCAGAAATTGGTATGGTGTCCCTCTTTTTCAGGTCCAGTGCCACCAGTCGCGCGCACCCGGAGCGGGAGGAGGTCGCATAGATGACCTGACGGCTGCCGTCGCCGCGCAGATCGGCGATGACTGCGCCGCGCGCCTCCCACGGCCAGTCGGTG
>VGFC01000122.1 GCA_016869045.1 Armatimonadota bacterium
GCGCCAAGATTAAAATTTAAAGACGTGACCCCGTTGTTACCCCGTTGTTACCAGTCGTAGGGGCGGGTGGGCAAGGGATCGTGCGCGCCGGCGAGGCGGTCCATGAGGAGGGCCTCGAGCTCGCGGCGCTGGGGCAGGTGGCCGGGGTCGGCCCACAGGTTCTCGAACTCACCGGGGTCGTTGCGCAGGTCGTAGAGCTCGCCATGAGGGTAGTCTACGTAGTGGATCAGCTTCCAGTCGGTGGTGCGGAGCGCGACCTGGTGGATGGTGGCGGGGTCCAGCCCGCGCGCGGCGAGGTCGGGGGCCTGGCGCTCCTGGAGGAGGACGGAGTCCTTGCCCTTCGCGCCTGGGTCGCCCCGAATGAGGGGCACGAGCGAGCGGCCCTGCGCGCCGGGAGGGACAGGGATGCCGCACGCGTCGAGCACGGTGGGCAGGATGTCGATGCTCTCGACGAGTTCGTCGGTGACGCTCGGCTGCGCGACGCCGGGGAGGCGCCAGACCATCGGGACGTTGACGACCTGGTCGAAGAGGAACGGGCCGTGGCGCCACTGGTAGTGGTCGTTGAGCGAGAGGCCGTGGTCGGCCGTGAACAGGACGAGGGTGTTGTCCCAGACGCCGGCGCGTTTGAGGGCGCCCGCGAGCCGGCCGAACTGCTTGTCGAGGAAGGCGGCCTGCTCGTAGTAGGTCGCGATGTGGCGGCGGAGGGTGCGTTCGTCGGGCTGACGGCCGTTCCTGAGGTAGCCCTCGTAGCACTGGCGATAGTAGGGCGGGCGGCGGTCGAGGTCGCCGGGACGAAGCTCGGGGACCGGGACGTCCGCCGGGTTAACCGTGCCGGCGAACCCCTCGGGCGGGTTGCTCGGTGGGGATAGCTCGTGGAAGGAGCATGACAGGAAGAAGGGCCGGCCCGCCGCAGCCTGGGCCTCCACGAACTCAATGCCTTGGCTCGTGATCCAGTGGAGGTCGTGGGCTTCCTCGGGCACCGTCTGGCGGCGGATCACGTGCAGCGCCAGCGCGGGGAAGTGGTGGTCGATGAAGCGCAGGTACTCCTTGCCCAGCGCGTTCTCGCTGAGGTGGACGGCCTGGAAGCCGTAGTAGGGGAGCCGCTCAGGGCCGAGGACCGGCGCGAGGTGATCGCGGTAGGCCTGCTGAGGTTCGAAGTGGACCTTGCCCGTCGCGCAGGTCGCGTAGCCGTGCTCGGCGAGGACCTGCGGGAGCGTGATCTCCGTGGTGGGCAGCGGGACGCCGTTGGCCCAGACGCCGTGGACGTGGGGATAGCGCCCGGTGAAGATCGAGGCGCGCGTCGGCATGCAGACCGAGTGGGAGCAGAACGACCGGCGGAAGAGCGCGCCCTCCACAGCGAAGGCGTCCAGGTTCGGCGTCCGCACGAGTGCGTTGCCGTAGCAGCCCACCGTGTCGGCGCGATGACCGTCCGTGATGAACAGGACGACGTTCGGCTTGGCCATCGGACTCACCGAGCCTGCGCCGGGACAGCGGCCGGCCTACAGCTTGGGTGCCCCGCCGCCGGCCCCGCCCACGCCCGGGACGGAGGTCTGGGTCTTCCCGGCATCGACCTTCCAGGCGAGCCCCTCGCGGACCAGGATCACCTTCATGGGTATCGACTGGGACTGCCCCATCATCGAGACCGTGAGGGTGACGGCGACGGACGCTTCCTTCAGATCGGCCTGTACCTCGCCCATCTTGTAGGAGGCCTGCGCCTGCATCTGGGACAGCCACTGCTTCGCGAGGGGGTTGTTCGCCATGGCGCCCAGGGGCCCCAGAGCCTTGTCCACCTCGGATGCCTGGTCCTTCACCAGTATGCGCTTGAGGGTCGCAGTGTCGAGTTCCCCGGTCTTGAAGGAGCCCGTGATGACGTCCATGAACTGCGTCGCCGTCGAGACGGCCGACGAGCGGTTGTAGAAGTAGCCGGCGACGCCCAGCCCCGCCAAGATGAGAACCACGACGATGATCCCGATGACTAGACCGCTCTTGCCGCCCGGTTTGGCGGCGCGCCCGGCTCGCGGCATGATGGGCTTTCCTCCGAGTTCCGGACAGACAAGTAGTGGACAGGCAAGAATGCCTGTCCTCCTACTGCAAGTCCTACCGCAACAGCGTCGGGACGCCTGCGGGATCCGCGGTGGTCCGCAGGACCTCGCCGAAGTAAACGCGATGGAAGTCGCCCTGCGGATAGCACTGCTGCGTGATCCGTGGGTCGAAGGCCTCCGGGACCACGTCCGTCTTCTGCACGACCTTGCACTCGTAGATGATCGGGCACTCGACGATGCCCGGCGAGCGGATGGTCTCGCTGGGCAGCACCGTTAGCCCCTTCTCGGCGATCTTGTCGTGGTCGCGCCCCGAGACCGTGCCGCAGAACATCGCGACATCATCGAGCGCCGCGGGAGGCACGTTGACCGTGAAGTCCCCGGTCTCCTCGAGGCACCCGTACGTGTACCGCGACGGCCGTACGAGCACCACCCACATCGGCCGGCTCCACACGATCCCGAGCGAGCCCCAGCCGATCGTCATGGGGTTCGGCTTGCCGTTCGCGTCGAGAGAGAGCAGGAGCGCGCCCCAATCGCCCAAGGCCTTGCAGACCTCGGCGTAGTGGTCCGTGAAGTGAGTCTCTTGCCTGGGCATGTGACGCCTCCGATCAGACCAACTCTGGGTGTTGTGGGAGGGGCTTCAGCCCCGACCGTTCGGGGCTGAAGCCCCTCCCACAACACCGCATGTTCACCGAGGAACTACGCGCCCGTCTTCTTCCCGCAGCCCGGGCAGAACTTCGCGCCCGCAGGGATCTCGGCGCCACACTCGGTGCAGTGGGTCGCGGCGGGGGTCATCTTCTCCCCGCAGCCGGGACAGAACTTCGAGCCCACGGGTGCGTCGGCTCCGCACTTGGCGCACTTCACGGTAGCTGCGGGCGCGGCGGCCGGTGCCGCCCCGGGCTTCATCGCAGCGGCCATGGCGCCTGCCATCGCGGTACCCATCCCGATGCCGGCGCCGAGGCCTGCGCCGACCTCCATCCCCCCGCCGCCCCCCTCCTTCTTCGCCATGTCACCGATCGCCTCGGCGGTGCGGAAGGCGGTGAAGCGGCCCATGTCGCCGACCGCCTCCATTGAGGTCCGCTCGTCGATCATCTTCTGGACCGACTCAGGGGGCGTGACCGCCTCGATCAGCAGGTCCAGCAGCTCGACCCCGAACTTGTCGAAGTCCTCGCGGCAGCGCTCGCGCGTGGCGACGCCGATCTCGTCATACATGCGGCCGAGGTCCAGGATCGTCTCCAGCACTTCGCCGAGCGTGTCGTTGAAGCGCGAGATGATGAAGGAGCGCATCCAGCCCTCGATCGCGCTCTCATCGTAGCGCCCCTCGGTGCCGACCACCTTGTTCACGAAGAGCTGCGGGTCACTCACGCGGCAGGTGAACTGGCCGAAGGCCCGGAGCTGGACCATCGCGAGTTCCTTGTCGCGGAAGATGATCGGCGCGGGGGTGCCCCACTTGAGGTTGGTCATCGTGCGCAGGTTGACGAAGTAGACCTCCGCCTGGAACGGGGTCGTGCCGCCGAAGGGAATGTTGATGAGCTTCTGCAGCAGGGGCAGGTTGAGGGTCTCGAGCGTGTGCCGCCCGGCGTGGAAGGTGTCCAAGGCCTGGCCGTCGCGGAAGAAGACGGCGGCCTGGCTCTCACGCACCGTGAGCTGCGAGCCGAGACGGATGTTCCCCGGCCCGCTCACCGGCCAGCGGTGCACGATCTCCGTGCCGGTCACGTCCTGCCACTCGACGACATCGATGGCGTCCATGGTTCTGGCTCCGTGGTTGGGTGTACGGGGGCGCGATGAATCGCGCCCCTACACGGTGGGCGCCATGAATGGCGCCCCTACACTGGGGCGTGATGAATCACGCCCCTACATGGTTGGTGCGGCGGGCGGGTCCGAGGCGGGCGCGTCCGACGTGCGCTTCAGGAAGGCCTCGAACAGGTCGATGGGCACCGGGAAGATCGTGGTCGAGTTGTTCTCGGTCGCGATCTCCGCGAGCGTCTGCAGGAAGCGAAGCTGCAGCGAGGGCGGCGTCGCCCCGATGATCTTGGCGGCCTCGGCGAGCTGCTTGGAGGCCTGGAACTCACCCTCGGCGGCGATGATCTTCGCCCGCTTCTCCCGCTCGGCCTCCGCCTGACGCGCGATGGCCCGCTGCATTTCCGTCGGCAGCTCGACGTCCTTCACCTCGACCGCCGTCACCTTCACGCCCCACGGATCGGTCGCCTCATCGATGATCTTCTGCAGCCGATGGTTGATCGCCTCGCGGTCGGAGAGGAGGTGATCCAGCTCGCACTCGCCCAGGACGCTACGGAGCGTCGTCTGGGCCATCTGCGAGGTCGCGATCCAGTAGTGCTGGACCTGGACGACCGCGTTGCACGGATCGAAGACCCGGAAGTAGCAGACCGCGTTCACGCGGACGGTCACGTTGTCCCGCGTGATGACCTCCTGCTTGGGGACGTCGAGGGCGACGACGCGGAGGTCCATCTTCACCATGCGCTCGATGATCGGGATCACGTAGAAGATCCCCGGGCCGCGCGCGCCCACCAGCCGGCCGAGGCGGAACACGACGCCGCGCTCGTACTCATTCACGATGCGGATCCCGCTCAGCAGGAAGAGGAACAGGAACCCGCCAATGACGGCGAACACGACGGCCACTGGATGCATCGTCCACACCACCCTTGTCTTCGAGTTCGGACAGGCAGGAATGCCTGTCCTCCGAGTCCCGCGTTGTGCGTGGACAGGCAAGAATGCCTGTCCTCCGGTTTCCGGTTGGGCCTTCAGACGGCGGAGTCCTCCGCCTCGGCTTCTTGGCCGGCGATGCGGCGGACTGTTGCGCGCAGGCCGTTCATCTCCACGATCTCGACTTCCTCCCCCGGCTCGATAGGGCCTTCGACAGCCTCGGCCGTCCAGAGCGTGCCATCGGCGAAGATCGTGCCGGTGGGGTCGAGGCGGGTGCGCGCTTCCGCGACGCGGCCGATCATGCCCTGGAGACCTGTCACGACCTTGCGCTTCTGTCCCCTGACGACGGCGCCAAGGGCGAAGACGAAGAACCCGATCAGCGAGATGACGGCGCCCGCGATCAGGGGGCGAGAGACCTGCATCTCGCCGGGTCCCTTGATCAGGATCAGCGAGCCGATCGTGAACGAGATGACGCCCCCGAAGGTCAGCAACCCGTGAGTGGGTGCGAAGAGCTCGCCCACGAAGAAGCCGATGCCGAGGAGGAGGAGCGCCAGGCCCGCCACGTTCACGTCGAGGACCGACAGGGCGAAGAGCGCCACAATCAGGCAGATGGCTCCGAGCACGCCCACGACGCCGTGGGTGGGCGACTTGATCTCGGCGACCAGGCCGATGAAGCCAAGCATCAGCAGGATGTAGGCCACGTTCGGGTTGGCGATCGGGTACAGGAGCGTCTCTCGCCAGCTCATCGGCAGGTACTGGACCTGCGCCGACGCTGTCCGCAGCACGCGCTCGCCGGAGGCGACCTTGACCTTGCGGCCGTCGGCTTCCTTCAGCAGATCCTCCAGGTCCTCCGCGACGAAGTCGATCACCTTCATCCGGGCCGCCTCGTTGGCGGTCGCCGACACGCTGTGGGTGACGGCTTTCTGGGCCCAGTCCTTGTTCCGCCCGTTCCTCTCCGCCAGGTTGCGGATGAGGGCGAGGGCATCGTTGGTGACCTTCTCGTTGAGGGTCTTGAGCTGGTCGCCCTGTGGCGCACTCTCACCCGGCATGCCGCCGGCGAGGATGGGGTGCGCCGAGCCCATGTTGGTCTCGGGGGCCATCGCGGCGACGTGGGCGCCCATCGTGATGAAGGTGCCTGCGGAGCCGGCCTGCGCGCCCGGCGGCCAGACGTACACACCGATGGGTACATCGGACGCGAGGAAGGCCTGGGCAATCTGCCGGGTGGTCTCGTATCCGCCCCCCGGGGTGTCGAGGCGGATCAGCACCATCTCGGCGTTCCGCCGCGCACCCTCGTGGAGGCCGCGCTCGATGTAGGCGAGCAGCACGGGGTTCACGTCCCCATCGACGGTGAGCACGAGGACCGGGCCACGGCTCTTGCCCGCCTCCTGGGCGCCCAAGAGCACCAGCGCCGCCAACACGCTCACGATGGGCCACGCCAGTACGCGCAGACCCAGTCGAACACGGTTACTGCGTCGCCACGCTCTCATGGTGACCTCCTCACGCGCCATAGACCTCGAACAGGGCGGGATCCGTCGGCGTCAGGTCCAGCGCCCACTCGCCCAGGTGACCGCGACGGATCGCGATCAGCCGCCCGGAATCGTCCAGGTAGTGCCAGAACTCGGCCCGGTCAAAGCGCGTTGCCCCCGTGTCGTACTCCACCGAGGCGTCCGCCCGGTCGGCACGCTTCAGAGCGAAGAGCCGACCCTCGACGCGGATCATCTGGTCTCCCGGGCGACCCTCGCAGAAGCACGGCTTGCCCACGTACAGGGCGGAATCGATCAGCGCCAACATCAGGCGGTTGTCCGTCTCTCCGGCGTTCAGCACCCACTCGGTCCACGACAGCCGAGGGCTCGAGTAGGCGATTCGGCTCTCGACGACGTAGTCCTCGACGGCGTAGCTCACCACATCCCCGGGTTTGAGGGCGAAGGGCTCAGTCATGGTGAAGGCGGTCTCGGGTCTCGGGTCTCGGGTTTCGAGTTCACGGTACCAGGTCCAGGGCGACCTGCTCGCGGTTCTCGATCATGTGCTCCAGCTCGTCCAGCGACGCGTTGACCTTGTCCACGGCGGCGGGCATCTCGTCCTCGGGCAGCGCGACCAGCGCAGCAACGGCGCCGTCCACGTCCGCGATGAACTGCTTCAGGGACACGTCGTACTCGTACAGCCGGTCGAGGTCCGCCTCCTTCACCTTCACCGCCGCAAACCACCCGGTGTAGCCGGCGTCCGCGTAGCGGAGCATGTCGGTGAGCTTCTCGAGGCGCTTGCCGAGGCTGTCGAGCAGCCCCATCGGCTTGAGCCGGGCCTTCTTCGCGAGGTCGCCGGTCGCGCGGCGCACCTTTCCGTGCACGTCGGCCAGCAGGCCCACGAGGTGCTCGCGGACCAGCCGGTCGGCGTCGCGCCGCAGCTCCTGTTCGCGGTAGCCCTTGAAGCCGGGAATCCAGTCGAGCAGCTGCTCGAACGAGGTCTGGTCGCGCCTGATTCGGTCTCTCAGATCGGTCATGGGTCGGCTCCCTCGGAGACTGGGCGGAACGCCCGCGAGTGCACAGCAACGATCTTGCCAATTGAGCGTGAAGGATGGTTCGCCTTCGGGAGGGGGTTGTCCTGCCGGGGGACGACGGTTTGGGGTTTGGGGTTTGGGGTTCGGGGTTCAGGGTTCGGGGTTCGGCGGCGGGAGGCTGGGAGGTTCAGGGGGGAGGGCGTCAGTGTTGGCGAGGGCGTCGGAGGCGGCGGCGGCTTCGGCATCGCGCTTGCTGCGGCCGGCGCCGTGACCGATGGTTGTCCCGCGGAAGCGGCACTCCGAGACGAAGGAGGGTTCGTGCGGAGGACCCCCGGCAGGGGTCGTGACGTACTCGGGGAGCTGCTTCGTGCGCTCCTGCAGCAGCTCCTGAAGCGCAGTCTTGGGATCGATCGCCGGGCCGTGATCGAGGGCGCGGCCGATCTCCTCCGCGAACTGCGTGAACACGAACTCCTGCGCCGCGTCCAGCCCGCCGGACAGGTAGACAGCCGCGATGAGCGCCTCCACCGTGTCCGCCAGGATGGACGGCTTCGCGCGTCCGCCGCTGTCTTCCTCGCCGCGGGCCAGGAGGATGAACTCGCCGAGGCCGAGGCGCCGCGCCACCCGGGCGAGCGCGGCCTGGCGGACGAGGGTGCTCTTCAGGCGGGTCAGCTCGCCCTCGCTGAGCACCGACTCCTGAGCGAAGAGATGATCGGCCAGGATCAGGTCGAGGACCGCGTCGCCGAGGAACTCGAGCCGCTCGTTGGCATCACTGTCGGGCAGCCCCAGTTCGCGGGCGTAGGAGGCGTGGCGGAGGGCGCGGGCGAGAAGGTCGCGGTCCACGTGCTCGAGCCCCAGGCGCAAGCACAGCTCCTCGACCTTCTGCGTCTCCTCGGGTGCGTTCATTGTCGAAATTAGGGACAGGCCCCAATTTTAGACGTCGAAAATTGGGGCCTATCCCTAATTTCGACGCGCCGCCCGACGAGTACGGCGTTGTGGCCGCCGAAGCCGAAGGAGTTCGACATCGAGACGGAGACGTCCGCCTTGAGCGGCTCGCCCTGCACGACGTTCACCTGGCATTCGGGGTCGATGTTCACGGAGTTCAGGGAGGCGGGGATCAGACCTTCCCGCATGGCGAGCAGGCAGACGGCGAACTCGGTGGCACCAGTGGCGCCAAGCTGATGGCCGTGGATCGGCTTGGTGGAGCTGACCGGAACCACGTCCGCATGGTCGCCGAACAGGAGCCGGATTGCCTTGGCCTCGATGTCGTCCCCGGCGAGGGTGCCGGGCGCGTGGGCATTGATGTAGCCGACGTCCCTGGGCTCGACCTGCGCGTCGGCCAGCGCGGCGCGCATCGCGCGCATGGGGCCGAGACCCTCGGGATCGGGGTCGGTCATGTGGTAGGCGTCACCGCTCATGCCGTAGCCCGCGATCTCGCCGTAGATCGTGGCGCCCCTGGCGCGCGCGGCCTCCAGCTCCTCCAGGATCATGACCGTGGCGCCCTCGCCCATGACGAAGCCATCGCGGGCGATGTCGAACGGACGGCAGGCGTGCTTGGGGTCGTCATTGCGCCGCGAGAGCGCCCCGGCGCGACAGAAGCCGGCCAGGGCGCAGCGCACGATGGTGGACTCGGAACCGCCGGCGACCATGACGTCGGCGGCGCCGCGCCGGATGATCTCGGCCGCGTCGCCCAACGCATGGGTGCTCGTCGCGCAGGCGGTGACGACCGTCGTGTTGGGGCCGCGCGCGCCGGTGATCATCGAGACCATGCCCGAGCCCATGTTGACGATCATCATGGGCACGAAGAAGGGGGAGATCTTCATCGGCCCGCGTTCCAGGAGCCGCTCGAACTGCTCCTCCCAGGTCCTCATGCCACCGATGCCCGAGCCGATCAGGACGCCGACGCGGTCGGCGTTGTCGGGCGTGATGGAGAAGCGCGCGTCCTCGAGAGCCATGTTCGAGGCGACGACCGCGAACTGGGTGTAGCGGTCGCTGCGCTTCGCCTGCTTGGGGTCCATCAGGCTCTCGGCATCCCAGTCCGTTACCTCGGCGGCAATGCGCGTCGGGTACTCGGAGACGTCGAAGCTCGTGATCGGGCCGACGCCCGAGCGCCCCTCCAGCACCGCGTCCCACAGGGGTCGCAGCCCCAGCCCGAAGGGCGAGACACTGCCCATGCCTGTCACGACTACGCGTCGTCGCATGTGCTTCTCCCGAGACCGAGCCAACAGCGGCCCGCCAGAACCAACTGCGCAGTGGACGTCCCCCCACGACCAAGGGCGCGTGCTTCCCACCACGCGTCCGGCGGCGCTACTGCTCGCGCTCGGCCAGCTTGCCCTCGATGTACCGGACGAGGTCGCCGACCGTCTTGATCTGCTCGAAGTCCTCTTCGGGAATCTCGATCTCGAACTTCTCCTCCAGTTCCATCACGAGCTCAACGACGTCGAGCGAGTCGGCCCGTAGGTCGCTCTCGAAGGTGGACGACTCCTTCACCTTCTCCTCCGCGACGGACAGCTCCTGAACGATGATCTCTTTCACTTGCTCGAAGAGCGCCATGTGCTGTCTCCTTCATTGCTGGGTGCGGAACGCAGTCCGCGACCGTCGGTACGGCGGCGGGCGCGATGAATCGCGCCCCTACATGATCGGGCGCCATGAATGGCGCCCCTACATGGGTGGGCACCGGGAATGGCGCCCCTACATCACCATGCCGCCGTCGATGTGGATGACCTGACCGGTGATGTAGTCGGCGTCGGGGGACGCCAGGAAGTGAATGACGTTGGCGACGTCCTCCGGCAGGCCGGGCCGCCCGAGCGGGATGCGGGAGAGGTACTCCTCCCGCACCGCCGGTCCGAGAGCCTCGGTCATCCGGGTCTCGATGAAGCCGGGGGCCACGGCGTTGCAGGTGATGTTGCGACCCGCCAGCTCGCGGGCCGTGGTCTTCGTCAGGGCGATGATCCCGCCCTTGGCGGCCGAGTAGTTCGCCTGGCCCGGGCTGCCCATCACGCCGACGACCGAGGCGACGTTGATGATCCGCCCGTAGCGCTGCTTCATCATGGGGCGCGTGACCGCCTTGGTGCAGCAGAAAGCGCCCCGGAGGTGAACGGCGATGACGAGGTCCCACTGCTCCTCCGTCATCTTCAGGAGGAGCGAATCGCGCGTGATGCCCGCGTTGTTCACCATGATATCGACGGTGCCCCAGCGCTCTAGAGCGCCAGCCACCATCGCCTCCATGGCCGCCAGATCGGCCACGCTGCCCGCATTGACCATCGCCTCGCGCCCAAGCGCCTCGACCTCCGCGGCCACGGCCTGGGCCGCGGGTTCGTCGAGGTCGTTCACGACGATCTTCGCGCCCGAGGACGCCAACCGGCGCGCAATCGCGCTGCCGATCCCGCCGCCGGCGCCGGTTACGATGGCCACCCTACCTTCGAGCATTGCGGCCCTCCGTTTGTGGGCCGGATGGCCTTCGGCCATGCGGCCCCTCCCTACAACGACAGTGCCTCGATCGCCTCAACCGTCCCCGCCGGCTCGGCGCGGGCGTCCTCGACGATGCGACGGATGAGCCCGCTGACGACCTTGCCTGGGCCGACCTCGACGAAGGTGTCGATGCCGGCCTCCGCCATCCTCCGCACACTCGGTTCCCACAGCACCGGGCTCGTGATCTGCTCGGCGAGGGCGTCCCGAATCTCGTCGCCGCTCGTGCGCGGCCGCGCATCCACGTTGCCGACCAGCGGCACGCGCGCGTCCCGGAATGGGGCCGCCTCAAGCACCGGTCGCAGCTGCTCGGCAGCCGACGCCATCAGGGGCGAGTGAAAGGCCCCCGACACCCGCAAGGGCAGGACGCGCTTCGCCCCCGCCTCCTGGAGCAGCCGCGACGCCTCGTGAACCGCCTCAGGCTCCCCGGTGACCACGACCTGACCGGGGCAGTTGTAGTTCGCGACCGCCACGAATCCGACCTCCTGCGCGCAGCGACAGGCCTCCTCAACGACCGGAGGGTCAAGGCCGATGACCGCAGCCATCGCGCCGCCGCCGGCCGCGGCCATCAGCTCACCACGGCGGCGGACGAGCCGGAGTGCGTCCCCGAACTCCAGACACCCCGCGGCGATCAGGGCCGAGTACTCGCCGAGGCTGTGCCCGGCAACCATCTGCGGCTCGATCCCACGCTGCTCCAGCAGCGCCAGGCACGCCGCGCTGTGGGTCAGGATCGCGGGCTGCTGATTCTGGGTGGCGGTCAGGTCCTCCTCCGGGCCCTCGAACATCAGCGAACTCAGCGGGAAGCCGAGGACCTCGTCCGCGCGCTCCAGCATCGCCTGCGCGACTCCGCCGGAATCCCAGAGGTCGCGGCCCATTCCGACGAAGTGCGAGTTCTGCCCCGGAAAGACAAACGCCATCGCCGACACGAGTCGGGCCCTCCCGTTCCGCACTCGGCTGCGCTACTGCCGCTGGCGCCTGATGGCTTCCGTCAGAGCGGGGATGACTTCGAAGAGGTCACCGATGATCCCGTAGGTGGCGACCTTGAAGATCGGCGCCTCGGGATCGTCATTGATCGCGATGATCACGTCGGAGGTCTGCATCCCGGCCAGGTGCTGGATGGCGCCGGAGATGCCACAGGCGACGTAGATCTTAGGCTGCACCGTGGTGCCCGTCTGCCCGACCTGATGGTACGCCGGAATCCAGCCCGCATCGACGGTCGCGCGCGAGGCGCCGACAGCCGCCCCCAGCGCGTCGGCCAGGTCGAAGACGAGGTCGAAGTTCTCCGGCTTCTTGAGGCCGCGGCCGCCGGAGACGATGATCTCGGCGTCGGCCAGGTTGACGGTGTGGCGCTCCTGCCGGGCGACTTCGAGCACCTTCGTGATGACCGCGCGCTCGTCGAGGTGGACCGCTATCTCGATGATCTCCGGCGCCACGCCCTCGCGCGGCGGGATGGGCCGCATGACCTTCGGGCGGACCGTCGCCATCTGCGGGCGGGCGTGCTCGGTGAGGATGGTCGCCATGATGTTGCCGCCGAAGGCCGGGCGGGTCTGGATGAGCAACCGGCGCTCGACGTCGATCCCCAGCCCGGTGCAGTCGGCCGTCAGCCCGGCGACCAGTCGGCTCGCGCAACGCGGCGCGAAGTCGCGGCCCTGCGCCGTCGCGCCGAAGAGCACGATCTCGGGCTTCCGGTCCTCGATCAGCCCGCAGAGCACGTCGGTGTACGGCCCCGTGCGGTAGTCCTTGAGGACCTCATGCTGCACGAGGTAGACGCGGTCCGCGCCGGCGGCTGCGGCGGCCGGGATCAGCTCCTCCACGTTGTGCCCGATCAGCACGAGCGACACCGGCTCAGCCAGGTCGGCGGTCAGCCGCCGAGCCTCGCCGAGCAGCTCGCGGGTGACCGGCGCCAGGCGCTGGTCGTCGTGCTCCGCCACGACCCACAGCCCGCGGTACAGGGAGGTGTCGGTCTCCTCCTTGGGCGGACGTTCCTGCCGCAAGGCCTCGACCTTGCAGGCGCTCACACATGCCGCGCAGTACGTGCACGTGTCCGTCAGACGAGGGACCTTCTCCTCGACCACGATCCCCTCGTACGGACAGGCCCGCACGCAGAGCATGCATCCGGTGCACTTGGGTGCGTCAACAACGATCGCCATCGGCTGTGATCTCTCTTGGTTGGTGGACCGGTGACGTATGCCGTTGTAGGGGCGGACCCACGTGTCCGCCCCTCCGAGGGTAGGGCGGACACGTGGGTCCGCCCCTACAACGGCATAAGGCCGCCGCCCGCGTAGGGCACGGCGGCCCCCGGTCTGCTTAGACGGCTTCGAGCTGGCGCAGCTTCTCAATGAGCTTGTCCACGACGACGGGCGTCTCGCCCTCGATGATCTCGCCCTTGTGGTGGCGCTCGGGGGCGAAGATGCGCACGACGCTCGTGGGGCTCCCGGCCAGGCCGATCAGGTTCGGTCTGGCGTCCAGGTCGTCCACGCCCCAGACCGTGATCGGCTTCTTCTTCGCGGCCATCACGTTCTTGAGGCGCGGGTGACGCGGCTCGTTGATCTGCTTCACGACCGAGATGAGCGCGGGCAGGCGGACCTCCAGCGTCTCGTAGCGGTCCTCCAGCACGCGCTTGACGCGCATCTTCCGGCCCTCGATCTGCACCTCGATGGCGTAGGTCGCCTGGGCGATTCCGAGCTGCTCGGCGACGCCCGGCCCGACCTGGGCGGTGTCGCCCTCGAAGGTCTGCTTCCCGCAGATGATGAGATCGAACTCGCCGAGCTGCCGGATCGCCTGAGCGAGGGTGTAGGACGTGGCCCAGGTATCCGCGCCGGCGAACTCCCGGCCGCACACGTGGACCGCCTCGTCGGCGCCCATCGCAAGGGCGCGGCGGAGGGCCTCCTCGGCCTGGGGCGGGCCCATCGTGAGGACCGTGCACCGGCCGCCATGCTTCTCGACCAGCCGGATGCCCTCTTCGATGGCGTTCTCGTCGAACGGATTGATGATCGACGGGACGCCCTCGCGGACGAGGGTGTTACTCACCGGATCGATCCGCACTTCGGCCGTGTCCGGGACTTGCTTCATGAGGACGATGATGTTCATGCGCTGGCGTTCCTCGTCACCGCTTCTTGTCGGCGTACTCCTTGAGCACACGGTTCGCGATGACGAGCCGCTGGATCTCGGAGGTGCCCTCGACGATCTCGAACAGCTTCGCCTCGCGGAAGTAGCGCTCCACGGGGAACTCGGCAGTGTAGCCGTAGCCGCCGTGGATCTGGACGGCCTTGCTGGTCACGCGGCTGCAGGCCTCGGAGGCATAGAGCTTGGCCATCGCGGCAACCTTCTCGAACTCCAGGCCCTGGTCTTTCATCCAGGCGGCCTGATAGGAGAGCAGGCGCGCGGCCTGAATCTCGGTGGCCATGTCGGCGATCATGAACTGGATGGCCTGGAAGTTCTCGATGGTCTGGCCGTACTGCACGCGCGTCTTGGAGTAGGGCACGGCGGCGTCGAGGGCCGCCTGGGCCAGCCCGACCGCGCCGATGGCCATGCCGATACGCCCGACGCCCAGCGTGCCCATCGCGACGCGGAAGCCACGCTTCTCGGTGAGCAGCATGTTCCCGGCGGGGACGCGGCAGTCATCGAAGATGAGCTCGCGGTTCGAGAGCGACTTGTACGCCATCTTCTTCTCGTTCTTGCCGAACTCGAAGCCGGGCGTGCCCTTCTCGACGATGAAGGCCGTCAGGCCGCGCACACCCAGTCGCTGGCCGACGGTGGCGATGATGACGTAGATCTCGGCCTCGCCGCCGTTGGTGATGAAGATCTTGGTGCCGTTGAGGACGTAGTCGTCGCCATCTCGCTCGGCGCGGGTGGCGATGGTGCTCTGGTCGGAGCCGGCGTTGGGCTCGGTCAGGCCGAAGGCGCCGATCTTCTCACCGGTGGCCAAGGCCGGGAGGTACTTGGCCTTCTGCTCGTCGGTGCCGTAGGCCATGATCGGGTAGAGGGCGAGCATGTGCGCGCCGAACACCGCGCCGGTGGTGGTGCAGGCCGTGCTGAGGTACTCGGCGGCAACGGTCCAGGTCAGGAAGTCCATGCCCATGCCGCCATACTCTTCGGGGACGGGGATGCCCATGAGGTCCATCTCGGCGACCTGGCGGACGGTCTCCCAGGGGAAGTCGCCGCGCTCGTCGGTCTCCTTGGCCTTGGGGGCCAGCTCCTCGTCACAGAACTCCTTGATCGCGGCGAAGATGTCCTGTTGATCCTGAGTGAAGGCGAAGTCCACAGCCATCGCTCCCTTCCGTGTGCGGACGGCGCGTTCCCGCGCGTTTGGGCTCGGGCTACCAGCGAACTACGGCTGCCGCGAGGGCGAACCCGGCCCCAAAACCGACCAGCAGAACCCGATCTCCGGCAGACAGACGGCCCTGCGCGCGGAGCTCATCGAGAGCCAGCGGCATCGAGGCCGCCGAGGTGTTGCCATGCCGATCGATTGTGACGGCGACCTTCTCCGGCGGGAAGCCGAAGCGCTCGGCCGCCGCTTCGATGATGCGGATGTTGGCCTGGTGCATGATCATCATGTCGATGTCATCGGGCCCGAGCCCGGCGGCCCGCATCGCATCCTCGGCGGCGGTGGGAATCCCCTCGACCGCCAGGCGGAAGAGCTCCTTGCCTTCCATCCGGATGCAGTCCAGGTGGGCGGCAGCGACCTCCGGAGTGATCCGCAGTCGCGACCCGCCGGCGGGCATGGAGAGCAAGCCGGAGGCCTCCCCGTTGTTCGACATCACGAACGACAACAGCCCCTCGCCGGGCTCGCCGGGGCCGAGCAGCACTGCGCCCGCCCCATCGCCGAACAGCACGCACGTGGAGCGGTCCGTCCAGTCCGTAATGCGCGAAAGGGTGTCGGCGCCGATCACGAGGACGTGCTCGAAGGAGCCGCTGGTGATGAACTGAGCCGCGGTCGCCAGGGCCGACACGAATCCCGTGCAGCCGAGCAGCAGGTCATAGCCGGCCGCACGCCGGGCGGCCAGGTTGCGCTGCACGAGGCAGGCCGTGGCGGGGAAGAGCATGTCCGGGGTGACGGTCGCCACGATGATGAGGTCGATGGCGTCCGGCGAGACGCCGGTATCGGCCAGACAGGCCTCGGCGGCGAGGGTGGACAGGTCCGAGGTGGCCTGATCGTCGGCGGCCAGTCGGCGCTCACGGATGCCCGTGCGGCGCACGATCCACTCGTCGCTCGTGTCCAGCTCGGGACGGGCTTGCAGTTCGGCATTGGTGAGGACGCGCTCGGGCAGGTAGGTCCCGAGGCCCAACACCTTCGCCGAGATTGAGGGCGTGCTCAACTTCACTCACCAGATGTGGGAAATTAGGGACAGGCACCAATTTTGGACGTCGAAAATTGGTGCCTGTCCCTAATTTCCCAGACAGGAGGCGGCAATGTGCTCGATGACGCGCGCCTCGACGGAGCGCTTGGCGACGGCGATGGCCGCCCGGATCGCACGGGCGTCCGACCGCCCGTGGCTGACGATGCAGATGCCATTGACTCCCAGCAGGAGCGCGCCGCCGTATGTCGCGTAGTCGAAGGTCTGGCGGAACGCGTCCAGCGCTTTGCGGACCAGCAGGGCGCCGAGCTTGGCCTGGAGACTGCTCGTGAAGGCCGCGCGCAGCCCGTGCATGATGGCCCCGGCCATGCCCTCCGCCGTCTTCAGGAAGACGTTCCCCGTGAACCCATCACAGACGATGACGTCGGCCACATCCTCGAAGGTCGTGTCGCCTTCGACGTTGCCGACGAAGTTCAGGCTATCCCCGAGTTCGCTGAGCAGCTTGTGTGTCGCCTTCGTGAGGCCGCTCCCCTTTGTGGCCTCTTCGCCGATACTCAAGAGGCCGACGCGAGGGTTGGCGACCCCCAGTACGTCGCGCGCGTAGACGGCGCCCATGTGGGCGAACTGCACCAGGTGCTCGGGCCGGCAGGCGGCATTGGCCCCGGCGTCCAGCAGCACGTGGGGCCCCGTCGGCGTGGGCAGGACGATGGCGATAGCCGGCCGCTCGACGCCCTCCACCGTGTCCAGCCGCAGCGTGGCATAGGCCATGAAGGCGCCGCTGTTGCCCGCCGAGACGACCGCCTGGGCCTCGCCGTCCCGAACCGCCTGCACGGCGACGGCGAGGGAAGTGTTGCGGCGCTTGAGGGCCGAAGCGGGCGGATCGCCCATTCCGACGACTTCTTCCGCCGGCAGCACCCTCACGCGGTCCGCCGGGAAGCTCTGCCCGGCCATGCACCGCTCAATGGCGTCGGGCCGGCCCACCAGCAGGACGTCATGCCCCGCCTCGCCGCAAGACCGGAGCGCGCCGGCCACCACCTCGTCGGGGGCCCGGTCGCCGCCCATCGCGTCCACGGCTATGCACATGCGGGAGGCCATCGGTCAGTGCACCTGGGCCGGCTGGTTGCCGATGACTTACTTGCGCCGCTCGCCCTTCTTGCCCTTGCGCTCGCGGACTTTGAGCACCTGACGCCCCTGATAGGAGCCGCACTTGCGGCAGACGTTGTGCGGCATCACGGGGGCCTCGCACTTCGCGCACACCACGTAGCGGGGTACGGAGAGAGCCAGGTGCGCCCGCTTCTGACCCGTGCGGGCGTGGGAATGTCGTCGTTTCGGTAGTGCCATGTTCGGTTCCCTTCTACGCCGGCCGCCGCCCGTGTTGGCGCGCAGCCCAGCACACGTCCCTACTCCTCAAGCAGCTCTCCGAGCTTCGCCCAACGCGGGTCGGTCGCGTCCGCCCCGCAGCGGCACTGCTCCTCGTCGAGAACGGCGCCGCACTTCTGGCAGAGCCCCCGGCAGTCGGGCCTGCAGAGCGGCTGGAACGGCACTTCGAGGGCGATCATCTGACGGATCAGCTCCGTCAGATCGACCAACTCATCATCGACGATCGGGATGGGGTCCTCCTCATCCTCGCCGGTCGCGTACACGGCCGGATCGTCGATCTGGCGCAGCGCGCAGTGCTCGACGAATGACACGTCGAAGACCCAGGGGAACTCGCGCAGGCACCGCGAGCAGGTCAGGACGCCCTGCCCCGCGATGTTGCCCCGGGCCACGATCGTCTTGCCCGTATTGGTCAGCTCGACGCGGCCAACAGTGTTCCCCCGCAAATCGACCCCCGTGCCCGCCGGGGCCGGGTGGTCGATCTCGCACACGATGCGCTCATGCGGCCTCTGTAGTTGTGCGAGGGTCTTGTAGCGCATGGGGGCCGTGCTTCGGCCCGCAGGCCGCGTCCGACGTTCGCCATCGGACCCCAGGCGGGGACAGCCTCGACCCCGCGGGCCGCGACGACCACTGCGCCTCCGCTCGGGAAAAGCAGCTTCAGCCGGGAAACGCGCCTGAGAGTATACGGATGGGGTAGGTGGTTGTCAAGGACGCGGGGTGCGACCGCAGGTTGTAGGTAAGGGAGTTGGGGGTTGCGGTGGGGGAGGAGAAGTGCTAGCCTCTGGTGGGGCCAACCACCAGCGGGCAGAGCCCGCGCAGGAGGCTAGCACAAGATGGGCCAT
>VGFC01000123.1 GCA_016869045.1 Armatimonadota bacterium
CCTGTACAAAGCCCTACACGGGTACCTCCGCGACTGGAACCAGCATCCGACGCCCTTTGCCTGGACCAAGACGCCCAAGCAAGCCCTGGTGCATTATAATGTAGATATTTCTGGGACTGGACACTAGCACGTCCACAACGGTGAGGGTCGCCAGCCGGGACTGTACGGGCGTCCTGGTCGCGCCAGCGCATCGTGGAGCCCGTCGACGCAACCGGGCTCGGCTGCCGCTCGGCCCTCGCCCTGCGGCGGCGACGCTCCTGCCATGGCGCCACGCCTGGAGGACTCGGGAGTAGGAGTTGGCGAATGGGGCTCGGGAACGACGCCATGTCGTAAACGGGAGCCTCAGCGTGAGACGAGCACCCACCTGGCTAGCCGTTGTGGTCACAGGGGTGTTGGCCATCATCCATGTGGCGGGGGAGGCGCAGATGAGCGGCGAGTACTCTCTCGCGGCCATGCCGGACGGCTATCAGCTCCAGGCGTACGATGACTGCGGGGTGCCGGGGCGTCAGCCGCACATCACCACGTTCGGGGGCGTGCACGAGTACAGCCCCGCGGCGGTGAACGCGGACGAGAAGGCGCGGACGGTCGCGTGGGAGTGGCATGAGGTGCGCGCTACGTACGAGGGGCTGCAGCCGGGGATGGACTACGTCCTCGCCATCACCTACGCGAACGAGCCGTACAACCCGCGCGTGCAGAGCCTCTGGGCCGGGGAGCTGCAACTCCACGGTCCGCATCCGCTGCCGAAGGGAGGCGCCGAGCGACTGCTGTTCCGGCTGCCGCGCGAGACCTACGCGAGTGGCGTGCTGAACCTCGGCTTCCGCATGGAAGCGACCGTCAACGCCGTTGTCTCCGCCATCGAGCTGTGGGCGCCTGCACCCTCACCGACGGCGGTGCACCTCGGGCCCCCATCGACGCTGATCGGAGACATCCACGGTGAGGTGCTCGACCTGCGCTACGACCCCCTCGCCGACGCGCAGGTCGAGTTGAGGGAGGAGGCCACGGGGCGTAGCTTGCTGACGACGCGGACGGATACGACCGGTCACTACCAGTTCGCTCGCGATGCGCTCGACGCAGCCGCCAAGCCCGACGCCATGCTCGAACTCGTCGCAAGCAACGACGGCGTTGAGGACCGTCGGGCCATCGCGCCGGAGGAGCGCCACTTCGAGCCGCTGCGCTACCGGCCAATCCCGACGCGACAGTCAGGCCTGGCGAGGGCGGAGGTGTCGTTGGATGGTCCGTGGCTCATCCATCCGGAGGCAGTGGAGGACGCGCGGAAGCTGCCTCTCGATGCCGACGGCTGGAAGCCCTTCAGTGTGCCCGGACAGTGGGTTCAGCAGGGCTACGACCTGCCGCGTGACCGGGCGGTTGCGGTTGCGCGGGAGGTCGCGATTCCCGCTGCATGGCGCGGCCGGCGGATCATCCTGCGCTTCGATGCCATCCATGCGGGCACGGACTACTGGCTGAATGGAACCCACCTGGGGCGCAGCGAGAATCTGTTCACGCCGGTGGAGTGGGACGTCACCGACGCCGCGCGCGTCGGCGAGATGAACCGGCTCGATCTCGCGATGACGGAGGACACGCTCTCCGAGGCGCTCTCCTACTCGTCCGGGTATGCCTTCCACAGCCTCGGCGGGATCGACCGGAAGGTGTGCCTCTACGCGCTGCCTCCCGTGCACGTGTCGCGGCTGCGGATCGACGCGGGTCTCGATGACAGGTACGAGGACGGAGAGCTGAAGCTCGCCCTCGCCCTTGCGAACACGACCGGCGCCGAGCAGGCGGGCTTGAGCCTCCTCGTCTCACTCATCGACTCGCAGGGGAAGGCGGTCGAGCAGTCCCAGCCGCACCTGGAGACTGGTACTCGGCGGGGCGGACACGTGGGTCCGCCCCTACACTCCCCGTCGGGCGGCGTAGGGGCAGACCCATGTGTCTGCCCCCTCGCTCCTGTACCCCCAGGAGATGCGCCCGAAGGCAGTCGCGAACTGACCTACGCGTCGCGCGTGCCGCGACCGTTGCAGTGGAGCGCGGAGAAGCCGAACCTCTACCTCGTGCGCATCGACCTGCGCCAGGGGCGGAAGCTGGTCGAGCGCATCGAGCGGGAGATCGGGTTCCGCAGGATCGAGGTGCGCGGAAGTCAGCTCCACGTGAACGGGCGAAGGGTGAAGTTGGCGGGTGCTTGTCGGCACGAGATCGACCCGCTGACCGGCCGCGCGAATACGGCCTGCCATGCGGAGACGGATGCCCAACTGCTGAAGGGCGCGAACCTGAACTACGTTCGCACGAGCCACTATCCGCCGACCGACGAGTTCCTGGAGGCGGCCGACCGGCTCGGCCTGTACGTGGAGGTTGAGGCGCCGTTCTGCTGGGTGGGCAACGACAGCGATCCGTCGCACCTGCGCGCGGTGCTGGAGCCGACCTCGGCGATGATCGATGCCTGCCACGCGCACCCGAGCGTCATCATGTGGTCGCTGGCGAACGAGTCGCAGTTCAACCCGCTGTTTGAGGTCTCGGCGCAGCTATGCAAGCAGCTCGACCCAACGCGCCCGACGACCTTCAACAACCCCGACCCGAAGCGCCTCTGCGACATCGCGAACCTGCACTACGCGCCGGTGCCGTATGACCAGCACCTGCAGGGCGACCCGCGCCCGATCCTGCTGGGTGAGTACAACTTCCCCGTCTGCCACGAGCAGACCGATGTGCGGATCGACCCGGGCCTGCGCGAGCTGTGGGGTCTGGGCCACAGCGACGCGGGCTCGCCGTGGGGCCGCAGGCTCGCGGAGCAGTTCACGGGGCCGCCCGGCACGCCGCCCGGCGCCTGGCAGTCCATCGTGGACTCGGACCGCGTCATCGGCGGCGCGATCTGGGCGGCGTTCGATGAGCCCTTCTACCTGCCCGACGGCCAGAAGGTGGGCTACGCGTGGCATCACGGCTTCTGGGGCCTCATCGACGCCTGGCGTCGTCCGAAGCCCGAGTGGTGGCTGAGCAAGCTCATCCACAGCCCGGTCGCCTTCCCCTCCCGGCAGGTGGACTTCGCCCCAGGCACGAGCGAGATGCGCCTCCCTGTCCGCAACGAGTACTCGTTCACCGACCTCACGGAGTTGCGCTTCACGTGGGAACTCCACGATCGGCAGGGATCGCTCGACATCTCCGCAGCGCCGGGAGAGACGGCACAGTTCGCGATCCCGGTTCCTCCGGGCACGCAGCCCGGCGAGGTCGCGCTCGTGCGCGTGCACGATGCGCGGGGCGAACTCGTGACCGTTGCGGCGATCCAGCTGGGCGAGCGCCCGCGTGAGCCGCTGCCCCAGCCGACCGCCGGCCCTCCCGCGAGGCACGAGGAAGGCGGGAAACTGGTGATCGAGGGCGAGAGCTTTGGGATAGTCTTGGACAAGGCCTCCGGCCGCGTCGACGCCGAAGATCGTCGGCACACGACCGCAGTGCTCGGCTTGCCGATGCTGCATGTCACGCGCTTCGACTTCGGTGATCTCGGACCGCCGAATGTCGCCCCGTACGAGGTTCTGCCTCACGCGGAGACGAGGGTCGTGAAGAGCGTCTCCGCGCGCGGAGGTCAGGGCGCTCTCGTGCTGACCATCGAGGATGCGTACGAGGGCTTCACTGGCTCCGTGACGTGGGAGATCGACCGCCTTGGTGTCGGCCGGATAGGGTATGACTACACATACCACGGCGAGCCGCTCTATGCGCGCGAGATCGGGGTCCGAATCCCCCTCCGCAGCGCGTGCGATGAGCTGACCTGGCGGCGCTGGTCGGAGTGGGGCGAGTACCCCGCGGACAGCATCAGCCGCACGGAGGGGCGCGCGAAGGCGCGGCGCGATGCGGGGTCGCCGCTGCTCCCTGAGAGCACGCGCCCGACCTGGCCGTGGAGCCTGGATGAGACCGAACTCGGGACGAACGACTTCCGGGGCGTGAAGCTGAACATCTACGAGGCGGCGCTGTTGAACCCGGAGGGAGAGGGGCTGCGCGTGGGTGCCGATGCGGATGCGCATGTGCGGGCGTGCCTCGACCAGGGCGCGGTGCTGCTGCACCTGCTGTCGGAGTGCCGGCTGGGGCCGGTGACGCTGAGGGACGGAGACCGCCTCACGGGGCGGTTCGTCGTGGAGCTTTCAAGGGGAGGCGCTACGGATGCTCGACCACGGCCACACGAGTGAGATGGAAGCCGTTCTGCAGGCTGCGGAGCCGGTCACGCGGTCCGTCTGGCTGATGGAGCGAGCCGGACGGAGGCTGGGCATTCCGCCGGAGGATGTCCACGAGCTGATCGCGCCGCAGGAGGTGATCATCTTCCGCGTGCCCTGCAAGATCCTCGGGAAGGTGGTCAACTTCTGGGGCTGCCTGGCCCTGCACAACTCCGCGCGCGGGCCGTTCAAGGGGGGCGTTCGGCTGGCGCCGGATGTGACGATCTGGGAGACGACGGAGCTGGCGCGACTGATGACGCTGAAGTGCGCCGCGTGCGATGTGGAGTTCGGCGGCGGCAAGACCGGCATCCGCGTGGACATGGCGCGGATGTACGAGCTGTTCGAGCGCAAGCCGCGGGACCTGGAGTTCGAGAAGATCATCTCCGTGGATGCCATCGAATACTACGCGCAGCAGTTCCGCGAGGTGTTCCTGAAGCACGTCTACATCCCCGCGCCGGACATGGGCACCGGGCCGGATGAGATGGCCTTCATCTACAACGAGACCCTCGATCCGGCCTCCGTCACGGGGAAGGGGGAAGGGGTGCACGGGTGGTTGCCCGGCCGCCGGGAGAGCACCGGCATCGGGTGCGCGTACGTGACGGTGCGCATGGTTCGGGAGGTCCTCGGCAAGGACCCGGCGGGGGCGACGGTCGCGCTTCAGGGCTTCGGGAATGTCGGCCGCCCGCTGGCCTCGGCTCTCGTGGCCGAGGGAGCGAAGGTCGTCGCAGTCACGGACCTGTACGGCGGCACGCACGACCCCGATGGGTTGGACATCGACGGGCTCTTAGAGCACGCGGCGAAGGCCGCTACAGTCGGGGGCTTCGCCGGCGGCCGACCCATCGGCAATGAGGCACTCCTCGGCCTGGACGTGGACGTCCTGATCCCCGCGGCGGCCGGCGATGTGATCACCGGGACGGTGGCCCGGAAGATCCGGGCAGGCTGTGTGGTGGAGGCGGCCAACATGCCGACCACGGTGGAGGGCATGCAGGTCCTGGAGGAGCGCGGCATCCCGGTCGTGCCCGACATCCTGGCGAATGCTGGCGGCGTGATCGCCTCCATGCTCGAGTACTCAAGTTCGCTGTCGGCCATCAAGCCCTCGCAGGCGCAAGTGTACGAGGTCCTGAAGACGAAGATCGGCGAGAACTTCGACCTCGCCGTGGAACGCGCGCAGTCCGCGGGCACGAGCCTCGTCCAGGCCGCCGTCGAGCTGGCGATGGAGCGCGTGTACGCCGTGATGAAGGGCCGGCGGATGATCTGACGTGGAAGACGGGACAGCGGCGTTCCCGCGCCGTTGGTCGGTGACGAACACAAGCCGCAAAAAGCCTCTGTCCCGTTTTGCGCCCGCAGGAGTTTGCGGTATAATGGCGGGGCGGTACGTCGGGTGCCGCCGGCGGATACCTTGGCGGAGGATCGTGCCCCATGAAGCTGCCCTTCCTTGGGTTGGCAGCGCTCGGCGCTGTCTTGGTGCTGCTCAACGGCTGTCTGTATGGTCGCGGGCCGGGCGGACAGGCGGGCAACGATGCCGTGCGCGGCGACTGCTCCGTTGCCACTCTGACCGCGGCCGGTCAAGCGTACCTGGACAAGAGCGAGCCGAACGATGCCTTCGTCGTGTTCAAGCGTGCCGCGGCGGCCGACCCGAAGAACTACGACGCGCAGCTTGGCCTCGCGAAGGCGTGTGCGGAGTTGGGCGAGGCCACGCTGGGGCTGAATGCCGCCGAGACGGCCGCGTCACTGAAGCCGAAGGATGCAGAGCCCATCACGACGGCGGGCCGCATCAGCGCCGGAGCGTGGAAGCTGGATGAGGCCGAGCGCTACTTCGTGGAGGCGACGAAGCTGGCGCCTGCGAAGGCGGATGCGTGGCGGGACCTGGGTCGGGTGCGGTTGCGCCGCCTGGCCCTGGGCGTCGGGTCGCTGGCGGACGCGACCACGGCTCTGGAGAAGGCGCGCGATCTGGACGCCAAGAACGCCGAGGGTCATGCGCTGCTGGCCGAGGCCTACGTGCGGGCCCCGCGAACCGAGGCGGCAACTCAGGAGTACACGCGCGCCGTCGAACTCGAACCCTCCAACGCCGACTACCCACGCAACCTGGCGTGGTTGCTGATTGCGCAGGGCAAGGACCTGGAACGGGCGCGGGAGCTGGCGCAGAAGTCCGACCAGATCCAGCTCGGGGATGGGGACGCGCTGGTCGCCGCCGCGGTCGCGCTCCTGCGCCAGGGCGAGGTCGATGATGCGCTGAGCGAGCTGCGCGAGGCGGTCGGCAAGGCCAGCTCAAACCCGGACGCCTACTTCTACCTCGCGCAGGCTGCGGCCCGGCGTGGGCGTCCCGAGGACTTCGAGATGGCGGTCAGCGCTCTGCAGTACATGCGCGGGGCGGGCCTCACTCCGCGACATGCCTCGCAGGCCGAGATGGAGGCCTTGCTCGGGCAGATCCGCGAGGGCGTCAAGCGGCTGCAGATCGGCCCTGCCTGAGACGCCGCGGTACGGCGGCAAGGAGGATCGCAACCGATGCAGAGGCGCGGCATCTGGACGTTGCGGATCGTCTCCATCCTCAAGAAGGTGTTCCTCATCGCGGCCCTGCTCGCCGCGGGCTACGGCGGCTACCGCTACTACATGCTCTCCCGTCCGGCCCTGCCCGATACCGGCGCCGACTGGGTGGCCTATCAGTACCTCGTTTGGATCCAGCAGGCCAACTACGAGGCGGCCTACATGCTCGCCAGCAGCGATGCGCAGTCGCAGTCCAACCCGGGCATGATGAGCGAGACGTGCAAGGAGGTCTACTCCGCCATCGACTCCTGGGAGCTCGGCCCACCCAAGTATCGCTTCACTCACCGCTCGGCATCCGTGCCGGTCATGCTCCGCTATCGCCCCGCGTGGTCTGTCCAAGAAGTGCAGGTCATGCAGGGGAACATCGACTTCAAGCTGGAGAAGGGCGACTGGAGGCTCGTCGCCGCCGTGCCCTTCGCCACCGCCATCATGAAGCAGCGCGACGAACAGCACTTCGCCGGCAGCCGCCAGAAGTAGCCACAGGCCCCAACATCAGCGCCGCAGGCGCCCCCCGACGCGGATCAGAGCGCGCGCCGCTGCATATACGACTGGGTTCACCCGCCCCCGGTAGTGCTTCTCGTAGTACCTCAGCAGGCTGCGGTTCGACTCGGCGACCATCTCGCGCCGGACCTGGCGCGTGCTGGCCCCTACGTGGTGAATGACCTGTGCGCCCGGCGTGAACCACACTTCCCATCTCGCATCCCAGAGCCGCCGGCACAGATCGACGTCGTTGAAGAACATCGGGAACCCCTCGTCGAACAGGCCGACCTCGTCGAGGGCCTCCGACCTCAGCATCAGCGCCGAGGCCATCGGTTGATCGACCGTGCGCTCATCGTTGTGATCCCACCAGCCCATGCGGTATGCCGCGAACCGGCGGCTGCGCGGGAAGAGCTTCGACAGCCCTATCGCCTCGTAGAGGATCGCCGCCGGATGGGGGAACGAGCGGCACGACGATTGCGGCGAGCCGTCGGGGTTCATCAGCCGCGGCGCGACCGCGCCCGCCCGCGGGTGGCGGTCCATCGCGGCGAGAAGCTCGGCGAGCGCGCCCGGCTGGATCACCACATCCGGGTTCAGCAGGAGCCTGAACGTTCCGGTCGCCTGCTCCAGCGCCTGGTTGTTCCCGCGCGCGTACTTCAGGTTCTGCGCGTTGGCGATCAGCGCGACCTCGGGGAACTCCTCCCGCACCATCTCCGCGCTGCCATCGCTCGACGCGTTGTCCACCACGATGACCTCGGGCTCCAGGTCGCCCCGCGTGTCGCGGATCGACTGCAGGCACGCGCGGAGATACTCGCGCGTGTTCCAGTTCAGGATGCAGATGGAGAGAACCCGGGTCACGTGTCCGTCTGCCACGAATGGTCGTTGCCGTTCCGTTGACGTTAGCTGGGACCGCCGGCGTCTCGCCGGCTACTGTGGTGACGGGGTGCGCCGTCGCCGTGCCCTACCGCCTCACCCGCACAGCGAGCGTCCGCCACGCCGACTCGAACATGATCCGCGCGGACATCTTCGACTTGCCTTCCCCCCGCGCCGCGTACGTGATCGCGACCTCGCCCAGGCGCGCTCCGGCGCGGACGCAGAGCCACAGCGCCTCGCTCAGGAAGACGTAGCCTTCGGGTCCCTCCTGCAGCATCCCCGAGCGCTGCACAACCTCCGCGCGATACGCGCGGAAGCCGCTCGTGCAATCCCTCGCCGGGATGCGCAGGATCGTGCGGACGTAGAAGCTCGCGAAGCCGCTGAGCATCCGGCGAAAGGCGCTCACTCCCGTGAAGCCTCCGCCCGGCGCATAGCGCGAGCCGATCACCACGTCGTGGTCCGCGAGAGCCGCGATCATCGCGGGGATCGCGGAGGGGTCGTGCGAGAGGTCGGCATCCAGCGTGACGATCGCGGCGGCTCCCTGGTCGAGAGCGAACCTCATGCCCTCCTGGTGAGCGGACGCGTAACCTCGGCGTCCCACACGCTCGATCACGTAGACGAGCGGGTCCTCGGACGCGAGGCTCCGTGCGACATCGCCCGTGCCGTCCGGGGACGAGTCATCCACCACCACCCAGTGCGCCTCCGGCACAGCCGCGCGCAGGCGCCGGTGCAGCTCGCGGAGGTTCGCCGCCTCGTTGTAGGTCGCCGTAATCGCGTACACCCTCGACGGGTCGATCATGCCTGCCGGGCTCTCACGATGGCGTCGCACAGCTCGCGAACCGCGCCGCGTCCGCCGGGGAAGATGCTGACCCAATCCACGCGCTCGACAACCTCCGGCACCGCGTCGGCGGGGGCCGCCGAGAAGCCGACCTCCGCCATCGCCGGCAGGTCGCCGGGCTCATCTCCCATGTAGGCTGCGTCCTCGGGGGACAGCCCGTAGCGTGCCAGGAGCGCCCGGACGATGTCGCCCTTGTCCTCGATGCCCTGGTGAAGCTCATCCACGTTCAGGCGCTCAGCGCGCAACCGCGTCGCCTCCGCCACGTCACCGGTCACGAACGCGACCGTGACGCCGACACGCTGCACGTTCGTGACGCCCTGCCCGTCGCGGATGTGGAAGCGCTTCAACGGCCCGTCGGCCAGACCGTAGTAGACGAAGCCGTCCGTCAGCGTGCCGTCCACGTCGAGGATCAGCAACCGGATGCGTGACAGGCGCTCTGCGGCGTCGCTCAAGGGTGATCCCCCTTCCCGGACGACGGCCCTGCAACAGGGCCTTCGCGCAACCTCCGGCGTATCCCTGCAAGCAGGGAGGGGCCGCATGTCTGCGCGTCGCGCGCCTTCGACGCGCAGACATCCGGCCCGTCCTGGCCGTGGGATGATGGGAAGGCGGAGGCAGGCCGAGTGCCGAACCATACCGTCGGCGGACACTCGGACATTACCCAGGAGGCGCACGGCGTGGAGATACCGGACGATAGACGATACGGACAGACCCACGAATGGGCCAAGCAGGAGAGCGACCTGGTGCGTGTCGGCATCAGCGAC
Organism: Armatimonadota bacterium; assembly: GCA_016869045.1. Classification (GTDB taxonomy): domain Bacteria; phylum Armatimonadota; class Zipacnadia; order Zipacnadales; family VGFC01; genus VGFC01. The sequence continues at coordinate 9,678 of VGFC01000123.1, forward strand.
TACGCACAGGGGCAGCTCGGGGACATCGTGTTCCTTGAACTCCCCGAACCGGGCCGCCCTGTTCAGCAGGGCGAGCCGCTGGGCACGGTGGAGAGCGTGAAGGCGGTGTGCGATCTCTGGGCGCCGGTGAGCGGGGAGGTGGTGGAGATGAACGACGAGTTGGCTGACCGACCGGAGCTGGTGAACGAAGACCCGTACGGTCAGGGCTGGATGGTCGTGATCCGCACCGGCGATGTGAGTGAGTTGGCCTCGTTGATGGATGCCTCGGCCTACGCGCAGCACTGCGAGGAGAGCGCCACGTGACCTACGTGCCGCACTCGGATGCCGACTGGTCCGCCATGCTCGCCGCCGTGGGCGCCGGCAGCGTCGAGGACCTCTTCCGCGACATCCCGCACAGCCTGCGCGAGACCGCAGTTGCGAACCTGCCCGAGCCGCTGACCGAACCCGAGCTCCTCGCGCACATGCGGGGCCTGGCGCGGAAGAACGACTCCGTCGAGGACCTCATCTGCTTCGCCGGCGGCGGCCTGTACGACCGCTTCATCCCCAGCATCGTGGCCGATGTCGTCGGCCGCCCTGAGTTCCTGACGGGCTACACGCAGTACCAGCCCGAGGCCTCGCAGGGCATGCTCCAGGCGCTCTTCGAGTACCAGAGCATGATCTGCGAGCTGACCGCCATGCCGATGGCAAACGCCTCGCTGTACGACGGCGCGTCGGCCCTCGGCGAGGCGATCCTGCTCGCGGCGGGCGAGACGCAGCGCCGCCGGGCCCTCGTCTCCCGCGCGCTCGCGCCGGCGGCGCGGCACGTGGCGCAGACATACTGCAGCGCGATGGGGATCGAGATCGTCGAGGTCCCCTACGTCGCGGGGAGCGGAGAGACCGACCTCGACGCGCTGCGTGCCGCGGTCGATGACGAGGTGTGCTGTGTCGCCCTGCAGCAGCCGAACTACTTCGGCGTGCTGGAGGACATGGAGGGCGCCGCCGGACTCGCGCACGACGCGGGCGCGCTCTTCGTTGCGCAGGTCGAACCGATCTCGCTGGGGATTCTGAGACCGCCCGGTGCCTATGGAGCGGACATCGCCATCGGCGAGGGGCAGCCGCTGGGCCTGCCGATGGGTTACGGCGGCCCGCTGCTCGGGCTGTTCGCGTGCCGCCAGGAGGTGATGCGGCGCGTGCCCGGGAGGATCGTGGGGCAGACGGTGGATGTCGCCGGCAACCTCGCCTACTGCCTGACGCTCCAGGCACGCGAACAGCATATCCGCCGCGAGAAGGCCACCAGCAACATCTGCACGAGCGAATCGCTCTGTGCTCTCGCGGCGGCGGTGTATCTTGCGGCCCTCGGGCCTGTCGGTCTGCGCGAGGTCGCCGAGCAATCCGCCCGCAAGGCCCACTACCTCGCCGATAGACTGCGCGAGAGTGGCGTGGCGCGCGTGAGGCTCGCGGCGCCGTTCCTCAGCGAGTTCGTCCTGGACACGGGCGCCCCCGGTGAGGAAGCCGTCGCGCGCCTCGCCGAGCGCGGCTACCTTGTGGGGCCGGCGCTGGGGAGAGCGTACCCGGAACTCGCGAATTGCGTCCTTGTCGCCGTCACCGAGCAACGCACGCGCGAGGAACTGGACGGGCTGGTCGGCGTCCTGGCGTCGTGAGCCGTTGCCCTCACGGAGGGGCGTACCGATGCCGCAACCGACGCTGCTGTCGATCGCACAGACGGGCAAGCGCTGCACGCGCCTGCCGGCCGGCGACGTACCTGAGCGCGACCTCGCCGACCTCGTCCCCGTCCATCACCTTCGCGAGGCTTCCCCACGCTTGCCCGAGGTCAGCGAGCCGGAGATCGCCCGACACTATGCGCTGCTCGCGCGGGATACGTTCAACATCGACCGGGGCTTCTATCCGCTCGGCTCGTGCACGATGAAGTACAACCCGAAGGTGAACGAGCGGATCGCGGCGATGCCCGGCTGGGCGCTGCTGCACCCCGACACCCCCGCGCCGCACGCTCAGGGCACGTTGCGGCTGATCCGGGAGCTGGAGGGCTGGCTCGCGGAGCTGGGCGGGATGGACGCGGCGACGCTGCAGCCCCCGGCGGGCGCGGCGGGCGAGTTCTGCTGTGTGCGCATGTTCCGCGCGTACCATGACAGCCGCGGCGATGAGCGCCGGACCCGCATCATCGTGCCCGATAGCGCGCATGGCACCAACCCGGCGTCGGTTACGCGCTGTGCATACACTGCGACGACGATCCGGTCAAGCGGCGGGCGCGTGGACCTCGGGGAGCTTGGGCGGGCCCTCGGCGACGATGTGGCCGGCGTGATGCTCACTAACCCGAACACGCTGGGCCTGTTCGAGACGGACATCCTGCAGATCGTGCAGATGGTGCACGCGGCCGGCGCGATGGCCTACTACGATGGCGCCAACATGAACGCCATCATGGGCTACGCGCGCCCGGGCGACATGGGCTTCGATGCGATGCACTTCAACCTGCACAAGACCTTCGCCACGCCCCACGGCGGCGGCGGCCCGGGAGCCGGCCCGGTAGCGGTGAAGGAGCACCTGGCGCCCTTCCTCCCAGTGCCGCGAGCCGTCGAACGCGACGGCGCGTTGGACTGGGACTGGGACTACCCGCAGTCCATCGGTCGCGTGCACTCGTACCATGGTAACTTCCTCGTGGCTGTGCGCGCCTACGCATATCTGCTGACCCACGGCGCCGAGGGGCTGCGGCGCGTCAGCGAGGCGGCGGTGCTGAACGCGAACTACCTCGCCGAAGCCCTGAAGGACACGCTCGACCTCCCGCACGCCGGGCCTTTCATGCACGAGTGCGTGCTCTCCGCACAGAGCCTCGCGAGCGAGACAGGCATCCGCGCGCTCGACATCGCCAAGGCCCTCATCGACTACGGTGTGCACGCGCCGACCGTCTACTTCCCGCTCATCGTGAAGGAGGCCATTATGGTCGAGCCTACCGAGACCGAGAGCAAGGCCACCCTCGATTGGTTCATCGCCATCGTGCGGGAGATCGTCGAGCAGGCCCGCTCCGACCCGCAGCTCCTCCGCGAGGCGCCCCATCACGCGTCCGTGAGGCGCGTCGATGAAGCCACTGCCGCGCGGCACCCGAAGCTGACGTGGGGGTGAGACGACGGACGAAACGAAAACGGGAAGAGCCGAAGCCAAGAAGAACGGCGAAGAACGTCACGGCTCTCTGAACAGGGCCTCCAGGACTTCCTCCCTCCGCGTACCCAGCGCCTGTGTGTCGAAGCAGTACCGCATCTCCTGGAAGTCGGCGCGGAAGGCGGCGACCTCGTTGGGGAGGTAGCGCTCTTCCGTGATGACGTCCGCCATCAGCTCTGCCACCCTCCCGAAGTCCTCCTCCATCAAACCGAAGCGCGTCATCTCGGCGACACCCAGGCGCAGGCCCGAGCTTGCGGAGAAGCCGTCGTCACCGGGAAGCGCCTGGTAGTTGCAGATGAGGTTGCTTTCCTCAAGCCTCTGCGCGACCTCGCACCCGCGCCCGTAGCCCACCCTCACGACCACCTGGTGGGTCTCGGTGTAGTCGCAGGTCGGATCGCCCTGCACGTCGAGGCCCGCGTCCTTCAGCGCCCGCGCGAAGGCCTTGGCGTTCGCGATGACCTGGGGCTGGTAGGTCCCCTTGAAGGTGTTCATCTCGATGGCCGCGAGCAGCAGGCCAACGAGCGTGCCGAGGTGGTGGTTGCTGGTCATGCCGGGGAACGCGCGCCGCAGGACCGCCTCCCAGAGCTCGTACTCCGGCGTGTTCTCGGGGATGTCGGCACCGATGATCCCGCGCTGGGTGCCGAAGAAGGTCTTGTGGGTCGAGCCGGTCACGAAGTCCGCGCCCTCGCTGAAGGGCAGCTGGAAGTGCGGTCCCACCAGCCCGAGCACGTGCGCCATGTCGTACATGATGAGCGGCCGAGGTGAGCGCGCCTCAATGAGTGCGCGGATCTCCCTCACCGGCTCCGGGTGCAAGACCAGGCTCTTGCCGAGCACGAGAAGCTCGGGGTCCAGGCGCTCGATGAGTTCGGCGGTCGCGTCGATGTCGATGCGATACGGGTTCTCCTCGCAGACAGGGAAGTCGATCACAGCGAACCGCTCGGATCGCGGGTCCATGGCGACCCAGTCGCGCAGCGCGCCCATCGGCTGGGCGCTGAGGTGCCCGCCCTTGCCGAGGTGGTGGTTCATCACCATCCGGATTCGTTCGGGCTCGCGGCGTCGGTCGGTGGAGTTGCGGTAGTCCGCCAGCGCGCTGAAGAGGGTCAGGTTCGCCAACTGCCCGCTGATCGGCCGCGCCTCCACCAGCGAGCAGCCCAGGTACTCGCGCAGCTCCGCGAGCAGTCGCTCCTCGACCCACGCGACGAAGTCGGTGCCCTGGTAGTAGTAGACTTCCTGCTCGAAGGCGGCGTGCAGCGCGCGGTGCTCGGCGTACCGCCCGACGGGGTCGGAGACCTCCAGCAGCCGCACGAGCGGCGACGGCGTCATCTCCGAGGGGATCAGGTTAATGCAGCGCCGCTGACGCCACTCGTGGTTATCGAGCGCGCGCCGAAGCAGCTCGGCAGCCCTCGCCGCTCCCTCGCCCTCGATGGCGGGCGGCGGCGGCTTCTGCCACTCGACCGGTATCGCGTGGAAGTACGGAGGGGCCTCGGCGCGACCGTGCCAGCGGACGATCCTCCCCCGAACGCGCTTGCCCCGGATGAGCACCTCGACATCCTGCTCGGGAGGGAGCGTCGGGTCCACATACGCCAGGCTGAGGCTGCGGCGCGCGGACTCGTCCGTGATCCCAATCGTCGCGCCCTCACCGGTCAGCCGCCAGTGCGGCGCGACGGTTCCGCTCGTCACTACGCCCACGCGCCGGTCGCCGATGCACACCTCATCCCCGCGCCGCGCGACGCCCGGCCCCATCAGGCCGAGCGCCCGGAACTGCCGGGGCAGCACGTCGGTCACCTCGCCTCGTCCCTGCACGAGAAGCTGCGCCTGCTCGAACTGCCGCGCGAGCGCCTCCCGCCCGATGTACTCGCCCTTGCGGGGGCTGAAGCTGACGGCGATCGGCGCGAGCGGCGACGCGAAGGCCGGGATTGGCCGCCCCTCGGGATCGAGGCCGAACTCGTGACCATGCAGCGGAAGCCCCGCTTCGAGCCGCAGCGTATCGCGCGCACCCAGGCCCGCCGCCTCGACGCCGTGCTCGCGCCCCGCCTCCAGCAGCGCACACCACACCTCCTCCGCCTTCCCCGCCTTCACGAACAGCTCGAAGCCGACCGGCTCACCCGTGTAGCCCGTGCGCGCCAACAGAAGCTCAACGCCGCACAGCCTGACCCTCGACGTGCGGTTGCGCAGTGGTTCGGGCATCGCGCCGCTCTCAATCAGCCCCTCGATCACGCGCCCCGACAACGGCCCCTGGAAGGCGAACATCGCGAGCTGCTCGGTGCGGTCCTCCAGAACGACCTCTGCCGTTGGAGGGGCCGCATGCAGCGCCTGCCGCCGTGTGCAGGCGATGCATCCGGCCCGCACGCCCTGCAGGTGGAGCCAGTCGATCGCGCGGTTCGCCGCGTTCACCACCAACAGATACTCCGATTCGCCCACGCGGTACAGGTACGCATCGTCGATCACGCCGCCGGCTTCATCGGGGATGAAGGTGTACTGCGCGTGGGGCCCCCACGGCTGCAGCGTCTCGACGTTGTTCGAGAGCACGTGCTGCAGGAATGCCACGCTCCTCGGCCCCGCGATGCGGAAGCGCCCCATGTGGCTTACGTCGAACAGCCCGCCCGCCCTGCGGGTCGCGAGGTGCTCGTGCAGGATGCCCGCCGCATAGTGCAGCGGCATCTCCCAGCCGGCAAACTCGACCATGCGGGCGTCGTGCGTGCAGTGCCAGTCGTAAAGAGAAGTACGCCCTCGCTCGGTTGGGCTCATGAAAACACACCGGTTGTCTGGGATCACCGCCAGCAGGGAGCATTCGCCGTGTGTGACGCCGAACCCTATCGGCCGGAGTCCGGGGGCAGTGCTGATACGAACAGACGGAGCGCCGAGGTGGCGCTCCGTCTACACCGAGGCAACTCAGGGGAGGGTCTGCCCCTGCTGGGGTACAGGGCAACTTCGCTAACCTCTGGCGGCCTCCATGACCGTCTGCGCGGAAGCGCCGCCCGGCGCCGGCGCGAGCAGCCCGGCCAGCGTCTGCCAGCGGTGGGTCAGGAAGTCCACGGCCGCGCCTGCGGGTGACGTCGCGCTGCGGCCCGCCCCGAGGAAGTTCACCTCGGTCTTCCCGGTGGGGGTCCAGGACATCAGCGCAATGGCGCGGCCGTTCTCCAGCAGCCGGCCCGACCCGGCGAAGTCCTTCTCCAGGGCGAACGCGCCGGTCAGGTTCGAGCCTAGATCGGAATCGAAGCGCGCCCAGCGGGATGGCGCGCCTGTGGTGGAGTCGAGTGTGAACCGGATGTCGTAGTTCGCGCTGCGATACGTGCCCGTGGCCTGCTGCGCGAAGTCCGGGTGGACGAAGTCGGGCCCGGCGAGCGGCACATCGAGGGTGAAGTCCGAGCCGTCGCTCTGGTTGCTCCCGACCGTCGTCTTGCCGCCCTCCGTCAGGACGCCAAAGTCCTGGGTCTTGCCGTCAGGAAGGACAGATGAACCGGTCAGCTCGGTGGTGTCATCGCTGATGTCGAAGATGGTGCCCATGTTGTCCACCACGCTGGTGTACGTGACGTCAAGCCCGCCGCTCGTCACGATCCTCCAGTCGATGGTGGTCTTCGAGACGCCATCGTACGCGGGCACCGATTGGGTGACATCCTGGGTCGAGCCGTCCGGGTAGGTGGTGTTGAGCGTGGCCGACCCATCCGGGAACACGGTCAACACCGTGACCGTGCCGTCCGCCCCGGTGAACGTCTGGCTGATGGAGCCGTCCGGGTTGGGCGTCGGCGGCCCCGCGGTCGGCTGGCCCGGATGGGCCTGGCTCGTGACGAGGCCCCAGAGAATCTGCGCCCACTGCTGCACGAACACGGCCGCCGCCACCTGGCCGGAGGAGGCGTCCGAGCCCGCGTTCACCGGGCCGCCCGCGCCGCCGCCCGCGCAGCCCGCTACGAGCACCGACAGGCACGCCACCGGCACCATCAGGTAGACGCCGAGAACCTTCTTCATGGCCGCTCTCCCCTTCGTGGCTCCCGTCTAGAATCGGTACTCCACTCCGCCGAGCACGGTGGTGCCCGCCTGCGGGAAGCCCTGGTATGTCACGTAGTCCTCGCCCGTCAAGTTGCCGATCTGCAGGAAGTAGTTCTCGTGCAGGTTCCGCTGGTACTCGGCGCGCAGGTTCAGCACGACGTGGCTGGGCACGACCTGGGTGTTGGCCGCATCGTGGAACCGCGCGTCCACCCACATGCCCTCCAGGCCGACGCGCAAGCCGTTGTCGTCGATGTAGTCGAGCCGCCCGCCGCACTGCCAGGTGGGCGCGTAGGGCCACTCGGCCCCGACGATCTGGAGCTGGGAGACCGAGGCGCTGCTGTCTTGCCAGCGGACCCACGCGCGCCCCGTGAGGCAATCGGCCAGCCACTGCTCGTAGGAGGCCTCTGCGACCCAGCGGTTGCCGCGATCCACGAGCACCCGGCTCGGCAGCCCGCTGAGTGCGGGGTCCTCGGTGTCGATCAGCAAGCCGCGCACCCGCTGGTACGCGACGCCCGCGGTCACGTTCCCCGAGCCGCCCGTCTGGCGCTGGAAGCGTAGCTCATAGGAGCGCCCCGCGCCGCCCTCGGCGAAGTTCAGGTAGCCGAGCCCGAACGGATTCGCGAAGGGCTCGACCGGCGACAGCTCCGCCGCATCGGGGCGGAAGATGGGGAGGGCCATCAGCGCTACCCATGTCTGACTGTCGGGGCGGTACAGGGCGACGGCCTTCGGCAGCGCCACGGCGGACGACCCGTCCTGCCTCCCATAGTACCCGCCGAGAGTCACGCGGAGGCGGTCGCTGCACCGCCTCTCGACCTCCAGCCATGCCGTGTCGGTCCCCAACTCCGTCTGGTCCGCGAACGGCGTCGGCGTCACGGTGCCCGTGTTCGGATCGATGACGCCCGCGGTGCCGCGCAGCTCGCGCTCCTCCCACAGGCGGCTGAAGCCCGCGCGCAGGGAGGTGCGGTCACCGATCTCCGCATCGACGCGCGCCTCCAGCGAGTGCCGCGGGTCCTCCGTGTTCAGCACGCTGAACGGGTTGGTATCCAGGCCGGTCAGGCTGTCAGGGTTGCGGAAGCGGTACTCGCCGTGCCGATGGGA
>VGFC01000124.1 GCA_016869045.1 Armatimonadota bacterium
TCGTGGTGGGTGAAGTCGAACCGCAGCCGATCCGGCGCGACGAGGGAGCCCTGCTGGGTCACGTGCACGCCGAGCGTCTTGCGCAGGGCAGCCTGTAGCAGGTGGGTCGCAGTGTGATGCCGCATGATCGCGTGGCGACGGTTGGCGTCCACCGTCGCGGTGACGCGGTCGCCGACTCGGAGAGCGCCCTCGACCACACGGCACCAGTGGATGGTGGTATCGCCAGGCCCGGGAGCGACATTGAGCACATCCACGCGATGCTTGCGCCACTCGAGACGACCGGCATCCCCGACCTGTCCGCCCCGCTCAGCGTAGAAAGGGGAACGATCTAGCACGACCTCGATCCGGTCACCGGGCTCCGCCTTCTCGACACGTTCGTCTGCCTTGCGGATGGCAAGGACCTCAACGCGAGCAGAGAGCCTACGGCCATACCCGACGAACTCGGTCGGGGGGAGATCGGTCGTCTCGCCGTGGGTTGCCAGCCCTTTCCTCTCGCCCGATGAACGCTGCGCGTGCTCTGCCATCGCCGCCTCGAAGCCCTCGCGGTCGATGGTCAACTGGAAGTCCTGGGCCATCTCCTCGGTGACCTCAACTGGGAACCCGTGGGTGCCCAAGAGGGAGAAGACTTCCTCGCCGGGGATGACCGATTGGCCAGCCGCCTGTAGCGACTTGCGCAGCCGCTCGAATTCCTGCAGGCCTCTGCCGAGCGCGCGGCCGAAGCGCTCCTCCTCGGAGTGGAGGACCCTGGCAGAGAAGTCGCGCTTGGGCAGCAGCTCCGGGTATGACTCGCCGCAGACCTGCGCGACGGTCGGGAGGGCGGCGTAGAGGAAGGCGTCGGTGGCGCCGAGAGAGCGGCCGAAGCGGTGCGCGCGGCGGATGAGGCGACGCAGCACGTAGCCCGGCCCCTCGTTGGAGGGCGTTGCGCCATCGGCCATGAGGAAGGCGATGGCGCGGACGTGGTCGGCGATGACGCGCAGCGCGATGTCGGTCTCGTCGCTCTCGCCGTACTTCACCGGCGCCGCGCCCCCGACCTCAGAGAGAGCGTCCTGAGCGCGTGTCAGGATCGCCCACAGCTCGTCGGTCTCCATCGACCAGGCCTTGCCCTGCATCACCATCGCGAGGCGCTCAAGGCCCATGCCCGTATCGACGCCAGGCTTGGGCAGCGGCGTCAGCGTGCCGTCCTCAGCCTCGGTGTACTGCTGGAAGACGACGTTCCACAGTTCCAGGTAGCGGTTGCAGTCGCAACCGACCGCACAGGTGGGCTTGCCGCAGCCGAGGGCCTCGCCCAGGTCGATGTGCACCTCGCTGCAGGGACCGCAGGGCCCCTCCCAGCGCACCTTGGGCCACCAGTTGTCGCTGCGCCCGAAGCGTACGATCCGCTCGGCGGGCACGCCGATCTGCGTGCGCCAGATCTCCTCGGCCTCGTCATCGGTCTCGAAGATCGTGACCCAGAGCTGCTGCTTCTCCAGGCCCATGACCTCGGTCAGGAAGTCCCAGGCGTAGAAGATGCCCTGCTCCTTGAAGTAGTCGCCGAACGAGAAGTTGCCGAGCATCTCGAAGAACGTGTGGTACCGCGCCTTGCGCCCCACGTCGTCGAGATCGCCCATGCGGGCACACTTCTGGCAGCTCGCAACCGTGGGCGCGGGCGGCGGCTCCTCGCCGCGGAACGCGGGCACGTAGGGCTGCACGCCGGCGCTCGTGAAGAACGTCGTCGGGTCATCCAGGATCAGGGGCGCGCTGGGCCGGATCACATGCCCGTGGCGCCGGAAGTAGTCGAGGAATGCCTCGCGAAGCTCGCTGACCTTCATCCGTACGGTGTCTCCGGGTCCTGCATCGTGGGCAGACACGTGGGTCTGCCCCTACTCGTGCTCCCCCGCGTCAGGCTTCGGGGTCTCCTCGGGCGGCGGTTTGGGGCCGACGTGCGTGATGGGCGCGGTGAATCGACTCCACGCGTGGCTGAGCCCCTCCGTCACGCGGCCGAAGTCGATGCGCGGCAGTGCCTTGGGCTCCTCCGGATCCTCGGGCAGCAGCGGAATCCAGCGGAGGATCGCGATCCGGATGCTTGCGGCCGTCGGCACCGCGATCACGATGCCGATGAGGCCAAAGAGCTGGAAGCCGGCCATCATCGCAAACAGCACCAACAGCGGGTGCAGGCCGACCTGCTGGCCGACGATCCGGGGCATGAGGATGTTGTCGGAGAGCTGGTTGATCGCGATTACCACGACGCCGCAGACTACCGCCGCCAGTAGCGCATGATGGTCGGCGGTGACCAGCCCAAAGAAGAAGGCCGTGCCCGCCGACGCGGTCTGGCCGATCCACGGCACGGCATACGTCACCCCTGCCAGCAGCCCGATGAGCAGCGCGTAGCGCGTGCCGAAGTACATGCTCAGGCCCGACAGCGCGAGGGCGGTGGCGATCCCAACGAGGATCGACACCACCGCCATGCCCCGCACATAGGCGCCGAGCATCCGGTTCACGCGGGTGACAATGATGTCCATGTCCTCGGACTGCCGGCGCGTCAGGAACACCCGCTGCACTGTGTCGCGTAAGGGGTCCAGGATCAGCATGAAATGAAACGCCACCAGCATGCCCAGACCCACAAGCACGATCAGTGCCACGGCCTGCATCAGCCGGCCGCCGAACCAGGCCAGGATGGCGCCCATGCGCGCAGCGGTCCACTGTTTGAGCTGCTCGAGCCGCCGATCGACCTCCTCGGCGGCGGCCGTGCCCGGCAGGTACTGCCCCAGCCAGCGCTCGAGCGCGGCGCGCGACTGGTCGTAGAAGCGCTCCATGCGCACTCCGTACTCGTCCCGATTCTGCCAGGCATCCCCCACCTCGCCGACCACCCTCGGGACCAGTACGATGAGCAGAACCGTGACGAGCGTCAGCAGCGACCCCATGACCGTCCACACGGCGCGGCGGCGACTCCAGCCCCGCGCCTCGAGCTTGTCCAGAACGGGGTCGAGGATGTAGGCCACGACGAAGCCCGCCGCGAACGGCACGAAGACGAGCCGGATCTTGTAGACGACCGCGCACAGCAGAGCCGCCAGGGCCATGCCCAAACAGACGGCTGTGACGGTCCGCAGCCAGGTCCGGCTATCCGTCACGACTCCCGCGTCACGCTCGTGGTCCATGCGCCCGATCACCCCCGGCTGTCGCACCTGACGGCCGACGTGGGTCAACGCTCCTCGCCCAGCAGCGCCTTCAGTCGTAGGAGCGCGCGGTGCTGTAGCCTCGACACGTGCATCTGCGAGATGCCCAGACGGCGCGCGATCTCCGTCTGCGACATGTCGCGGTAGTACCGCATCTCGAGGATCACCTGCTCACGAGGCGGCAGGTGTGAGAGCGCCTCCCGCAGGCTCTCCCGATCGCCGACGGACTCGATCGCGGGGTCCAGCGACCCCTCGCGCTCTTGCGAGCTGAGTTCCCCGTTACCCTCGTCCGACTGGCCGGGCAGCGAGTCGGTGGACAGCAGATCGTACTGCGTGCTCGCCTCGACGGCCTCCACCACTTGCTCTTCCGTTACGTTCAGCGAGGCCGCGAGTTCCGCGTACGTCGGCGAGCGCCCGTGTTGCTGGCTCAGGCGATCCGCCGTCTGCTTGATCTTGTGCACCAGCTCCTGAATCCGCCGCGGGACGCGCATCCCCCAGCCGCGATCGCGGAAGTGGCGCCGGATTTCACCCTTGATCGTGGGGACGGCGAACGTGGCAAAGCGGGTCCCGCGCGTGGGATCGAAGCGGTCTACGGCGTTGATCAGGCCGACCATACCGACGCCGACGAGGTCCTCGAAGGCCTCGCCCGACTGCCGGTAGTCCTTGGCCACGTGGCGGACCAGCCGCGCGTGCTTCTGGATCAGGTACTCCCGGATCTCCGGGTCGCCTGTCTCTCTCAGCTCGCGGAACAGGTCCTCGGTGGCGCGTCCGTCCCAGACAGATGGCATCCCGGCTCTTACCTCGCGAAGCGCTTCACCATCACGACCTTGGTGCCGCCACCGGGCCGGGACACCACATCCATCTCGTCCATCAGCTTGCGGATCAGATACAGGCCGAGGCCGCCCTCCCTCTCCGAGGCGGCGGCCTCGTCCGCGACGGCGGCCGCGCGCTCGGGATCGAAGCCGCAGCCCTCATCCGATACGTCGATCCGAATCGCGTTCTCCTGGGGGTGACACTGGATGCAGATTGCCGGCGAAGCGCTCGTCCCCTCGCTGAAGGCATGGTCGATCGCATTCGTGCACGCCTCGGACACCGCGACCTTGATGTCATCCACGTCCTCATACGAGGCCCCGAGGCGCGAGGCGACGCCCGACACAGCTAGGCGCACCACGGTCAACCACTTCGCGTCGGCGGGGATGGTCAACGACACGGGGAGGAGGGGGTCAGCTTCCGCGTTCTTCACGGTCGGCTTCCTCCTTCCTGGCCTTCAGCAGGGCGGCCGCCTCGGCGACGGTCTCGCGGACGCCCAGCATCTGGCGTGTGCCCGAGATGTCGAAGACCTTCAGCACCACCGGCGTGTGACAGGCGACAGCCAAAGCCCCGCCGCCGTCCGCCGCCTGCTTGGCCGCCTGGACGAGGATGCCCAGGCCGATGCTGTCGAGGTACTGCACCTCGGTAAGATCGACGAGCAGCCACGTCGGCCCTTCGTCCTGCTCCAGCGAATCGGTGAGGGCCTCGAGTAGCTCGGGGCCGGTGTACGCATCGACCTCGCCACCGGCCGCCACGACCGTCAGGGGGCCGTCTTGTGCCCGACGCTCGATCTTCACTGAGCGTCATCTCCCTTCTCTGAGTCCGGCGACGCGCCCGTCTTGCCCTGCTGCGCCTCGCGGACCCGCTCCAGCCACTCCTTCACCTTCTGCTCCCTACCGCGATCCGTCGGTTCATAGAATGCGCGTCCCGCCAGTGCCTCGTCAAGGTACTCCTGCCGAACCCAGCCGCCCGGGTAGTTGTGCGGGTAGAGGTACGACTCCGGGTCGGCGCCCATGCCGACGTTCCGCAGATGGTCGGGCACGGGGCTGTGCACGCGCTCCTTGGCCGCCTCGGTTGCCGCGGCAATGGCCCTGTACGAGGCGTTGCTCTTCGGCGCGGCGGCCACGTAGATCGTCGCCTCGGCGAGCGGAATCTGGGCCTCGGGCATCCCGACGAACTCCACGGCCTGGGCTGCCGCCATTGCCAGCACCAGCGCCATCGGGTCCGCCAGGCCCACGTCCTCCGCCGCCTGGATTACCAGTCGCCGCGCGACGAAGCGCGGGTCCTCGCCGCCGACCAACATGCGCGCCAGGTAATACAGCGCCGCGTCCACGTCCGAGCCGCGCAGGCTCTTGATGTACGCGGACGCGTTGTCGTAGTGGCTGTCGCCCTGCCGGTCGTACTCCAGCGCCGGCGCGTCGGCAGCCTGCGCCTCCGCCAGACCGATGCGCCGCACGCCGGCCTCGTCCGGCGCGGTCAGGATGGCCGCCAGCTCGAGCTGGTTCAGCGCCACCCGCGCGTCGCCCTCAGCGCGTTGGCCGATGTACTGCACGGCCTCGTCGCTGACCTCGACGCCCAGCCGCGCAATGCCCCTGTCCTCATCGGCGATGGCGCGCCGGAGCAGCGCCGCGATCGCCTCGTCGTCCAGCCGTTCGAACTCGAAGACCCGACACCGCGAGAGCAGCGGGCTGGAGATCGTACGCCACGGGCTCTCGGTCGTCGCGCCAATAAGGCTGAACACGCCGCTCTCGACGTGCGGGAGCAGCCCGTCCTGCTGCGTGCGGTTGAGCCGGTGCACCTCGTCGATGAAGAGAATCGAGTGGCGGCTGTGCAGGTGCAGCCGATCGCGGGCCTGTTCGGCCTCCCGCCGAATCTCCCGCACGCCGCTCTCGACCGCCGACAACCGCACGAAGTTGCTGCTCGTCAGCCGGGCAATCACCTCGGCCAGCGTGCTCTTCCCGCTGCCCGGCGGTCCGTGGAAGACGCACGACGGCAGCCGGTCCCGCTCGATGACCGTGCGCAGCGGAGACCCCGGCGCCAGCAGCGCCGACTGCCCGACCATCTCGTCGAGCGTCTGCGGTCGCATGCGGGCCGCCAGAGGCACGCGCGGCGCCCTGTGGGCGCCGTGTGCGAACAAGTCCATGGTTGTGAGCCTGCGCCGCGTGACCTACACGCAGGACAGGCACTCCCGCCTGTCCGCCGGCCGATGACGAGGGCCCCGCCATGCCGTGCGCCATTGGCTTTTGAACCCGAAGGTCCAGGTGGGTGTCCCCCCCGCCTCCTTGCGATTCCCCCGAGGGGGCTGCCACGCAGAGGCCTGAAGCAGGACTCCCGTTAATAGAGGTGTTGGGCCAAAAACACCACTAGGCGTCACGCACACAGCAGGGCGTCATCCCGTCACGCGGATGATAGCACTAACCGGGCCGGATTGCAAGCGAGGACGGCAGGAGTGCAGGAGAGCAGGAGTGTGGGAGTGCAGGAGATGAGGAGCACGGCGAAGGCGGACGGCGGTCAGGCGAGGAACCGACGACTGGCGATCAGCCAAGGCCGGAGGAGAGGGCGATGCTTACCGTGATGATGGGAACGATGGCAATGGCGACCTGCGCGCAGGAGCAGCCCGGTGAGCCCGGGGCGCGCTTGCCGGTGATCCTGAGCACCGACTGCGGGACGGAGATCGACGACCAGTGGCAGGTGATCTACCTGGCCATCTCGCCTGAGATCGACGCGCTGGGCTTCATCGGCAACCACGCGCGCAACGGGCTGACCGGCACGAAGGCGTGGGAGACGATCCTCGATGTGCTGGAGAACCGGCTCGAGATGACCGACCACCCGCCCGTGCTCGCGGGCTCCGATGGCCCCATCGCGGCGCCGGACAGGCCCAACGACAACGAGGGCGTGCGCTTCCTGATCGAGCAGTCGAAGCGCTTCTCGCCGGCCGAGCGCCTGAACGTGCTCATCATCGGTTCGCACACGGATGTGGCGTCCGCCATCCTCACCGACCCAACCATCGTGCAGCGCATCCGGGTGATCATGATGGGCATGGTCGGTTGGCCCAAGGGCGACGACGAGTGGAACGTGAAGAACGACCCGGACGCCGCGCGCGTGGTCTTCGAGTCCGGCGTGCCGCTCGTCGTAGGCTGCAGCGAGGTCTGCATCCGCGATCTGAGCTTCACCACCGAGGAGTGTCAGGCGCTCGTGGGCGGCATCGGCCCGTGCGGCGCGTGGCTGGCGAAGTGCTTCGCGGAGTTCGGCGGGCGGATCGACTATCGGGGCCGCAAGGTCTGGCCGATCTGGGACTGCATCGCCGGGGCCTACCTCGTCGGCTTCGCGCAGGTCACCGAGTACCACCGCCCCACCCTCGGCCCTGACCTCCTCTTCGACCACGCGACCCCGCAGGGGCAGATGACGTGGGTCACGCGCGTGGACACGGAGCGCTTCTGGGCGGACTACACGGCGAAGCTGAAGGCGTGGACGGCAACGAAAACGGGAAGACCGTAAGCTCTGAAGAACGGCGAAGACGACAAGGCTTAGGGTGACACCTTGACGGCTTCTGCGGCTCGCGCTCCTCTTCCCGCCTTCGTCCAGACGACCAATGTCACAGTGTACTCGCCCGGCTTCTCGTAGGTGTGCTTCACCTCGTTGCCGACGACGGGGATGCCATCGCCGAAGTCCCACATCGCGGCCTCGATGTCGGGCGTGGCGCAGCGGAAGGTCGCTTCCTCCCCCACCTTCACGGTCTTCGGCCCCTCGAGAGCCGCGACAGGGGCCGGGTCGGTCAAGGGCTTCGCGGGTGTGAGGGTGTTGTTCGCATTCCCTTCGACGGTGCAGTCGATCCACTCCAGCGCGGTGTAGTCGCCCGGGCCGACGACCGCCGCGCCCTTGTTGCCCTCGATCCTACAGCGCAGGAAGCTCAACCGGTCCACGCCCGCGCTGATGAGCTGCAGGCCGTGGCGCGCGTTGTTGCTGAACTCGCACTCCTCCAGGACGAGGTCCTTCGTGCTCCCGTTGATCCGGAAGCCGTTACCCTCGTCGCCTGGGAACCAGACCTTCCCCTCGCCCACCGTCTGGTCCACGAAACGGCAGCGGTGGAAGTAGTAGCGCGCGCAGCCCGTGCTCTCGCCCTGAAGCTGCGCGCCCCATTGGCTGCAGCGGCGGATCGTGTTGTTGGCGTAGTAGTGGTAGTCCTTGCGAGTGACGTTGGAGACCGAGATCCCGATGACCTGACCGTCATCGACGAGGTTGTCGGTGACGATGCAGTAGCTGCCGATGACCTCAATGCCGATGAAGCCGAACGTGCCGTCCTTCGCGCTGATGACGTTCCGTCGCGCGGCGCACCAGTCGCAGCCGCCGATGCTGAGCCAGTGGTCGATCTTGTTGTCCTCGATCACGCACCGGTCGCAGCCGCCCCACACCTCGATCCCGAGCATCTCGCCGCCGGAGCCCTCGACCGTGTTCCCCCGGATGATGAGGTCGTTCGACCCATTGTCCCCGAAGATGCCGCCGCGGCCCGTGTTGCGGATCGTGCAGCGCAGGACCTGGTTCCTCGATGAGCCCCACGACATCCGGATGCCGCACCCGAAGCTCGCGCCCAGGCCGATGTTCTCCACCGTGCAGTCGGCGATCACACTGTCAGTCACGCCACCCTCGCGCGTCGGGTTGTTGCCGTTGAAGTGTATGCCCATCGGCCCGAACATCTCGTTCTTCACGAGGTCGCGCACGGTGACGTGGTGGATGTTCAGCCGACGCGAGTTCATGCCGTAGACGCCCTGCGCGGCCTGCGGGTTCGAGTTGCCATCCACTGTGAGTTGCGCTACCTCCACGTCCTCCACGCCGCTGAGCAGGATCGCCTGGCCCGGCTTCTCGCTGACGAAGCGCAGGATGGTCTTGTCCTGCCCTGCGCCGATCAGCCGCGTGCCGGACTTGGGCTTGATGGCCTCAGTGATTGCGTACTCGCCCTCGGCAAGCTGCACCGTGTCGCCGGGCTGCGCGCGGTCGAGGGCGGCCTGGATGGCGGCGGAGTCAAGGCCTGCGACGGAGAGGGTGTCGCTAGGCGCCGAGGCAGCGGCGAGGAGAAAGAGGAGAGCTAGCATCACGGCCTCCTGTCGTTGCCGGGAGCGCGGACCGGGAGCGCGGACATCTTGTCCGCAGCGGTGGCGGACAAGATGTCCGCGCTCCTACTGCACCTACTTGTCGAACACGAACGTCGGGCTGCGCACGATGTACGGTTGCTCTGAGCCGTCCGCAAAGCGCAGCGTGCCGAGCACCGCGAGGCGCAGCCGGCCATCCTGCGCCTTCACGGTCACCTTTGGCTCACGCGGCAGCCTGCCCGCCACCATGGGGAACTTCTCGACCGTCGAGCCATCCGTCTTCTGCAGCTCCACCGAGGACACGAGCGTCTGCTTCGCCTCCTGCCGGAAGTGGCCCCAGTCCTTCACCTGGAAGGCGATCTCGACCGGCGCGGCCTTCGCGAAGTGCGCGGCGCCGTCGTCGGGGCTCACTTCGCCCGGCAGTTGGAAGACGATCTTCGGGGCGGCATTCGGGGTGTACGTCCCGCCCGTGAGCAGAGCCTGGCCCATCGCGGGCGCGTGGCTGGCTGCGGTGGTGCGGTCGAACTGGAAGATCGTGAAGCCGTCCGCGCCGAGGTCGCGGGCGATCTCAGCTTGCGCGAGCGCCTGGTCCGCCGGGATGCCGGGCGCGGAGGCGCCGATCCCGGGATAGAAGGGCATGCGCCCGCCGATGATCGAGAGCTGCTTCGCGACGGTTCGCCGGTAGCCGCTAAGGCTGTCCGTGTAGTCCATCGGACAGACGAAGTCGAGGTAGCCCTCCTTCACCCACAACCCCCAATCTTGCCCCACAGACCGGCGGCAGCTTGGGTAGTCGGAGAAGACGGCCGCCGAGACCTTGACGTACGGCTTGATGCGGTGCGCTTCCTCGGAGACGGCCTTCACGAGCCGCGTGATCTGCTCGCAGCGGAAGTCCCGGTAGCGGTCGCGGAGGGCGCCGTTGTAGCAGTCTGCCGGCCAGTTCGCCACGGGTTGCCCGACCTCCGCCTCGAACCGCTGCCGGCAGCCGTCGCAGTAGCAGATCGTGTCGTCCCGATAGCGGATGTAGTCGAAGTGGATGCCGTCCACATCGTACTTGCGCGCGACCTCCAGCATCGTGTCGTACTCAAGCTGGTAGTTCGCTGGGTTCGAGGCGCAGAGCCAGTCCTGCGCCTCGCCCTTCACGTCGATCGCCAGGCGATTCTCGCCGCGCAGCTTGTC
Organism: Armatimonadota bacterium; assembly: GCA_016869045.1. Classification (GTDB taxonomy): domain Bacteria; phylum Armatimonadota; class Zipacnadia; order Zipacnadales; family VGFC01; genus VGFC01. The sequence goes on from VGFC01000124.1 coordinate 10,226, forward strand.
GATGAACTCCCTGGGCGCGTTGCCGAGGTTCCAGTTGACCTTCCAGGCGTGCACCTCGATGCCGCGCGTATGGGCCTCGCGTACGCACTGCTCGATCTGGTCGCCGTACTTCTCCACTCGCGAGTCCACCGGCAGGATGTCGCTCTTGTAGTACGCGAGCCCGGCCCACCACATGTTCGGCACGATGGCGTTGTACCCGTTCGTCTTCAGGATGTCGAGCGCGTAGCCCCAGCCCTTGTCGGGGAACGGCCCGGTGCCGGAGTGCTCCCAGTACGCGCGGAACTCGCCAGCGCGCGGTCGGTGCGCGAGGGCATAGGCCTGGCCGAACGACTCGCGGGCCTTCATCGCCAGTTCGCACGATTCGGACGCCTTGCCGCCGTCGAGCGCGGCCTGCGCGGCCTTCAGCGAGTCCTCCCCGGCCTTCAGCGCCGTCTTCGCCTTGTCCCCGTAGCCGGCCACATAGGTCCGCAGGTCCGCCAGCGCGGCGAACGGCCCGATGTTGGCCGCGACCTTCAGCGAGCGCTCGGCCTTGCGCGTCCAGACCTCGGGCACGAACAGGCCGATCAGCGCGGTCAGCATCTGGGCCTTGTTCTCCGAATCAGCGCCGGTCAGCACGTGCCCCATGTACACGCCGCTATCGGAGAGGATCATCGCCGGTTCGCCCGTGCGCTGACCGTCCGGCGTCGTCCACCAACCGATGACGCGCGCATCGGGGCGGGCGGGCTGCACCAGGTTCGCGTTCCACGAGTCCTGCCCGACGACCGCCGGCAGCCCCGGGATGTCCGGCGCCTCGAAGGCGACCTTCGAGAAGATGTTCGCGTCACCCGCCTGCTTCCAGCCGGTCGTCTTCAGACCCAGGACCTCCGCCATCCGTGCCTCGATGGAGTAGAACTGGAACACCTTCCCGCCGCCCGCGACGAACTGCTTCGCCGCCTCGATGACCTGCGCGTCCATGCCCGGCGCGTAGGCGAAGATGGCGACCCGGCGGCCCTCCAGTGCGCCCGCGAGGACGTCTTCATCGCTGATGAGGTCCGCGATGATTCCCGCCTGATGCAGCAGCTTGTGGACGCCCTCAGCGACGCTCTCCACGGTCCGGGCCTCGTTCGGCGCCGCCGCCGCCGACTTCGTGCTCATCACGACCGCGATCTCAGACGAGTAGGCCTTCAGGTTGTCGATCCCCACGAACGTGTCGCCCGCGTTGTTCTTCCATTGCGACAGGCGGAACCCGCTGATCTGGTCCCAGCCGGCGGGCGTGTCCTCGGTGCGAAAGTCGGACTTCAGCAGCGTGATCTCGTTCCAGCCCTTCTCGCCGTTGAAGCCCGCTCCATACCACCCATCCCCCGACCGGAAGTAGAGCGAGAACCCACGCAGCGGCTTCACGTCGTCCACGTAGTAGTCGAGCGTGAACTGCCCGACCTGGCTCAGGTTCAGGTTCACCGCCCGATCGTAGACCGACCGCTCCATCTCCTGCGTGAACGGGCAGTCGATCCGCAACGCCTTGCCGCCGTCATGGTCCATCACCCTCACCGGCGGCGAGCCCTGATCCGGCCGCCACGCAGCCTGCGCCGCCGCATCATCCGCATACTCGAAGTCGTCGATCACGATCTCCTGGGCGTGAAGCAGCCCGAGAGGAAGAGCGGACAAGGCAAGAATGGTGAGTAGACGCATGGGAGGCCTCCTTCGTGGCAGGGACTGTCCCGATCCCGCGCAGCGGGGTCGAGGACTGTCCCTTGTTTCGGTTCAGCGTGGTACGTCCCAGAGCGTGGACAGCAGACAAGGGACAGTCCTGCGTCCCGCGAACGACGCGGGACTTGGACAGTCCCCGCGAGCCGCCATCGAGGCGGCCAGTACCCGGTAGGTGCGCCGGAGAGGGGCGGAAGACCTTGCACCTTGCTCAGGCTTGGCAGGACTGGTGCGGCAGGTCCTCAGGCCTTCCCTGCCGAAGCAGGCCGGCGTTGGGGAGCGGAGGGGACAATGGGGCTGCGGCAGCTTGGCCGGTATTGCTCCCAGGTGCGTTGGGCTCCGCGCCCTGCGTCCCCTCCCGCTCTTGCTCGGCGGGAGAACCGGTCCCCAGAGGGAGGGGGAGCACCGTGTCGCTGTTCAAGTGGCTCGCCAGACGCGGGTTCGCTGGCCAAACGGCTCGAACAATCGTGAGGCAGTACGTGGACTTCCGGCGGTCGTACCCGGAAGTGTGCATCGAGGAGTTCTACTCATCCGTGGTGAGCCTACGTCAGGCGATCCGCCAGCGGCGCATCGTCGCGAGGGTGCGGCCGGTAACGCGCCGTCGAGCGACTGACCCCAACCAGTCGGCACGCCTGGTGCTCCGACAGGCCCTGGCCCCGCAGCCGCTTCACCCCCTCGCGCCGCCGGGGAGCGTTCACCAGTTTCCCGACAGCAGCTCCTTCATCGCGTCGATCTCAAGGTCCCGCTCCGCCACCAGCCGCTTCAGCCGCGCATTCTCCTTCTCCAGCTCCCGCAGCCGGCGTACCTCCGGCACGCTCACGCCCCCGTACTTCCGCCGCCACCGGTAGTACGTGTTCTCCGCGATCCCCTGCTCCCGACACGCCTCCGGAACCCCCTTCCCGCTCTGCGCCACCGCCCGTAGTATCCCGACGATCTGCTCCTCGCTGAACCGTCTCCGCTTCATCTTGAACCTCCCATTCCCCGGGAGATCCTAACCTACCACATGGACCAGTTTTCGGGGAGCAGGCCAATGCCATCTACACTACCGCGCACCCCCCGCCGTCTCGCCGTTCACTCAGCACTTCGCACTCCTCACTTCGCACTGCCGTCCCCTACAACGCGTGACGCCCGAGCCTTTGGGGGCTCGGGCGTCGATCTGGGACAAGATTGCTCGGCGATGACCTACTCTCCCACCGGGTCGCCCCGGCAGTACCATCGGCGCTGGAGGGCTTAACTGCCGTGTTCGAAATGGGAACGGGTGTTTCCCCTCCGCTATCGTCACCGAGCAAAACGCTGCGCGACTCGTAGGTCGGGCTTCCAAGCCCGACACGCCGTAACGCGCAACTCGAAACCCCAAACCCCCAACGCCGAACCCCGAACGCCGAACCCGGAACCAGGCCGTTGCACCCTCACAACTGCATAGCGAAACGCGGTGTGGTTGAAGTGATTTCGTCGAGCTCTGATGAGTGCAGTATGCACGGTTGAACCGTAAGCCATTCGGGCTATTAGGACCGGTCAGCTCACGCATTGCTGCGCTTACACACCCGGCCTATCAACCAGGTAGTCTTCCTGGGCCCTTACGGTTCGAGACCGATGGAGACCTTATCTTGGGGTGGGCTTCGTGCTTAGATGCTGTCAGCGCTTATCCCGTCCGAACGTAGCTACCCTGCGTTTGCCGTTGGCACGACAACAGGTACACCAGAGGTTCGTCCACCCCGGTCCTCTCGTACTAGGGGCAGCACCCCGCAAGTCTCCAACGCCCGCGGTAGATAGGGACCGAACTGTCTTACGACGTTCTGAACCCAGCTCGCGTATCAACTTTAATGGGCGAGCAGCCCAACCCTTGGGACCGTCTACAGCCCCAGGATGTGACGAGCCGACATCGAGGTGCCAAGCTCCGCCGTAGCTGTGTACGCGTGGGCGGAATTAGCCTGTTATCCCCAGGGTAGCTTTTATCCGATAATCGACGGCCCTCCCACTTGGGACCGCCGGGACACTAGGACCTGCTTTCGCATCTGCTCGACTCGTGGGTCTCGCAGTTAAGCTCCCTTCTGCCCTTGCACTCGACGCGCGATTTCCAACCGCGCTGAGGGAACCTTTGTACGCCTCCGTTACTGTTTGGGAGGCGACCGCCCCAGTCAAACTCCCCGCCAGGCACTGTTCCGCAACCGGATCACGGTCGCGGTTAGAGCTCGAGCCATGCTATGGGTGGTATTCCAAGGTTGGCTCCACCGGGCCTGGCGACCCGGCTTCACAGCCTCCCACCTATCCTCTACATAGCACGAAAGAACCCAATGCCAGGTTGGAGTAAAGCTCCATGGGGTCTTTCCGTCTTACCGCGGGTAACGAGCATCTTCGCTCGTATTACAATTTCGCCGAGTCCCTCGTGGAGACAGTGTCGGAGTCGTTACGCCTTTCGTGCAGGTCGGTTATTACCCGACGAGGAATTTCGCTACCATAGGACCGTTATAGTTACGGCCGTCGTTCACCGAGGCTTCGGTTCGGCGCTTCGCCCGAAGGCTGACGCGTCCCCTTAACCGTGCGGCACTGGACAGGCGTCGGCCCCTATACGTCAGCTTTCGCTTTCGCAGAGACCTGTGTTTTTGGTAAACAGTCGCTCCGACCGATTCACTGCGGCCATTCCGAGGGCGCGTGACGTGAGTCGTGCACCCCCCTCCTGGCGTCCCTTCTCCCGAAGTTACGGGACGATTTTGCCGAGTTCCTTCACGAGGGTTCTCTCGCGCACCTTAGGATTCTCTCCTCGCCCACCTGTGGCGGTTTGCGGTACGGGCAGTGCCGGACTCCCTAGGGGCTTTTCTAGTCAGTGTAGGATCGGCCTGTTGGGGCTCTGTAGGAGCCCTTCCCCGCCATTACAGCGAGTCACCATCACCCTCAGGGTATGTAAGCGGCTGCGTTTGACATCCGCTCCCCCTCGGACTTTGGCCGCGGACTTCCAATCCCACGGGAGGCCTACCTTACTGCGTCCCCCCATCGGTAGTAACGCCCGGTCACTGGCGCCGGAATATCGACCGGCTGTCCATCGCCTACGGCTTTCGCCCTCGGCTTAGGCCCGGCTAAACTCAAGAGGACGAACCTTCCTTGAGAAACCTTGGGCTTTCGGTGGAAGAGATTCTCACTCTTCTTTTCGCTACTCATACCGGCATTTTCACTTCCGCGTCGTCCAGCAGTCCTCACGGTCTGCCTTCACCCTAGCGCGGAACGCTCCCCTACCAGAGGGGCGGTGTTAGGCGCGGACCTAAGCTCACGGCGCGCAGAGCCGACCGCGTGGGGCGCCCGAAGGCGCCCGGTACGGTGAGCAATGCGCTTACCAGTGAGCCCTGTCCGCAACCATCCGCCCCAATTCGCGGCTTCGGTATCGAGCTTGAGCCCCGTTGGATTTTCGGCGCGGGATCACTCGACCAGTGAGCAGTTACGCACTCTTTAAAGGATGGCTGCTTCTAAGCCAACCTCCTGGCTGTTTGTGCAACCCCACATCCTTTCCCACTTAGCTCGATTTAGGGACCTTAGCCGGCGATCTGGGCTGTTTCCCTTTCGACCACGGAGCTTATCCCCCGCAGTCCGACTCCCGAGCTTTGGAGCGGCGGCATTCGGAGTTTGATTGGGGTTGGTACCCTGTCAAGGGCCCTAGCCCATTCAGTGCTCTACCTCCGCAGCTAAACGCTCGAGGCTAGCCCTAAAGCTATTTCGGGGAGAACCAGCTATCGCCAGGCTCGGTTGGTTTTTCGCCCCTACCCACAGGTCATCCCACAACTTTTCAACGTTGACGGGTTCGGGCCTCCACGCGGGTTTAGCCACGCTTCACCCTGCCCATGGGTAGCTCGCCTGGTTTCGGGTCTGCCGCACGCAACTAGACGCCCGTTTAAGACTCGGTTTCCCTACGGCTTCGGGTTTCACCCCTTAACCTTGCTGCGCACGACAACTCGCCGGTTCATTCTCCAAGAGGCACGCGGTCACCCAGGCCTGACGGCCACCGGGCTCCCACTGCTTGTAGGCATACGGTTTCAGGTGCTATTTCACTCCCCTCCCGGGGTGCTTTTCACCTTTCCCTCGCGGTACTGGTTCACTATCGGTCGCTGAGAGTACTTAGCCTTGGAGGGTGGTCCCCCCGAATTCAAGCGGAGTATCACGTGTTCCGCTCTACTTGGGAGCGCAGCATCAGCCAGGAGTCCGACTTCGCTTACCGGGCTGTTACCGTCTATGGCACGCCTTTCCAGAGCGATTCGGCTCGCCGGATCCCGACCTAGCGGTCTCCGCAGTTCCGCGTGCTGCGTCCCACGACCCCCCGTGCACTAAGCCTGCGGGCCACATGTGCACGAGGTTTGGGCTGGTCCCCGTTCGCTCGCCGCTACTAAGGGAGTCTCGTTTGATTTCCTTTCCTCGGGGTACTAAGATGCTTCAGTTCCCCCGCTTGCCCTCTCCCGCCCTATGGATTGAGGCGGGGATTGCGCCGCATTACCGGCGCCGGGTTGCCCCATTCGGGTATCTCCGGGTCAAAGGTAGCATGCACCTAGCCGGAGCATTATCGTTGCTAGCTACGCCCTTCATCGGCTCTCAGCGCCAAGGCATCCACCGTACGCCCTTGGTGACTTACAGATCAACCGTGCAAAAAGAAGAGCATCGGCGAAATCACTTCGCGATCGATGACGTCGGACGGCGGGAGACAGGAGACAGGAGTCAGGAGTCAGGAGAACGGCAACGGCGAACCGCAAACGTCCCCCAGGACCCGGGCTCCGGGGCTCGAGGCTCCGGCCGGCGACGGCATCCCGCGTTCGCTATGCAGTTGTCAAGGTGCACGTCCCGCGTCAGGCGGGTTTCGGGTCTCGGGTTTGGGGTTTCGGGTTACGGCCCTGCCACCTCGGGCGGACACATGGGTCCGCCCCTACATCCTGTCCACAACGACAGACCGCTAGTCTGCCCGGAACAGCGGAACCCCAAACGCGAAACTCGAGACCTCCGTGGCTGTTGTCTGGTGGAGACGACCGGGCTCGAACCGGTGACCTTCTCCGTGCAAGGGAGACGCTCTCCCAACTGAGCTACGTCCCCACAGTGCGGCGAGTCTCAGGTCTCTCGTCTCGGGTCTCAGGTTGACAACTGCGACGACGGCGCTGTGCGAACGTGAGACCTGAGACACGGGACCCGAGACAGTCGTTCTCTGGTGGGCCCACCTGGACTTGAACCAGGGACCTCATCCTTATCAGGGATGCGCTCTACCAGCTGAGCTATGAGCCCCTCCAACGGCAGTTCAGAGTCCGGAGTCCAGAGTCTAGAGCCCAGAGTTCGACGACTACGGCATGCGGACAAGATGTCCGCGCTCCCGGCAACGGCTGCCACCTCTGCCGGCAAGGGTGCCGGCGCTCCCAGCGAACGGCAACGGCGGGTACGGCTGCCACCTCTGCCGGCGGGACGCCCGCGCTCCCAGGTGGACGACAACGGCACGATCCACCCCTGCCGGCGGGACGCCGGCGCTCCCGGCAACGGCTCTGCAAAACGAACGCGAGGGGATGAGCATCCCCTCGCGGGAAAGCGACTCATCACTGGACGGCTTCGGTTAGGTCACCCACGCCTCGCGGGTCTGCGTTTCACATCACCCCGAGAACGGCGGTCTCGTGTCTCACGTCTCGTGTCTCAGGTTCCACGCCTCACGCACTGTCGCCAACCTGAGACGAGAGACCAGAGACCTGAGACTGCCGTTGCGGCGATCCCTGAGAGCTGAATAGCGTGCTTGGTGGGCCACGCCCAGGAGGCGTGGGCGCCATGAATGGCGCCCCTACACGATCGGGCGCGATGAATCGCGCCCCTACATGAGGGCCAAGAGGGGGCTCCGGTTGATCGACCTGGAGAATGCGGACAAGATGTCCGCGCTCCTCCTACTCCTTAGAAAGGAGGTGATCCAGCCGCACCTTCCGATACGGCTACCTTGTTACGACTTAGTCCCAATCACTGGCACTACCTTCGGCGACTGCCTCCCTTGCGGGTTA
>VGFC01000125.1 GCA_016869045.1 Armatimonadota bacterium
CGAAGCGGCAGTGCGGGTGCTCGGTCCGGTGCAGCCCGCACCACGCGAGCAGGCCCATGTTCTCGCGCCCGACGAGGGCCCAGACCTCCTCATCGGGCGCCGCGATTCCCGAGTACTGGATGAAGGGCGGACGGTCAGCCTCACGGCCCTCGATGATGGCGAGCAGGCGGTCACGGTTGGTCATTGCGGGTGCTCCGCGGGGAAGTGTGGACAGGCAGGAACGCGTGTCCTCCACACGGCAGTTCCTCGGACGAGGACCGGCGACCTACTGCAGCGAAGGCGCAGTTCGGGAGGACGACGGATGCGCGCACCCGTCCCGCAGTCACTCATCCTACTGGTGATGGCCATGTCACCTGCTTCGCTGCCGGCGGCGGAAAGCCCCGGCGATGATCTGCAGTTGTGGTACGAGGAGCCCGCGACGCACTTCACGCAGTCGCTGCCCCTGGGCAACGGGCGGCTGGGGGCGATGGTGTTCGGGGGCGTGAGCGAAGAGCGGATCGTGCTGAACGAGAACACGCTGTGGTCGGGCTCGCGGCAGGAGGCTGACCGGCCCGATGCGCACCAGTGCCTGGCGGAGATCCGCCGACTGCTGCTGGCCGGTGAGAATATCAAGGCACAGGCGCTGGTGCTTGGGGCGTTCACGTGCGCCGGCGCGGGCTCAGGGCAGGGCGGGGGAGCGAACGTCCCGTACGGGTGCTATCAGGTGCTGGGGAACCTGTGGCTGAGGTTCGGGGAAGGCGGCGAGGTGAGCGAGTACCGGCGCGAGCTGGACCTGAGCGAGGCGGTGGCGCGTGTCAGCTACGAGCGGGATGGTGTGACCTACGAGCGAGAGTGCTTCGTGAGCGCGCCGGATCAGGTGATCGCCATTCGCCTGATGGCGAGTCAGCAAGGGAAGCTGAGCTTCACGGTGGCGCTCGACCGGCCGGAGCGATCGAAGACCGAGGTCAGCGGGCCGGGCGAAGTGCTGATGATCGGGCGGCTCAACAACGGCACCGACGGCAACGGGATGCGGTATGCGGCGAGGCTGAGGGTGCTGGCGAAGGGTGGTTCGGTCAGTCGGGAGGGCGCCTCGCTGCGCGTCGAGGGCGCGAACGAGGTGGTGCTGCTGATTGCGGCGGCGACGGACTACGACGGTTTGGCGGGGCGGCATACGCCTGACCCCGTGGCGGCGAGTCTCGCGGACATGGACCACGCGGCGCGGAGGAGCTGGCGCGAACTGCGGCAGAGGCATGTGGCGGACTACTGGAGGTACTTCGACCGCGTCAGCCTGACGCTGGATGATGGCTCACCGAAGAGCGCGGAGGCGGCGAAGCTCCCGACGAACCGGCGGCTGGTCGCGCTGAAGGAGGGCGGGAGCGACCCGGCGCTGATGGCCCTGTACTTCCAGTTCGGTCGGTATCTGCTCATCAGCTCCTCGAGGCCGGGCGGGCTGCCGGCGAACCTGCAGGGCCTGTGGGCCGAAGAGGTGCAGACGCCCTGGAACGGCGACTACCACCTCGACATCAATGTGCAGATGAACTACTGGCCGGCGGAGGTCACGAACCTGTCGGACCTCCACCAGCCGATGCTGAAGCTGATCGGCTGGCTGCAGGAGCCGGGCGAGCGGACGGCGCGCAGTTACTACGACGCGAGCGGTTGGGTCGCGCATGTCATCACGAACGTCTGGGGCTTCACCTCGCCGGGGGAGCACGCGTCGTGGGGCGCGACCTGCAGCGGGTCCGCGTGGCTCTGCGAGCACCTCTGGGAGCACTACGCCTTCACGCTCGACAAGCAGTACCTCGCATGGGCCTATCCGATCATGCAGGCCTCAGCGCAGTTCTACCTGGATATGCTCATCGAGGAGCCGAAGCACCACTGGCTCGTGACCGCGCCCTCGAACTCACCGGAGAACAGCTACCGCCTGCCGAACGGCGAGGTCGGGCAGATCTGCCTGGGCCCGACGATGGACAACCAGATCCTGCGCGAGCTGTTCGGCAACTGCATCCGCGCGAGTGAGGTGCTCGGCATCGACGAGGACTTCCGTGCGAAGCTCGTAGCGACGCGCGCGCGGCTCGCGCCGAACCAGATCGGCAAGTACGGGCAGCTACAGGAGTGGCTCGAGGACTACGATGAGCCGGAGCAGCACCACCGCCACGTCTCGCACCTCTACGGCCTGTACCCGTACTACGAGATCACACCGACCGGCACGCCGAGCCTCGCGCGGGCCGCGCGCGTCAGCCTCGAACGGCGCGGCGACGCGGGCACTGGCTGGTCGCTCGCGTGGAAGGCCAACTTCTGGGCGCGCCTCGGCGAGGGGAATCGGGCCGCGAAGCTCCTGCGGGACCTCCTGAACCCGACGGGCGACATGGGCTTCAACTACGCGGGCGGCGGCTCGGGCAGCTATGCCAACCTCTTCTGCGCCCATCCGCCCTTCCAGATCGACGGCAACTTCGGCGGCTGCGCCAGCATCGCCGAGATGCTCCTGCAGAGCCACAACGGCGAAGTCCACCTCCTGCCCGCGCTCCCGGAGGCCTGGCCAACCGGGCAAGTGAAGGGCCTGCGTGCGAGGGGCGACTACACCGTTGATATGGTGTGGGAGGACGGGAAGCTGAGGAAGGCGACGGTTCGGGGAGGGCGAGGGGGCACGTGCAAGGTGAGGTATGGGGAGGAGGTGGTGGAGGTGAGGATGAGGCGGGGAGGGGCGGTGCGCGTCGATGGGGCGCTCAGCGCTCTGTCGCCCCTTCGGGGCTAAGAGGGAGGGGGAAGGGCTTGGGTCCGTGGGCTTGCGCCCACGGCTACGCTTGCTGCGCCCCCTTCGGGGGCGATGGGGCCTCAAGGCATGTGGCGCTCTGCGCCGCACGGGGCACCCCTCCCCTACAACAGCGGAAGCCACCCCGGAAGGTGGCTTCCAGCCCACGTGAAGACGTGGGCGGGCTTACTCGTCTACGCATATATACGCGCGAGGGCGTCCTGTCAAGCGCCGAACTGCCTGTGTGTCAGCGCAACTCATCCTCCAGCGCCGTCAGCTCCCGCACGAGTTCGTCGTGGATTGAGGCGTAGGGCATCATGCCGAGCATGAGGGGGACGGTGTCGGCGGCGTAACCGCCGCGGGCGGCGGCGGTGCGGTCGGGCGCGTAGCCGAGGCACTCGTTCGTGGGGCCCATGACGAAGGCGGTGGCCGGCTTGGCTGCGTCGCGGACGTCGTTCTTGATGGCCTGGAAGATCTCGAAGGGCGCGCCCAGGAGGGACAGCGGGCCGAGGCGGAAGCCCTGGAGTTCGGTGGGCTCCGCGACCGAACGGCCGGCTTCCATCGCCGCGATCAGCGCTCGGTAGGCGAGGGCGTAGACCGCCGCCATGCGGACCTCGGGGGAGACATCGGTCGCGTCCGGGGCCTGGAGGATCGCGTCCTGCTCGGCGAGGCGAGCGCGGAGGTCGTCCACCGTCAGGGGCTTCCGGGAGAAGGTCACGGGACGCAGGGCGTAGCGCACCTCATCCACCGCGAGAGGCTGGGCTTCCGCCAGACCGCGGCGGACCGCGTTAGCGTAGCGGGAGGCGATCACGTCCAGGGCGAGGAGGGACTCGGGCTCGGGCTTGTGGACCACGCACGTGTTCACATCGCCCAGCGCGCCCTGCAGGAAGAGGCCGGCCGAGCCGGGGTTCTCGCGCTCCAGGAGGTTCGTCGCGACACCTGCGTAGTCGCCGTGGATGTAACGCGTCTCCGCGCAGCAGACCACCGGATGGCAGCCGAAGTGGCTCGCGAAGCCGATCAGTCGGTCGCCCGCGTGGGCGGCGAGCACATGGCAGGTCGTGTCGGTCAGCTCGGGCTTCGCCGGGCGCCAGTCGTCACGGAGCACCTCCTCCAGAGGCTGGGCGTCGTGGTCGTACTCCCGGTTCACCGCAACGCCCTCACAAGGGACTTCGGCGTGGGAGAGCGTGGCCTCCTGCAGGTTGGCGACGGCCTGAATCCCTGCTGCGGCGATGCGCTGAGGGAGCGTCTCCAGGTAGGGCACGTCGGCGGCGGCCCAACCGTTGATCGGGATCGTCGTCGGCCCGCTGTGCGTGTGGGTGCAATGGACCATCACCGCGTCGGGCGAGACGCCGGTCGCCTCGTGCACCAACCGCCGGATGCGCGCAGTCGTGTCGCCCGAGACGCCGATGAGGTCGTTGCCGATGAGCACGACCGTCGTCCCGTCCTGTTGGACGGCCATCGCGCGGGCCCACAGCCGATCGCGGACGCCGATCGAGCGCCGGTTGAGGTACGGGCCGAAGCCGCACAGCTCCACGCCCACGCGGGGCGTGACGTCGTTCTTCGCGAAGCCGATCTGCATCCCCGTGCCCTCCTTCATCAGTGGGCGTGTGTTCGTGTGCCGTGCCGTTTCCCCTCTCCGGGACGGAGAGGGGCAGGGGTGAGGCCGCCTTGAGCCGTTTCCCCTCTCCGGGACGGAGAGGGGCAGGGGTGAGGCCGCCTTGAGCCGTTACCCCTCTCCCTTCAGGAGAGGGGCAGGGGTGAGGCCTGCCGTCGAAGACAGGTCCTTCCGTCGCCTCGGGGGAATCAGCCGCCCGGAGGTCAGGCCAATGACCCGCTATCTCGCCGCATACGATGTCGAGAACGCGGAGCTGTGTTTGCCGGCAACGAGGGTGCTGGCGGAACTGCACCGGAGGCTGGAGATTCCGGCCACGTTCTTCATCGTGGGGAAGCTGCTGGAGCAGCATGGGCCGGAGTATCGGAAGGCGCTGGGTGACCCGCTGTTCGATGTGCAGACCCACACGCACTCGCACCCGATGCTCAAGGACAGCCGCTCCCATGGGCCCGCGGTGAGCCTGGAGGAGATGGACCACGAGGTGAGGCGCGGGAAGGAGCTGGTGGAGGAGGTCTTCGAGCGCGAGTGCATCGGCCTGCGGCCGGGGTGCGGGTTCACGGATGGCTGGCAGGGCACGCCCGAGCGGCTGGAGATAATCCGGCGGCACGGGCTGCGGTTCGTGAGCGCGGACCTGCGCGGCCCCGTGGACACGATCCCCAACCCCATGAAGCAGGCGTACACCTACGCGGGCGACGGCTACCCGAACATCTGGGAGATCCCCGGCCACGGCTGGCATGACAACGTCTTCAAGTCCCTGACCCCGCACCCCACGCAGTTCCCGCCGGTCTACGACTTCGCGCTGCCGCCGGCCTTCCCCACGACGGTGGTCCAGGTCTTCGCCCAGGAGGGGCGTTGGCTGGAGCACGCCATCGAGCTCGGTCTCGACTTCGTGTCCCTCGTCCAACACCCGTGGTCGAACTACCGGTACGACCAGGGAATGGCCACCATCGAGCTGCTGCTGGTGCGGGCCAGGCAGCTTGGGATGCGCTTCATGACCTACCTCGACTACTACCGCGAGCTGACCGGGGCGTAGGAGGACGCCCCGGCCGGACGCGCCCCGCCGGGGCCTCCCGCTGCGGCCCGAAACTCCCGCAACTCCGACCGCTGATCGTATGGAACCTTTGGGCCGGTTCGGGGTAGGAGAACGCGTGGATGCGGCTCCTCCACAGTGGTGGCTGAGTGACGTGCGACCGACCCTACTCCTCCCGCTGATTCTGGTGGCGTCCGCCGTTCGGGCGGACGTGCCCTCCGCCGTGTTTGCCCCCGAGTCGTTCCGGGAGACGTTCACCCCTGAGAGCCTCCAGGCGCTGGGGCTCGACCCGACGAACTTCGAGGTCACCATCCCTCTGCACAAGGGGTTTACCCTCACCCAGAAGACGGTGACGGCGAAGGAGGAAGGGCCGCTGTCCAGCGGGACGGCGGAGCGCTCTACGACGGACTTGACGTATGCGTTCTCATCGAAGGGCTCCTTTCGGATGCTCCGTGACGTGGCAGCGGTTGACACGCCCTATGGGGATCAGCGCTCGTCTGCCCTCAGTCTGAACCTCGATCATGGGTTCGGCGGCGGGTCGTGGGCGGGGAAGATGTCCTTCGTCCACCAGACCACGTCGAACAGCTCAACCCTGGAGGGACGCAGCGAATCGAGCCTGGACTCCATCAACCTGTCGATGGGGCTCGGGAAGTCCTCCAGTCTGGTCGCCGGCGCCTCGGTCGCCGAGGCGCTCAACCAGTTTGACACCAGGACCGAGAAACAGGACATCGTGCTGACCAGCCTGGCGACGGCGGTCGCGGAGTACCACCACACCAAGACCCTCACCAATGGCTCGCCGGTGGAGACTTCGCAGATGGCGCTCCGTACGCCGACGATCAAGCTTGCGGAGGTCGGGACCTTTGCCGCCTCCCACATCGTGAACGAATCCTCCGTCACGGGGACGGAGAGGCTCTACGCCCTTAACCTGACGACGACGGCGTGTCAGGCCCAGATCGCCGCGAACCTCATGACCGCCGACCGGCCGACCGGACCGGAGACCGCTACGACGGTGACTCTGACCGCCAAGCCGACCGATAAGGTGGACCTTGCGGCGAGCCTTTTCGACGCCTCCCGGCCCACGGGCGAGGAGTCGCTGCATACCGTGAGCGTCGTCGCGCGGCCGACCGAGGCCCTGACGATCGCGGCCAGCCAGACCTCGTCGGCCAAGCCGGGTGTCCCGGACACGACGACCACCATCGTCACCTCCAACCTGAAGGTCACGCCGGAGGTGGCGGTCGCCGCCAATCTCAACAGCACGAGTATGGAGGGAGCGGGCACCACTACCGTCACCTCGGTGGACGTGACGGCGGCTCCGGCGGACGGCTCCGGCCTGGGGATCAAGGCCGGCGTCGTCAACACCGACACCCCGGCAGCCGAGGTGGACCCGACCGTCCACGTTCAGGTGGACTACACGACGAAGGAGTCGCTCGCCATCAGCGGCACGTATCACCAGGCGGCCGGCCTGGCCGCGCCCGAGCTGCTGTCCTCTCTCGCGCTGCCGCTATGCGGCGGGAAGCTATCGGCGCACTTCGGCCAGCAGACCACGACACCCAACGTGATCCCCTCGCAGGGGCTTGGGGTGGAGTACGTTCGTCCGCTCGGCTGGGGTCTCACCGGAACCGTCGGCTACGACACGATACGCAACATCATCGGGCCGCCGCTCTCCGCTTGGGGAATCAAGGCCCTGATCTCCGGCGAGAACCACCTGCTCGGCAAGATCGACCTCCAGTGCAACACCGGCACTACGCGGAACGTGCTCGGGACGGTCTCCAGATCGGTGGGCGTCGCCCTGTCAGTGTCCCGACCCATCCGCGACATCGGGACTCTATCCCTGTCGGTCAAGCACACCGGACTGCAGTTCTTCCCCGATGACGACCAGATCCGGCTCGATGCCAGCGTGAACTGGTAACCGACGGCCGGAGCGCCGGCCCCCATTCCCCGCGATCGGAGAGCGGTCCATGTCACCCATCGTGCTGTGGTCGGCAGTGTGCGCGCTGCCGCCGGGCGCGCCCATGCCGGCGGGCGTTCATCCGCGACTGACGGTCACGCGTGCTGAAATCGAGACCACCCGTGCTCGCGCGGCGGACGACGCGACCGTGCGTCGGGCGCTGGAGCAGCTCATCGGGGCGGGGGAGGCGGCGCTCGATCCACCAGTCACCGAGGCCCCGCCCTACGATGACTCGGCGAACGACGCGCTGATCGGGAGGGTCGTGGCCCTTGGATATGCGGCCGTGCTGGGCGACCGCGCCGACTGCGCGCGGCGGGCGGGGGAGATCCTGCTGACCTTCGCCGATGCGTACCCGACGCGGCCGGCGGAGGCCGAAGGACGCGTGCATCGGTACTCGCTGCAGGAGGCGACATGGCTCTGCCGGGCGGCGGTGGCCGCTGATCTCGTGTTTGCCACCAAGGCGCTGACCGAAGCTGAGCGACAGCACGTGATCGACGACCTGCTGCGGCCCGCGGCGATCACGGTGAGGACGGACCGGCGCAGCACGCCCGACCGCAAGGACGGGCACCATCAGTGCTACAACTTCCAGGCGTGGCATTGCGCGGCGGTGGGAATGGTGGGCTTCCTGCTGGGGGAGCAGGAGTTCATCGACTGGGCGATCGACGGGGAGTATGGCTTCAAGCACATGGTGTCGCACGACATCCGGGATGACGGGATGTTCTGGGAGCGCTCGCCAGGATACCACTCGTTCGTCATCAGCGCCTCGTCGGGGCTCTGCGAAGCGGCGGCGCGGGCCGGGATCGACCTGTGGGACCTGCAAGTGCCCGACGACTCTACCGAGAACGAATGGGGCTCGGGCAACTGGACGCTCGACGGCGACAACGGACCGAAGACCTTCCGGATGATGCTGGAGGCGCCCTTCGACCTGTGCCTGCCGAACCTGCGGCTGCCTGCCATCAGCGACAGCAGCGAGTACGATCTCGCGAATCTGTCTACGGGCCTCACGCTCGCGTACACGCGCACAGGGAGCAAGCGGATCGCCGAGATCCTGCGGCATCTTGCGGCCAACGCCCCGGCCGCGCCGGCGGGATGGGGGACGTTCGCGCCGGACGGGGCGCCCGCGTTCAGCGGCACGCGCGACGGCGAGCGGCGTGTGCTGGCCATCGACAACGCCTCGGCGGACGACCGAGGCTCGTGGGTATCGCCGAGGGTGCGGATACCGAAGACCGAGGAGGTGCTGGTGCGGCTGAGGTACCGAACCATCGGGTGCACCGCGGACAAGCCGTTCCGGGTGCGGGTCGTCAACTA
Source organism: Armatimonadota bacterium (assembly GCA_016869045.1). Lineage (GTDB taxonomy): Bacteria > Armatimonadota > Zipacnadia > Zipacnadales > VGFC01 > VGFC01. The sequence goes on from VGFC01000125.1 coordinate 8,627, forward strand.
CCACGGCGGCAAGGCGGACCCCGAGCGGTTCACGATGCTGGACTTCGCGCCGGTCGAGGAATGGACGGAGGCCGAGAGGAGCGTGCCGATTCCGGAGGGCACCGAGGAGGTGGGCCTGGAGCCGTTCCTGTGGAAGGCGGCGGGCCGGGTGGAGCTGACAGACGTGGAGGTCGCGCTGCCGGATGGGCAGGTGCTGCTCAGTGCCGAGGAGTTCCAGGCAGACAGCGGCTGGGCGAGCACGGAAGGACTGCCGTGGAACTGGGTGCGCGAGCTGCCGGAGACGCCGGAGCCCGCGGCGGACGACACCTTCGGCACGACGGGCCTGCGGCGCGCGGGCAGCAGCCTCTTCCCCGCGACCGGGCTCGCGGTGCTGCGCGAGAAGTGGCTCGACTCCAACGCGCTCGCGGCGGTGCTCAGCTATGGTCCTTACGGCGGCGGACACGGGCACCCCGCGATGCTGGAGTTGGTCGTGGCCGACGGCGGCAAGACGGTCCTGCCCGCCCTCGGCACCGCATCGTATGAGAACCCCCTGCACGGGACCTGGACCAACCAGACGGTGGCGCACAACACGGTTGTGGTCGATCGCACGACGCAGTGGCCGCGGTCCAAGTGGGGTCACGACATGGCGGAGCATCGCGTCTGCGGGGAGCTACTGGCCTTCCACGCCGACGACCGTCTGCAGCTCGTGCGCGCGCGCTGTGACAACGCCTACGACGGGATCGCGCTCGACCGCGCGGTGCTGCTGGCCGACGGCGTGCTGCTGGACGTCTACTCCGCACGCGCAACTGACGGCGCCGAGCACCGGTTCGAGTACGTGCTCCACGGGCTCGGGCCGCTGACGGTGAACGGTATGGACCTGGCGCCCACGCCGGCGCTGGCCGACGCGGAGGGCTACGAGCATCTCACCGAGGTGCGACAGGCCCAGGCGGAGGGGCCAGTGAGCGCGGAGTTCGGCGAAGGGCTGAGGCTGGTGACTGCGCCTGCGGAGACGCAGGTCACTGCGGCGATGGGGCTCGGCGTGGCCGGGACGAAGCCGCTGCCGGTGCTGCTGCTCGGGCGTGCGGGCGCCGAGGCGGCGTATGCGGTCGCGATGCAGCCGAGTGATGACACTCGGCCCGTCAGCGTAGAGGTCGAGGGCGCGCGGGTGAGGCTCGCGGTTGCCGGGAGACGGTGGGTGGTGGACCTCGCGGAAGAGGGTGGCGCGAAGGTCACGTGCGACGCGGTGACGTGGGAGATCGGCGCGCCCGGGCAGCCCATTCGGCGGACGGGCGGAGGAGCGGACCGCGTGTGGCCGGCCGTCGAGACGGGCGGCGTGAGGGTGTGGTAGGGGGGACCTTGCGGGCAACAATGGACAGTCCTCGTCTTCGCCTCGCCAACGCGAGACGAAGACGGGACAGTCCCTGACGGCGGTCAGGGCATCCCTGTCTCGCGGGTCTTTGCGTAGCCGGGGTTGCCCTGGGGGTCGCCGCAGATGCGCCATTCCCCGGAGCGGACGATTCCGTCGCCGTAGCCGCAGACGTCGCGCGTCGAGGGGACGCGGTCGAAGAGCAGGCGAATGTAGTCGCGGGCAGGCATCGTGGCGCCGGGAGCGAGGCCGAGCTTGCGGAAGACGTCGAGGTCCTTCTTGTAGTCGCGGATCAGGCCGCCGCCGTGCGTGCAACGGGTGGTCGCGGTGTCGAAGCCATCGCAGCAGTAGCACGCCTCGCACGTGCCCTCGATCAGCGTCAGCGGAACCGTCGGCTCGCGGCGGATGCGCTCGAGAATCTCGGAGAGCGTATCGTTGGGCCGCAGCCCCTTCCCCTCACCCCCAGCGTACCAGCAGGCCAGGCACATGACGTGATGGGGGCGCATGAAGATGCGGTCACCCACAGCGATTCGTTGCGCGCTCTGGCGGCGGCTCTCGTCCATCTCCTCACGCGTGCGGGCGTGGACCATCGCCTGCCAGCCCTGCTCGCGGACGCGCTCGTAGACGCCGCTCGTCGCGTTCGGGCAGCCCTCCCAGCCTGGCGTGTCGTAGGCGCAGATTCGCGCGGGCGAGTCGATTCGTTCGAACAGCAGCTCATACAGCCACCGCGCGCGGCGCGTGTCGCCGGGCATCAGGCCGAGCCGCTGGAGCACGTCGAGGTCGCGTTGGCGGTTGAGGACGGCGGGAGGGACGGGAACGGCAACTTCCGGGACAGACAACGAAACCCGATGAGGCTGGGTTTCGTCGTCAGTCCCCTGAGTGTGATGGACGACCTCGTCGGCGTCGGAGAGGAGGCGGATGGCGGCCGTCGGGTCGCGGCGGATCCGGTCGAGGAAGGGCTGGGCTTCCTCGTGCGGCATGAGGGGGCAGGTGAGGCCGCCGCGGATGCAGACGGTGCTGAGGAGCTGGCGCGCTTGGATGCTCAGAGCGGGACGACAGAGGCCGTCGCGGAAGTTAGGAGCTTCCGACATCAGGGCACCTCCTGCAGGTGGATGGCCTGCAGCCTCTCGACCAAGTGACGGTAGTGGCTGAAGGGCATGTCGGGCGAGGCCATGTCGTCCAGCGCGGGTAGGAAGCCGCCTTCGCGGATGAGGGGCTTGAGCCGCTCGATCTCGGCGTCGATGGCGTCCGGCCCGGCGATGACGGCCTCCTTCGCGCTGTTGCCGCCCAGGAGCAGATTCCGGCCAAACCGGCGACGCAGGGCCGGCGCGTCCATGCCCGCGGTGACCTCCAGCGGCCAGGTGCAGTTGAAGCCGTGGTCGAGCATGATCGGGAGCAGAGCCCCGAGCTGACCCGCGGTCCACTGGCAGATGACCGGCACCGCGTGTTCTTGCAGCAAGCGGACGACCGGGTCCTGATAGGGCAGCCAGAATTCCTCGTAGATTCGGGGTGAGACGAGGGGGCCGTTCTTGCCGGCGAGGTCCTCCGCGAAGAGGGCGAAGTCGAGGCGCACGACACCGAGCACGGGATCCAGGAGGCGCAGCACGAAGTCGCTCCAGTAGGCGAAGACATCGTGCATGAGGGCGGGCTCCTCGTAGAAGGCCGACAGGAACCGCTCCATCCCCATCGCGTAGAAACCCAGACGGAAGAAGAAGGGGAAGAGGCAGACGCCGACCGGGTCCTCGGAGGCCTCCAGGCTGGGGAGCGCACCCGCCAGCCAATCGGCGGGACGCCGGCCGGGTGTGTCGGCGTCGAAGCGCGTCCGGTACTCCTCCCAGTCGGCGCGGGTCTTCACCGGGTGGTCGATGTGACCGTAGAAGAGGGTGGGGTTGTCCTTCCTGTGGCGGACGAGGGCGCCCATCGGCGAGCGCTGGACGAAGTACGTCTCGTCCTCTGCCACGACGTCGACAGCGAAGCCCGGCAGCGGATGGAAGTTCAGCGGCACGTGCACGAGCCGCGACATGCCGAGGTACTCGACTGGGTCGGCGCTCTCAGGCAGACCCTCGGTCCGCCAACGCCCGATGGCGGTCGGCTCGAAGGGCTCCAGAGCCATGACCGGCAGGCGGTCGATGGGCTCATAGCGCATGAGTCGGCGGAAGCGCTCGCGGGGAGTCATGGGGCGTGATCCTCTGCGCGCCACGGAGGGCTACGGCCAGATGAGCAGCTTCAGGCCGATGCCGAGCAGGAAAAGCGTGACCACGATCTCCAGCGCGCGCTGCGGGATGCGCCTGAAGAGGGCCTGCCCGAGGAAGCTGCCGGCCACGGCGCCGGGCAGGCAGGCCAGGGCGACGAGCAGCACCGGAACCGTGTAGAGGCTGGCCGGCGGCGCAGCCATCACGATGCTGCGCGCGGCCACGCTGATCGCGAAGACGGTCTGCAGGGTCGCCGTACGTTGTTCCTTCGTCCCCGGACGGCAGTAGACATAGGCGATCACGGGCGGGCCGCCTGTGTTGAAGGCCCCCGCCAGCGCGCCGGTCGTTGAGCCCACGATCAGGGCGACCAGCGTGCCCCAGAGCGTGCGCTGCTTCGGCGGCGCGACCTCCCCGTTGGGGCCGTTCGGCTTGGCGGAGCGGACGGCTGAAGCGATGAGCACGACGCCCAGAACCCTCAGCAGAAGGTCCTGCGGCGCCTTGACCAGGACGAAGATGCCCAAGGGGATTCCCACCAGCATCGCAATGATGATCGGCGTCAGCCCCGCCCACACTACGGACTTGCGCAGCCGCCAGGACAGGTACGCGATCACGGGGAGATTCAGGAGCGCCAACAGCGGCGTGGTGATCTTCAGCGGCATGAACAGGGAGAGTGCCGCAACTGCGATCAGGCCGAAGCCGAAGCCGACCGCCCCTTGGACGAGCGAGGCCGCGAAGACAACGGCGATCAGGATGGGAAGTTGGCTGGCCAGCTCAGGAGGCACGGCATCCGTCCAGGGCGTAGGGTGCGACGGCTGAACGGGGTGGTATTCCCTCGAATGCGGCCGCGACCTTCACGCGGGACGAGGTACAAGCCCTGAGCGAGGCGAAGCGGCGCGGCACTGAAGGCAGACCGAGAGGGCATCGCGATGAAGGCCGCCGTCTATGAAGGAAACGACCAGCTGGTCGTCAAGGAGGTGCCGACACCCACGGCCGGGCCGGGAGAGGTTCTGGTGCGCGTGCGGGCGTGCGCGGTGTGCGGGTCAGACATCCGCATCTACCACCACGGCAACCCGCGGGTCGTGCCGCCGGCGGTCATCGGGCATGAGATCGCGGGGGATGTGGTACAGGTCGGCGAGGGTGTCGAGGGCTTCCGGGTGGGGGATCGCGTGGCGTCGGGGGCCGACGTCCCGTGCGGCGTCTGCCCCGCCTGCCGCGACGGGCGTGGGAACAACTGCCCGGTGAACTACGCGATAGGCTACCAGTTCCCCGGGGGCTTCGCGGAGTACATCCTGTTCAACAAGACCACGGTGGACTTCGGCCCGCTGCACCACATCCCCGAGGGCCTGAGCTACGAAGAAGCTGCGATGGCCGAGCCGCTGGCCTGCACGATCAACGGGCTGGAACTCGTGTGGCTCGGCGTAGGCGAGTCCATCGTCATCATCGGCGCGGGGCCCGCGGGCTTGCTGATGGCGCAGTTGGCGCGGCACATGGGCGCGACGAGGATCATCCTGGCGCAGCGGTCCAAGGCGCGGCTGGAAATGGCGCGCGAGTACGATGTCGATGCGCTGATCGCGACGGAGCAAGAGGACCTCGAGGCGCGCGTGATGCAGGAGACGAACGGTCTGGGCGCGGACGTCGTCGTCACCGCCTGCGCCTCGCCCGACGCGCAGGAGGCCGCCGTGCGTCTCGCGGCGATGCGCGGGCGCGTGAACTTCTTCGGCGGCCTGCCGAAGGGCTCGCGGCCGATCACCGTCGACAGCAACGTCATCCACTACCGCGAGATCTTCGTCACGGGCTCCCACGGAAGCGTCCCGCGCCAACACAAGGCCGCGCTGGGTCTGCTGGCCTGTGGCGCGGTGAAGGCGCAGGGCCTCATCACGCATCGGCTGGGGCTGGATGACATCCTGCAGGCGTTCGAGTTGGTCGAGACGCGCAAGGGGATGAAGGTGATCGTGGAGCCATGAGGCGGAGCTGCGGAGTTGGGGAGTTGCGGAGAGGCGGAGAACGGCCACGGCAGGCAACCGCCGGAGAGCGACCAGGAGTGACGGATGATGCCTCGGGTTCTCGTTGTCGGCAGTGCGAACATGGACCTGGTGGTCAAGGCGCCGCGGATGCCCGTGGGTGGGGAGACGGTGATGGGCGGGGAGTTCAGCACGGTGCGCGGGGGGAAGGGCGCGAACCAGGCCATCGCCTGCGCGCGGATGGGCGCGGAGGTGTGGATGGTGGGGTGTGTGGGCAGGGACGCGTTCGGGGAGGCGCTGGTCGCTGGGCTGGAGGCGGACGGCGTACGGTGCGACTACATGAGGCGGCATCCGACCGCGCCGAGCGGGATCGCGGTGATCCTGATCGACGCGTCCGGCGAGAACTCGATTGTCGTCGCCACAGGCGCGAATGCGGAGTTGGGTGAGAACGACCTGCGGCAGGTGCCCGGCTTCAGCGCCTTCGATGTCGTGCTAACTCAGCTTGAGGCGCCGCTGGGCGCGGTGCGGGCGACGCTGGCGAGGGCACGAGAGGCGGGCGTCACGAGCGTGCTCGATGCGGGCCCCCCAACCGAGGCAGCGAAGGCGCTGGTCGGCGGGCCGGATGTCATCTCGCCGAACGAGACCGAGGCGAAGGCGCTGCTCGGCATCCCCGTGACCGAGGAGCTGGAGCCGACCGAGGCCGCTGATCGGCTGATCGCGGCGGGCGCGCGGAACGTGGTGCTGAAGCTCGGCGCCGAGGGCGCGCTGGTTGCTAGGCCGGACTGCATGGAACGCGTGCCCGCGTTCAAGATCGATCCGGTCGATACGACCGGCGCCGGGGATGCGTTCACGGCGGCGCTCGCAGTGAGCCTCGCGCGAGGCGACGACCTCGTACGGGCGACGACGGTGGGAGCGGCGGCGGGGGCGCTCGCGGCGACGGTCTTCGGCGCGGCGCCGTCGATGCCGATGGGCGAGGCGGTCGAGCAGTTCATGCGAGAACGGGGGGCGTCCTGACCGTGATCATCTCCGCATCGCTGATGTGTGCCGATCTGACGCGGCTGGGGGAGGACATCGCCGAGCTGGAGGCGGCCGGCGTCGATTGGCTGCACTTCGACATCATGGATGGGCACTTCGTGCCGAACCTGACCTTCGGCCCGGACCTCGTCCGCAACTTGCGACCGATCACGAAGCTGCCCTTCGATGTGCACCTGATGATCGAGGAGCCGATCCGCCACCTGGATCGCTTCCGCGAGGCGGGCTCGGACATCATCGTCGTCCACGCCGAGGCGTGCGGGCATCTGCAGCGGACGCTGGCGGCGATTCGCGACCTCGGCGCGCAGGCCGGGGTCGCGCTGAACCCCTCCACGCCGTTGTCGGCGCTGGACTATGTCCTCGGTGACGTGGACCTGATCCTCCTGATGACCGTCAACCCGGGCTACGCAGGGCAGAAGCTCATCCCCTCGACCATCCCCAAGATCGCCGAACTCGCCGAACGTCTCGCCCGCGAGAAGCGCAGCATCCATCTGCAGGTAGACGGCAACGTCAGCTTCGAGAATGCGCGCACGATGGCCGCGAATGGCGCGAACTGCTTCGTGGCGGGAAGCTCAAGCGTGTTCGCCGAGGGGATGACAAGAGCGGAGGGGACGAGGAGGCTCAGGGAGGCAGTACTCGCGGGCACCCCTACACGGCAGGGGAGTTACTGAGTCTCGTGTAGGTAGGGGGACTCGTGGGGCGGGCATTCTTGCCCGCCACGGGCCATTGGCGGGCAAGAATGCCCGCCCCACGGATTCGCTCCTTGTTCCCCAAGATACACGAGACTCAGTAGGATCGTCCTCGGAGAGCCCGCCTGACTTCCACGTCCTCGAGTCGCTTGCCGAGGGTCGGCCCATGGCTGCCGTTGTAGCCCACGCGTGGCAGCTCGAACGGGTTCGCACCCGCCGCGACGAGACCCCGCCGCATGGTCACGGCAGTCGCGTATCCGAACTCCGCAAGCAGACGGACCGCACGCTCGTCCCAGTCGCCCTCGGTGCCGTTGGGGTACGCGAAGTGGCGGACCGCGCGGCCGATCTCGCGCTCGATCGTGGTCTTCGATGCGGTTAGCTCCTCACGCAGAACGTTGTCACTCAACCGGGACACGATGGAGTGCGAGCAGCCATGGGGGCCGAAGGTGACGAGGCCGCCGTCAGCCATCTCGCACACCTGGTCCCAACTCAGCAGGCGCAGCGCGGAAGGCGTGGGGGACAAGGCGGCGAGGTCCACCTCGAGCCCCTCGACGAGCCGCTCCGTGAGCGCTTTGCGCTCGTCGGGGGGCAGGCGGTACAACGCGTCAACCAGCCGGTGCGCAGCGGAGGCGCGCTCGGCCGCCGTGCGGAGGGGCAACTCGGCGAGCCCGGTGTCGAGCAGCTTGGGCGCGGCGAATCGGTCAAGGGGCGTCTCGCGAAGCGCGAGGTGCAGGCGGTTCAGCCAGATGCCGCCGCTGGCGCCGACGTAGTCGGTGGTCAGGAAGATCGTGGCGGGCAGCTCGAGCTTTCGGAGGATAGGCCAGGCGGTATGGTAGTTGTCCTCGTACCCATCGTCGAAGGTGATCGCGACAGCCCGCTCGACCCAGGGCCGCGTGCCGGCCAGCATCTCCGCCACGGAATCCAGGGACACGACCCGGTAGTGGCGCTTCAGGAACCGCATCTGGGCGGCGAAGGTTGCGGTGGACAGGCCGAAAACGGGGTCGCTCTGCGCGGTGACGTTGTGGTAAGCAAGAATGCGAGCGACCGGCCGACGCTGCAGCCGCCGGATCGCGCCCACGTGCCAGAGGCCGAGACTGACGAGCGCCTCGGCGGCGGAGCGTGCCGGGCGCCGAACGTCAGAGCGGATGGTCGGAGATGGCCCAGGAGCCTCGGATTGCATTCGTGGTGCCTCGCCTCGCCTGCGGCGGCGTGGAGATGTTCCTCCTCCGCTTGTGTCCTCACCTTCGCGCCCGGGGCCACGATGTCGAGGTTGTCACGACTGAGGAGCGCGGTGAGTGGTTCGAACGCGTCGCCGCGCGCGTGCCAACGGTGCACGTGGAGACCGAGGGGCACTTCCGGCGCTGCCGGCGGCCGCTACGGGTCGGCCGGTTCCTCGCCGGAGCGGGGTATGACATGGTCTTCCTCAACGGCGACCTGCCGGCTCAGCAGTCGCTGACGATGCTGCCCGACCGAGTCGTCGCCGTGCCGATTATCCACAGCGACCGCGAAACGACGTACCGAATCGCCGCGGCAAACGCCGACGCCTGGAACCTCGCAGTCGCCGTTGGACCGAAGCTCGCGCAGACCGCGGCGGCGCGGCTGCCGCACCGACCTGTGGTAGAGATCGTGACGGGCGTCGATCTTCCTGAGCTGACAGCCTGGGAGACTCGCAGCGTCATGACCGGCGACGAGTTGCGTGTGCTGTTCGTGGGGCGGATCGTCCAGGGTGCCAAGAACGTGATGTTGCTGCCCGAGGTCATTCGGCGGTGCCGGGCCGAGGGTCTGAACGTCCGGCTGACCGTTGCCGGCGACGGCGAAGACCGGGCGGCGCTCGCGGAGAGCGTGCATGAGTTGGGTGTCGCCGAGCATGTGGACCTCCTCGGCGCAGTGCCGCCCGAGGCGGTCTACCTGCTCCTACTCAATCACCACGCGCTGATGTTGCCGTCGTTCTACGAGGGGCTTCCCCTGGTCCTGATGGAGGCGCAGGCGTGCGGGTGCGTGCCCGTCGCGTCTCGGCTCCCGGGGATCACGACGCCTATCGTTGAGGAAGGGGAAACGGGG
>VGFC01000126.1 GCA_016869045.1 Armatimonadota bacterium
CGGCAGGCGGTCATGACGCGGCAGGCGATCTCTCCGCGATTGGCCACCAGGATCTTCTGGAACATGAGCGATTCCGGCCCCTAGAACTTCTCATGCCCCGGCGTCGTGCACCACACGCGGCCGGTCTGAGGGTCATACGAGTAGGGCTGGCCTGTCTCCAGACATTTCGCGTACTGAGCCATGTCGGTGGGGATCGATGGTGGGGGGCGATCGTCGTTGTCGGTCATGGCCATCTGGATGCTGGCGCGGGTCTGCTGCAGCATGTTCTGGCAGTCAACGCCTACGGCCTTGTCCTTCACTTGGGCCGGGATGGACTTCTCTTTGCCCTTCCCGTGGCGCCACAGGCCGTAGAACGCTCCGGCGAGCAGGGCGATGATCAGGATGGCGACAACCAACTCGATGAGTGCGAGCCCCGCTCGACGGGGCCTGCGAGCGGTCCACCTAGCGTCTGCCACCTTCATCCGCCCCTTCCTTGGGCCGAAGCTCCATCAGCGGCTGCCCGTACTCCACGGCGCTCCCGTCGTCGGCCAGGATGCGGACGACCGTCCCGCACTCCGGCGCGGTGATGTCCGTGAGCTTCCGCAGCGACTCCAGGGTCGCCACGGCCTGGCCGCCGTGCACGTAGTCGCCCACCTCGACGAATGGCTCGGTGGCAGGCCCTCTTCCCCGATGGAAGAAGCCCACCTTGTCCGCGCGGATCACGATCATCGGGTCGGTGCTCTGGTTGGGGACCGGCCCCGCCGGTCCGGCGATCGGGGCTGCGGGCGCCGCCGTTGTCACGCGTGACGACTGCTTCACCACGCGGACCTCCAGATCGCCCTCCCGAACGCACAGCTCCGTGATGGGCGACTCCTGGGCGATTCTGACGATCTCCTCGATCCGTTCCCGGTCCACAAGCGGCTCCCGCCCGCCCTACGCGCGCTGCAGGTACGCGCCGGTGCGTGTGTCGATCTTGATGGACTCGCCCTCGTTCACGAACAGCGGCACCTGGACGGTGGCGCCACCTTCCACCACCGCCGGCTTCGTGCCTCCCGTGGCCGTGTCGCCCCGGACGCCCGGATCGGTCTTCTCCACCTTGCGGATCACCGTGTGCGCGGCCTCCACGCCCAGCACCTCGTCTTCGTACATGGTCACATCCACGTCCTCCCCCTCCCGCAGCCACAGCGCCTGATCCCCCACCTGGTCCTCGGACAGCTCGACCTGGTCGTACGTGTTGTTGTCCATGAAGTAGTACGAGGCGCCGTCCGAGTACAAGAACTGCATCTTCTTCCGGGAGACGTGCGCCGTCTCAACCTTCTCGCCCGCGCGGAACGTCTTGTCGTAGACATTCCCGGTCCGCACGTCGCGTAGCTTCGTCCGCACGACCGCCTGGCCCTTGCCCGGCTTGTAGTGCTCGCTGGAGACGATCTGGTAGACCTGACCGTCCAGCTCGATCGTCAGCCCGGGTTTGAACTCCGCCGTTGAAACGGGCACCGTACTGCCTCCTTCGACCCGGCACAACTGCCGGCTGCCTCTTCCGAGTGGGACGGCGATTGTACACGCTGGCGGGCCAAAAGTCAAAGCAGAGCAGGCTCCGAATCGCCTGCGAACCGGCGCGTTCCTTGACAAAGCTCCGCGGGACCACTACGATACGGGCCTGCGCCGTGGGCGCGGGACGGACCCGTCCATGAGAGGCGTCTACCCCATCAGCCTGCTGATCGAGGGCCGATGCTGCGTCGTCATCGGCGGCGGGAGCGTGGCCGAGCGGAAGGTGCATTCGCTCCTGGAGGCGGGCGGGCGGGTGCGGGTCGTGTCGCCGGAGGCGACCCCGGAGATCGCGCGGCTGGCCGAGGAGGGGCGGATCGAGTGGCGGAGGGCTGAGGGGAGCGAAGCGGATCTGGCGGACGCCTTCCTGGTGATCGCCGCAACCGACGACCCGGGGCTGAATTCCCGCCTGGCGGCGGCCGCGCAGGCAGCCGGGAAGCTGGTGAACGCGGTCGATCAACCCGAGGACTGCAGCTTCTTCGTCCCGGCGACCGTCCGACGTGGCCCCATCCTGTTCACGATCTCAACGGCCGGCGGGAGCCCGGCGCTGGCCAAGCGGATCCGCCAGGAGCTGGAGCAGCGCTTCGGGCCGGAGTACGGCCAACTGGCGGAGCTGCTGGAGCGCCTGCGCCCTGAAGTGATGGCGGCCATCGGCGCCCAGCCCGAACGGGCGCAGGCCTGGGAGCGCATCCTGGATGCGCCGGTGTTAGAACTCCTCAGGCAAGGACTGCAGGCCGAGGCGGAGGCGCTCGCCCGGCGGCTTGCGGGGATAGAGGGCTAGCCTGCGGGCGCCATGAATGGCGCCCCTACACGGTCGGGCGCGATGAATCGCGCCCCTACATGACTGCGGGGGTGACGGGCGGTGTACCCGGAAACGCGAGGTCGTAGGCTGCGACGCACGGAGGGCCTTCGCCGGATGATGCGGGAGACGACCCTCTCGGCGGATGACTTCATCTACCCGCTATTCGTCATCCACGGGGTCGGCGTGCGTCGCGAGATTGCCGCCATGCCCGGCAACTACCAGTTGTCCGTGGACATGCTGGGGCCCGAGATTGCCGAGATCGCCGAGCTCCGGATTCCGGCGGTCATCCTGTTCGGCCTGCCCGAGCGCAAGGACCCGACGGGATCGGAGGGCTACGCGCGCGGAGGGGTGGTTCAGCAGGCGATACGGGAGATCAAGCGGCTGGCGCCCGAGCTGGTCATCATCACCGACGTCTGCCTGTGTGAGTACACCGATCACGGCCACTGCGGGGTGGTGGACGCCGAGGGGCACGTGCTGAACGACCCGACGGTCGAGCTGCTGCAGAAGATGGCGCTCTCCCACGCCTGCGCGGGGGCGGATATCGTGGCGCCGAGCGACATGATGGACGGCCGGGTCGGCGCCATTCGCACGGCGCTGGACGACGAGGGATTCACCGATGTCGTCATCATGTCGTATGCGGTGAAGTACGCCTCGGGCTTCTACGGCCCCTTCCGCGAGGCGGCCGACTCCGCCCCGCAGTTCGGCGACCGGCGTGGCTACCAGATGGACCCGCCGAACCTCCGCGAGGCAATCCGGGAGGCGGAGATGGACCTGGCCGAGGGCGCGGACATCATCATGGTGAAGCCCGCGCTGGCGTACCTGGACGTCGTGTCGGCCGTGGCCAGCGCCTTCAGCGTGCCCATCGCGGCGTACAACGTCAGCGGCGAGTTCAGCATGGTGAAGGCGGCGGCGGAGAGGGGCTGGATCGACGAACGGCGCGTCGCGCTGGAGGTTCTCACGGCCATCAAGCGCGCGGGCGCCGACATGATACTCACCTATCACGCAAAGGACGCCGTTCGCTGGCTGTCAGAGATCTAGACGGGATTCGGGGACACGATCCCAGTTCGGTGAGGCTGGAATTCGGGGACACGATCCCAATTCGGTGAGGCTGAATTGGGTCATGTCCCCGAATTCCCCGGCTGACGCATGATCATCTCCTGGAACACAACGCGAAAGTGCAACCAGTTCTGCGCGCACTGTTACCGGGACGCGCGGCCGGATGCCGACGCCGACGAACTGACCACCGAAGAGGGCTTCCGGTTGCTGGACGAGATCAAGCAGTCCGGCTTCATGATCATGGTACTCAGCGGCGGCGAGCCGCTGGTGCGGCCGGACATCCTGGATCTGGTGCGGCACGGGTCGGAGGTCGGCCTGCGGGTGGTGCTCGGCACGAACGGCACGCTGCTGACGCCGGAGTGGGTGGCGAACCTGAAGGCGGCCGGCTGTGCGCGAGTGGGCATCAGCCTCGACAGCACGGACCCGGCGATCCACGACAAGTTCCGCTGCATGCCCGGCGCCTGGGAGCTGTCGGTGCAGGGGATGAAGTACTGCCGGGAGGCGGGCCTGCCCTTCCAGATTCACACCACCGTTACCGAGCGCAATCAGCACGAGATCATCAACCTCACCGACCTCGCGGTGAGCCTGGGCGCGGCGGCGCACCACATCTTCTTCCTGGTGCCGACCGGACGCGGCGAGGGCATCGAACAGGAGACCCTGAAGGCGCAGGAGTACGAGAAGCTGCTCAACCGCATTCTCAAGAAGCAGCAGGAAGTGGCCATAGAACTGAAGCCGACGTGCGCGCCGCATTTCATGCGGATCGCCAAGCGCCGGAACATCCCGATGCGCTTCACGAAGGGCTGCCTGGCGGGCACGCACTACTGCGTGATCACGCCGAACGGCGACGTGCACCCCTGCCCCTACCTGCCGCTGACGGTCGGCAACGTGCGGGAGACTCCCTTCACCGAGATCTGGCGGTCGAACCCCGTGTTCGAGGAGCTGCGCGCGTGCGAGCTGAAGGGCCGCTGCGGCAAGTGCGATTGCGCGGACATCTGCGGCGGCTGTCGGGCGCGCGCGTACTACTACTCGGGCGGGGACTACATGGCCGAGGAGCCGTGGTGCCTCTACCTGCCATCGGAAAGCGAGGCGCCCACGGTTGGATGACCTTGACCGCCGCCTCCTGGGCGTCATCCAGGAGCATTTCCCGATCGACGAGCGGCCCTATCTGCAGATCGCCCGGCAGATCGGCAGCACGCAGGTCGAGGTGCTCGACCGGATGAAGGCGCTGGTCGATCGCGGCATCATCCGCGACATCTCCCCCGTGTTCGACCTGCAGAAGCTCGGCTACTGCAGCACGCTGGCGGCCCTTGACGTGCCCGCCGAGCGCCTCGATGAGGTTACTAGGATCGTCAACGCGCGGGAGGAGGTCACGCACAACTACCTGCGCGAGGGCGAGCCGAACCTGTGGTTCACGGTGATCGCCGAATCGCCGGAGGCTCTGCAGCGCGTGCTGGACGAGATCGCGCGCGAGGCGGGCTGTGGGCCGGTTGCCAACTTCCCCGCGCAGCGCAAGTTCACCGCGCGGGTGGTGTTCGACTTCGGAGACCGCGATGACGCTTGACCCGCGAGACTGGGCGGTCATCGACCAGCTTCAGAGCGGCATCGCCGTCGAGCGCCGCCCCTTCGACTACCTCGCGCAGTGCGCCGGCATGACGCTCGAGGAGTTTCTCACGCGCGTGCTGCGCCTCAAGCGTGAGGGGATCATCCGCCGCATGGGTGTCCGCCTGCGGCACACCAAAGCGGGGATGGCGGGCAACACGCTGGCTGTCTGGCGGGTGGCCGAGGAGGACGTGGAGCGCGTGGGCACGCTGTTTGCGTCGATGCCGGAGGTCAGCCACTGCTACACCCGGGCCACGTACGAGGGCTTCCCGTACAACCTCTACACGATGGTCCATGCGCCCACACAGGCGCAGGTCGGGAGGATCATCCGCCGCATGGCCCGCGAGAGCGGCGTCGCCGACTTCGTGACGCTGAAGACGCTCCGCGAACTGAAGAAATCGACGCCACGGTACCGACGCCCCCACGGTGAGCCCTGATGAACCTCGACAAGTCTCAGGCCCTCTTCGATCGCGCGCAGCGGATCATCCCGGGCGGGGTCAACAGCCCGGTTCGCGCCTTCCGGTCGGTCGGAGGTGTGCCCCGGTTCATCGCCTCAGCGAAGGGCTGCCGCGTGACGGATGTGGATGGCAACGAGTACATCGACTACGTCGGGTCGTGGGGGCCGATGATCCTTGGCCACGCGGATGAGCGCGTCGTCGCTGCTGCCGCCGAGGCTCTACAGCGCGGCTCGAGCTACGGCGCGCCGACGGAGCTTGAGGTGCGGATGGCCCAGCGGGTCGTCGAGTGCTTCCCGAGCATCGAACTCGTGCGGATGGTGAACTCGGGCACCGAGGCCGTGATGAGCGCCGTGCGCGTCGCTCGCGCCTACACCGGCCGCGACAAGATCATCAAGTTCGACGGCTGCTGGCACGGCCACGCCGATGGCCTGCTCGTGAAGGCCGGCTCCACGGGCCTGCAGTATGGGGTGCCGGACAGCGCCGGTGTGCCCGCCTCCTACGCCGAGCATACGCTCGTCGCTCGCTACAACGATCTCGATTCCGTGGAGGCACTCGTTGCCGAGAACGAGGGGCAAGTGGCCGCGATTGTCGTAGAGCCGGTTGCCGGGAACATGGGCGTGGTGCCGCCGGTGCCCGGCTTCCTCCAGGGCTTGCGGGGGCTCGCCACTGAGGCGGAGGCCGTGCTGATCCTCGATGAGGTGATCACCGGCTTTCGCATCGCGCTCGGCGGGGCGCAGGAGGTCTACGGTGTTCAGGCCGACCTCACCACACTGGGCAAGATCATCGGCGGCGGCTTCCCTGTCGGCGCCTACGGCGGGAAGCGCGAGATCATGGAGCGCGTCTCGCCGCTCGGCCCCGCCGTGCAGGCTGGCACGCTCTCCGGGAACCCCGTCGCGATGAGCGCCGGCCTCGCTACGCTGCAGGCCCTCCGCGAGCCGGGCCTGTATGCCGCATTGGAAGCGAAGTCGAAGACCCTCGCCGACGGGATCGGCGAGGCAGCGCGGCAGGCGGGCGTCCCGCTGACGTGCAATCGCGTCGGCTCGATGATGACGGGCTTCTTCACCGACCAGCCGATCACCAACGCCGACGACCTCGCCTCCTGCGACAAGGACCGCTACGCTCGCTTCTTCCACCTCATGCTCGACCGCGGCATTGCTTTCGCCCCCTCCTACTGCGAGGCCGCGTTCGTCTCCACCGCCCATGGCGATGCGGACATCGAGGCGACGATCAGCGCAGCAAGAGACATCCTCCCCAAGCTCTGACAGAGACGTTGCCGCTGCGCCCGACCAGCAGCACATGCGCCGTCCGGGAGTCGCTTCGACCGCGAATGTGACCACCATCACAGGGGCGGTGCGGCAGGAACCGCCCGGCGGAGGCCCGAAGGTCGGGAAGGTTGTCGGACTCGCGCCGAGGGGCGGCGAGCCGGCTGAAATTGCCATGCCCGACACGGGTCGGGCGAGGGAGGGGTACGATGAGCGCAGGCTGCAGGACATGTGCCGCAGTAGTGCTGTGTCTGGTGGTCGGCGGGTTGTGCGGGTGTGGTGGCGAGGGGCGGTTCGGTGCAAGGGGTTCTCAGATTGCCTTCTCGAGCAACCGGACGGGTGAGTTCCAGATCTACACCATGGAGGAGGACGGCAGCAACCAGCGGATGCTGACAGGAGACCCGGCTTTCTGGAATGGCGGCCCGGCCTGGTCGCCGGACGGTTCGAAGCTGGCATTCGAGCGGAGTCAAGGCGCGGACGCAGACATATGGGTGATGGAGCCCGACGGCACGAACCTGCAGCAGTTGACGTCAGACGCGGGCAGCCCTGACCCGGGCATCGACCGGGGCCCAGCGTGGTCCCCCGACGGCGCGCAGATTGCCTTCCAGAGCAATCTGGCCGGGAGCGACGACATCTACGTGATGAACGCCGACGGGAGTGACAGGCGAAGGGTCACCGCCTGGGACAACTCTGACGACGGGGGACCGACCTGGTCTCCGGATGGGAGCCAGATCGCCTTCGCAAGCACCCGTGGCGGGGGGCACCATATCTACACGATGAACGCGGACGGCACGCGCCAGAGGCGGTTGGCGCGGGGGGATGGGTCCGATAGCCAACCGGCGTGGTCGCCCGATGGGAGCAGGATCGCGTTCACGCGGTGGAGCGCGGTGACAGGCACCGACGTATGTATCATCGGCGTGGATGGGAGGGGCTTGCAGCAACTGGCGAACTCGCCCCAACCGGAGCACGATCCCGTGTGGTCCCCGGATGGCACGAAGATCGCCTTCGTCGCGGACTACGACGGCAACCATGACATCTACGTGATGGACGCCGACGGGAGCAACGCCCGCCGGCTCACGTGGACTGCGGCCAACGAGTTCGGCCCGGCCTGGCGGCCGTAGGCTCCAGCAAGCTGGCCTGTCGGCGAACGGGAGGGTGCTACACACAAGCGAGGCCCGGCCTCCGGAGAGGCCGGGCCTGTGGTTGCGTGCGCTCACACGGGCGGGCCGCCCGTGCCACTATTCCGGCGAGTCGGAGCGGTCGATGTCGGGCATGCCGCCCGGGGCCCAGCCGGCGGTGTAGGCCTTGCCAGCGGCGCCGAAGAGCGTGACGTATTCCTTGATGGCCTCGGCGATGTAGGCCATGCCCAGATCGAAGACCTTGCGGAAGTCCTTCTGGTTGGGCTTCTCGGCAAGGCGCTCCTTGGTGCCGCGGATGAGTTCCATGCTCAGGCGGGTGGCGACGTTGACCTTGCAGACGCCCATCGAGCAGGCCTTCTGCACGTCGTCGAGGCGGATGCCGCTGGCGGCATGCAGGACATAGGGGATGTCCACAAGATCCATGATCGACTGCAACAGGTCCAGGTTCAGCCGCGCGCCCTGGCCCTCCATCCCGTGGATGGCGCCGATGGCGATGGCGATGCTGTCACATTGGGTCTTGTCATGGAAGTCCTTGGCCAGCTCCGGCTTGGTGCACCAGTCATCGACCTTCTTGCGGTCCTCGGGCTTGAGGATGTCGTAGATGCTGTCGATCTCGCCCTTGCGGAGCCGGTCCATGTCCTCCTTGGAGACGTCGAAGTCCTCGATTTTGGGGACCAAGCCCAGTTCCGCCTCGACCGGGACGCCGGCGGCATGGGCCACGCGCGCGATGAGGGCGGTAGTCTCGACGTTCTTCTCGTAGGGCTCCTTGCTCCCGTCATACATCAGCGACGTGAAGCCCGCCGCGAGACACTGGCAGTTCTGCTCGAAGCTCGTGCCATGGTCCAGGTGCAGGGCCACCGGGACCTTCACGGCCTCCGCGCCGGCCTTGACGATTGCCGTCGCATAGTGCAGCCCGGCGTAGGAGATGGCGCCCTGGCTGACCTGCAGGATCACCGGCGCGTCCATCTCGTCGCAGGTTTCGAGAACCGCCTTGACCGATTCGAGGTTGTTGGCGTTGAACGCGCCGACGGCGTACCCGCCCTGGCGGGCGGCCTGTAGGATCTTGTCACCTGTCACTAGCGGCATGTCGTGCACTTCCCTTCGTGGTTCGGGTCTCAGGTCTCAAGTCTCGGGTCTCAGGTTCACGTCCGCACCGCACTTCCAGGTCCGAGGTCGTCGGAACCTGAGACGGGAGACCTGAGACCGTCTTCAGAACCCGGGGTCATCCTCCCCGGGGGTCTTGCCTTCGAGCAGTTCCTCGACTTCATCGCGCGCCGGGAGCGCGGGGATGGCGCCGCTCCCGGTGGCAGTGATGGCGGCCGCGGCGTTGGCGAACCGGCAGATGCGCTCAAGGTCCTCGGCGGTCACGTGAGAAAGCTCGCTCTCCGACTCGTTCAGCAGGAGCAACATGCTCGCGACGAATGCGTCACCGCACCCGACGGTATCCTCCACGTCGACCTTGAAGCCGGGAACCGTGCCCGTCGCGTTCGCGTGGTGGTAGTAGCAGCCGTTCTCGCCGAGGGTGACCGTCACCAGCTCCGGGCCGAGATCATACAGTGCTTTGGCTCCGACCTCAAGGTCCTTTGTCCCGGCGATGAACTCCAACTCCTCCACGCTGACCTTGACGAAGTCGACCAGCTCCATCGCCAACGTCATCTGGTCGAGGGCCTGGTCGAGGTCGGGCCACAGGGCGGGGCGCAGATTCGGGTCGTAGGAGACCATCAGGCCGGCGGCGCGGGCGAACTTGACCGCCTCGTAGGTGGCGAGGCGCGCCGGGTCATGGATGGTCGTGATCGAGCCGAAGTGGAATGCGCTCGCGGCCGAGATGTAGTCCTGCGAGAGGTCGTCGGGCGACAGCAGCTCATCGGCGCCGCGCTTGCCGTGGAAGAGGAAGTCGTGGCCGCCGTCTTCCTTGAGCGCAACGAAGGCCAGCCGCGTGAACTCCTCGTCGGTCTTCACCAGCCGCGACGTATCCACGTTGCAGCCCCGTAGTGTCTCTTCCAGGCACGCCCCCCAGGGATCGTTCCCCACCTTCCCGATGAACCCCACACTCCCGCCCAGCACGCCCACGCCCGCCGCCACGTTGGCCGGCGCGCCGCCCGGCGCTTTGTCGAAGCCGAAGGCGTGCGCCAGGTCGCCGATGTTCTGCGCGACCATGTCAATCAGCGCTTCGCCGAGACAGATGATGTCAGGCATGGGCCACCCCCTGCCACAGCAGTCCGGAGTCCAGAGTCCGGAGTCCAGAGTCGACACCGAACGGCATGTCAACGTCCGCAGCCCCGCCGTCAACTGGGAACTCTGGACTGGGGACTTTGGACTACCGTTACGGCAACGCCGGTATCCGGCTGATCTTCTCCAGGATCGCGTAGCGTTCCTGCACCTGCTCGGGCGTGGCGGCGGCGAGGTGCTCCCATGTCCAGGGCCGGACCAATGATGCAGTCGCCCAACAGAAGCCGGCGCGTCCGAGGGAAATCCTCGACCCGCGCCATGAGCCATCGGACCAGGGCGTAATGGTGCACGATCGCGGAGGGCTCGCCTGGCAAGGGGTGCACCCCAGGCGCCTGTCACTCCGCGCCTGCCCACAGTGCTCCCGCCTGGCGGCAAACGGCGCCGCAACCACAACCCCTCCTCTACACCACCCCAACAGCGCAAAGCGAAAAGATCGAGAGAGCAAAGCGAACCTCAGCGAGTCTGGGCCGCGCGGAAGCCGAAGTGGCTGCCGCCGCGGAGAACGTGGACGATCCAGCAGCGGTAGGTCGAGCGGCAGAAACTCGCCCAGTCGTACCAACAGCCCCCACGCAGGACGCGCATGTTCGAATCTTTGTTCGAGCACTCCGGGTTCTTCTGCGTCGCGTCCGGGGTCGCATAGAAGCCCTCCTCATACCAGTCGCGACACCACTCCCACACGTTCCCCGCCATATCCAACGCTCCGCACCAACTCACCCCCGACGGGAACGACCCAACCGCACGACGCTGCGCCAACAGCGCGGGAGCCGTCGTCGTCAGGCCGTCAAACCAGGCCGCATGCGCCGCCTCCGTATTCAACGCCTTCCCCGCGTGGTACTCCGCGCTGTTACACCGCGTCCGGTCCCACTCATTCCCCCACGGGTACAACCTCCCCTCCGGACCCCTCGCCGCGTACTCCCACTGCGCCTCCGTCGGCAGCAAACCTCCGGCCCACGTGCAGTACGCCTCCGCGTCCTCCCACGACACGAACACCACCGGCAGGTCAGCCTGCCCCTTCTGCTCGTCCCAGGACCCCGGCGCTTCATGTCCCGTCGCCCCCATGAACTTCGCGTACTGACCCACCGTCACTTCGTGCTTGTACAGCCAGAACCCGTCCAGTTCCACTTCGTGCGCCGGCTGCTCGTCCTTCGTGTACTGCTTCCACTCCGCATCCCACCCGTTCGCCGCCCACAACCCATCAATCTCCTCCGGCGTGCTCCCCATCCGGAACTTCCCGTTCGCACACGCCTCCCCCGTCCCAGGCACCCACACCATCACCGCGCCGTCTACCGGGTTGACCTTCTCGTCTCCCGCCTTCTGCATCGCCCCGCCACCTGCAGCACCCGTCTTCTGCTCCCCAGTTTTCTCCTTTGGCGCACACCCCAGGAACACCAAGAGCCCGATCAGCGCTCCAACACCGGCCTTTCTCATTGCTCGCCTCCCTTGCGCGTCCATGCACTGTGCGACCACACCAGTGCACCGCACCCACCCCACACTTCACACGCCACAGCACCCCTGACTTGCAGGCCCTGCCGTGCACTCAGGACTCGAGACTGCCGCTTCGCAACGCCGGTGTTCGGCTGCTCTTCTCCAGGATCGCGTACCGCTCCTGCATCTTCTCGGGCGTAGCGGCGGCCAGCCCCTCGACGCCGAGGCCCTCGACGCAGAAGGACGCGAGCACCGTGCCGATTGCGGCCGCGCGGACGAGGTTGTCGGTGCTCCGATCGCCGGTCTGGGCGAGGTGGCCGATCATCCCGCCGGCGAAGGTGTCGCCGGCGCCGGTTGTGTCGCGGACGTGCGTCGTGGGGAACGGCGGCACAAACCGGCAGCCCTCCTCGGTGCAGATGAGCGCGCCGTGTTCACCTTTCTTGATGACGGAGCACTTGGCGCCAAGCTGCAGCGTCTTCTCCGCGGCGGAGATGAGGTGCGGATCGCCGGTGAGCTGCTTGGCCTCGGCGTCGTTCATCAGCGCGATGTCTACCCGCCCGACCATCGCCCGCACCTGATCAGGCACCGTGTTCAGCCACAGGTTCATGGTGTCACACATCGACAGCCGGGGCGCGGCGATCTGCTCCAATACCTGCATCTGGAGCTGCGGCTGGATGTTGGCCAGGAAGACGAACGGGGTCTCGCGGTAGCTCTCCGGCAGCTTCGGGCTGAAGTCGGCAAAGACGTTGAGGTCCGTGGAGAGCGTCTCGGCGGCGCCGAGGCTGCCCGTGTACCTACCGGCCCAGCGGAAGGTCTTCCCGCCCTCGATGACCTCCAGTCCCGCCAGGTCCACCCCGCGCGACCGGAGCAGCTCCACACCCTCCGGGGGGTAGTCGTCGCCCACGACCCCAACCAGCCGGACCGGTGCGAACAGCGAGCACGCGAGCGAGGCGTAGACTGCCGAACCGCCAAGGGTGTCGGGCGCGTCTCCGTAGGGCGTCTCAAGCGAATCCAGCGCGACGGAACCGACAATCAAGACCGGGGACATAGGCACTGTGGTTGTGTCTCCCTGTGCCCTCACCCCGCCCTGCGGGCACCCCTCTCCCAATGGGAGAGGGGACAGGGGTGAGGGCTAGTCCACGTAGTCGCCCGTCTCACCGCGCAGGGCGGCGACGAGGGCGATCCAGGCCATCTTCGGGAGGGCCTTCAGGCGCGGGAGGCGCCGCGGCTCCTGCATCACGCGGTAGAGCCACTCCAGGCCGCACTTGCGCATCCACTGCGGCGCGCGCTTGAGGCGGCCCGAGATGACGTCAAAGCTGCCGCCGACCCCGATGCAGACCGGCACTCCGACCTCGGCCATATGCGCGCGGATCCACTTCTCCTGCTTGGGGATCCCGAACGCGACGAACAGCACGGCCGGCGCGGCGTCGCGGATGCGCTCGGTGATCGCCGGCTCTTCCTCGGGTGCGAAGTAGCCGTGCTGCACTCCGGCGATCCGCAGGCCCGGTACCGCGGCTTGGAGCTTCTCGGCCGCCGCGTCGGCGATGCCCTCGGCGCCGCCCAGCAGGAACACAGAGCGCCCGGCCTCCGTCGCCACCTCGCACAGGCGTTGCACCATGTCCACGCCGGAGACCCGCTCGCGGATGGGCACGTTCAGCAGCCGCGCGGCGAGGACGACGCCCTGCCCGTCGGCGGTGACGAGGTCCGCGTGGTCCATGATCTCGCGGAGTTCAGGGTCCTCCTGCGCGCGAATGACGCCGGTGGCATCACTCGTCACGATCATGTGCGGCGAGCCCTCGGCGATGAACTCGCGCGCGTGCGCGAGCGCCTGGTCCATGCTCACCGGCGTGATGCGCACGCCCAACAGCCGGATGGCGCCCTCGCGGCCCCTGTCTCGCGGCAGGATGCGCAGCAGCACGAAGCCCCCGACGACGCCGAGCGCCAGGAAGGCCACCAGGATGAGCGTCTTCAGGGCGAAGCTGACCTCGATCAGCGCCACCAGCAGGATCGCCAGCGCTCCGCACCATGCCGCGCCGACAGTGAACAGCACGCTGATCTGCAGGGGCGAGTAGCCCTCGCGCAGGAGCAGCCAGTGCAGGTGCTCGCGCCGCTGGGCCAAGGCCATCCGCCCCGGGCCGCGGCGTAGGTCAGCCACGTACGCATAGGTCGCCCCGAACAGCGGCACCGAGATCAGCAGTAATGGGAGCACCGCTGCCAGGAAGGCCGTGTTCTTCAGCATCCCCATGATGCTAACCGCGCCGAGGAGGAACCCGAGGAGGTACGCGCCGGCAGTGGCTTGCGCCGGCTTGGCCGCCGACAGGGCGAACAGGCGTAGCACGCACACCGCGCCGATGGCTGCGGCAAACCACAGGGCCAGCACTCGGCCTGGATCGGGACGCAGGGCGCAGACCGCGATCAGTGTCGCACAGGCGACGGCGCCGACGCCGTAGGCGACCCCGGGGATCGTGCCTGCCCTCGCGAACAGCGCCGAGCAGAGCCACATCCACAGCGCCGCGACAAGAAGCGACCAGCCACCCAGGCTCACGAACGTGGCGGAGAACGGGAGCTTCAGCACGTCGATGCGCAAGCCTGCAACGTCCAGTCCGATGGCCGCCAGGACCACCGCCAGGCCACGTAGCCCCCTGGGGAGCGCCCAACGGTCCGTGATGCACCCCCACGCCCCGACCCACAGGGCCGCGGCTCCGAAGGCGGCCAGTTGGCGCGATTCCGCCCTCGTGCACACAGGCCCGAGAAGGGCGGCGAGCAGCACCGCTCCCGCCAGCCCGACCGCCCCCCCATCGAGGCGGCCCGCCGCGCGCCCCTCCGTCGCCGCTGCCGGTTCATCGCTCACGGCCATTCCCTGCCCGCCCGACGTCTCTCACTCCTCGCTCCTCTCCCCTCACTCCTCCCCGCCCTACGTCCCGTGCTGCCATGACGAGAGGTAGGTGTCCTGCTCCGGCGTGAGGCGGTCAATGCCGACACCCATTGAACTCAGCTTCAGCCGCGCCACCAACTCATCGATCTCGCGCGGCACGTCGTAGACGCCCGGCTTGAGGTCCTTGCCGTTCTTGGCGAGGTATTCGGCGACGAGAGCCTGATTCGCGAAGCTCATGTCCATGACGCTGGCCGGATGGCCCTCGGCGGCCGCGAGGTTGACCAGGCGGCCGTCGCCGGCGAGGAAGAGGTTGCGCCCGTCTTCGAGGGTGAACTCCTCCAGCGAGGGCCGGATGACCCGGCGGCACTTGGCCATCTTGTCCAGCGTGGGCATGTCGGGCTTGCGCGGGTCGGCGTGAACCGCGATCTCGACGTCGAAGTGCCCCGAGTTCGCCAGGATCGCGCCGTCCTTCATCCGCTGCATGTGTTCCCAGGAGATCACGCGGATGTCGCCGGTCACGGTGATGAAGATGTCCCCGGCTTTCGCGGCCTCGGCAATCGGCATGACCTCATAGCCGTCCATCGTGGCTTCGAGGGCGCGGAGCGGATCGACCTCGGTCACGATGACGTGCGCGCCGTGGCCGCGGGCCCGCGTGGCGACGCCACGTCCGCACTGGCCGTAGCCGCAGACGATGACCTTCTTGCCAGCCAGCAGGATGTTCGTGGCGCGGATGATCCCGTCGATGGTGCTCTGGCCGGTGCCGTAGCGGTTGTCGAAGAGGTGCTTGGTGCCCGCGTCGTTCACGGCGATCATCGGGTACTTCAGCGCGCCGTCCTCGGCCATCGCCCGCAGGCGGATCACGCCCGTGGTCGTCTCCTCGCTGCCGCCGATCACCTTCTCGGCCTGCTCGGGCCGCTCGGCGTGCAGCGTCGAGACCACGTCGCAGCCGTCGTCCATCGTCAGGTTCGGCTCAGCGTCGAGGACCGCGTGGATGTGCTTGTAGTACGTGTCGCGATCCTCGCCGCGGATCGCGAACGTGGGAATGCCGAAGTCCCTGACGAGCGACGCGGCCACGTCGTCCTGCGTGCTGAGCGGGTTGCTCGCGCACAGATACACCTCACACCCGCCGGCCTGCAAGGTCCGCGCGAGGTTCGCGGTCTCCGTGGTGACGTGCAGGCACGCGCCGAGACGGATGCCCTCCAGCGGCCTCTCCCGGCTGAAGCGCTCGCGGATGATCGCCAGCACTGGCATCTGCCGGTCCGCCCACTCGACTCGCAGCCGACCCTCCTCGTTCAGGCCGGCGTCCTTGATATCGAACTGCATGTCGGTACGTCCTCCTTCGCTCTCCGGTAGTCTGCGGCGCCTAGCGCTCTGTCAGCCCTGATCGTTGGGGTGTTCTGTCGCCCCGTCGGGGCTGGGGGAGAGGGCGTCGTCGGCGACCGTGGGCTTGCGCCCACGGCTACGCAGCCCTCGCCCCTGACGGGGCGAACAGCCCATCCCTGCCCCGAAGGGGCAGAGGATGGATAGCCGTGGGCGCAAGCCCACGGGCCAAGGCCTCCCTCCCTCCTTGAGCCCCGAAGGGGCAGAGGATGGATAGCCGTGGGCGCAAGCCCACGGGCCAAGGCCTCCCTCCCTCCTTGAGCCCCGAAGGGGCGACAGAGAACGCCAAGGTTCACCACTAACAGAGCCCTAGAGCCACGCCGATGCAGTTTACACCATTGGCCGAGGGATTTGAAGGCCGGAGAGTGCGACAGAGGCCGAGGACTTGCCCGGTCAGGGGGCGAAGTCTGTCTCGACTCGTTGCCGTCATGCGAAGCCGGGGTGTCGCCATGCCTAACCGATTGGCCGTCATCGATGCCAAGCGTTGTGTTGGGTGTCAGGTGTGCATGTTCGCGTGTGCGAGGTGGCAGGGCGAGGGAGGGGTGGAGAGGTCGCGGATCGGGGTGCATTCGGCGGGAGGGATGGAGCACGGGTTCGTCGTGGTGGTGTGCCGGGGGTGTGAGGACCCGCCTTGTGCGCGGGTCTGTCCCACGGATGCACTGAAGCGACGGAAGGGCGGCGGCGTGCTGCTGAAGGAGGCCCTGTGCATCGGGTGTCGCAACTGCCAGGAGGCCTGCACCTTGGGCGCGATCTTCTGGGACGACAGCGCAGGGAAGCCGATGATCTGCGTGCACTGCGGGACCTGCGCGAAGTACTGCCCGCACGCCGTGCTCGACCTGGAGGAGTCCGTCGTCCAGGAGGCCGCCCATGCCTGCTGAACCGCTCTCCCACGTCCTGTACATCGACCTGACGAACAGAACCCACCACGTTCGTGAGCGGTCGGACGTGTTCGCGCCGGGCCTGGGCGGCGCCCATGCGGCGACCCGGCTGCTTGAGGAGGAGTGCCCTGCGGGCGCTGATCCGCTGGGCCCCGAGAACCCGGCCGTCTTCGCGGTAGGCCCGCTCACGTGCCTGTTCCCCCTCGCCTCCAAGACCGTGGCCATGTTCAAGTCGCCGCTCACGGGCGACCTGGGCGAGAGCCATGCCGGCGGGCGCAGCGCGGTCGCGATCCGCCATGCGGGCTACGGCGCGATCGTGATCCGTGGCGCGAGTGATCTGCCGCTGTACGTGGTGATCGACGGGTCTCACGTGCACTTCCGCGACGCCTCGGCGATCTGGGGCATGACGCGCGGCTCGACCAGCGCCAAGATCATCCGCGGCCGGGAATCGGGCAGCGGCCTGCGCACCATCATGCGGATCGGTCGGGCGGGGGAGCGCCTGGTGCGGTATGCTTCGGTCACCACGGAGACCTACCGTCACTTCGGTCGCATGGGCCTGGGCGCCGTGCTGGGCAGCAAGAAGCTGAAGGCGATCCACATCTCCGGCCGCTCCTCGATCCCCGTGACCGACCGGAAGCAGTACCGGGCGGTCTACGACGAGATTCACACCGCGGCCGTCGAATCGGAGCTGATGAAGAAGTACCACGACCTCGGCACGGCGGTGAATGTGACCCATTTGCTAGAGATGGGGGGCCTGCCGGCCCGAAACCTCAGGGAGACCCGCTACGATGGGGCCGAGACGCTGTCCGGCGAGAACCTCGCGGAGAACTACCTCGGCCGACGGCTGGCGTGCGGGCATTGCCCGGTCGCGTGCATCCACCTCGCCGCGCTTCGGCAGCCGTATGAGGACGAGCCGTACTTCTACAAGACCTCGATGATCTCGTATGACTACGAGCTGATCTACGCGCTCGGCACGATGCTTGGCATCAGCGACACGGCCGGTTATCTGCGGTTGACCGAAGCGGTCGAGGACTGCGGCCTGGACGCGATGTCGGCCGGCGTGGTGCTGGCGTGGGCTACGGAGGCCCTCGAACGGGGGCTGATCTCGGCGGCCGAGACGTTGGACGTGAAGCTCGCCTGGGGCGACTGGGCGACGTACATCCAGGCCATCCGGCTCAT
>VGFC01000127.1 GCA_016869045.1 Armatimonadota bacterium
CGAGGCTTCACCGAGGGTAGCGGACTCGGTCTCCGGTAGCGGGCGGGTCATGGCCTCGGTGAGCTTCACTTCTAGGATCGGGTTCAGGCTGCTCGCGCAACCGACGGTGACGAGGCCGGCCCCCGCCCGCAGTGCTCCTTGAGCCGCCAGCGTCGGCGCGCCCGTGAGGCCCGGCGAACCGCCGAGGATGACGACGCGGCCGCAGTCGCCCTTGTGTGCGGCGGGATCACGGCGGGGAAGCATCGCCCGCGCGTCGGCAAGGGTCGTTAGGTTCGTGCGCAGGCGCTCGTCTTCGAGCAGCGCGCGGGGAATGCCGATGTCGGCGATTCGGATGTCGCCGCAATAGGCGCGACCGGGGTACGTGTAGAGGCCGATCTTCGGCAGCGCGAAGGTGACCGTGATGTCGGCCCGCACGGCCGTGCCGAGGACCGAGCCGTCGTTGCCCGAGATTCCACTGGGGATGTCGATGGCGATGATGCGGCCCCGGCAGCGTTGGGTCGCCCTGATCGCCATCAGTGCGGGGCTCTGGACCGTGCCCTTCGCGCCCGTGCCGAGGATGCCGTCCACGAGGATGTCGGCGTCCTCGGCCGCGCGGTTGAGCACACGGGGAGAGGGCGCCTCGATGATCGGCACGCCGGCGCGCCGCGCGATGGCGAAGTTGGCCTCGGCGTCGCCACGAATGCCCGCGGCCTCCGCGAGCAGCAGCACCTGCACGTCCGCGCCACGATTGTGCAGGTGGCGCGCCACCACG
Organism: Armatimonadota bacterium; assembly: GCA_016869045.1. GTDB lineage: Bacteria > Armatimonadota > Zipacnadia > Zipacnadales > VGFC01 > VGFC01. The sequence continues at coordinate 752 of VGFC01000127.1, forward strand.
AAGCCGTCGCCGCCGTTGTTGCCGCGCCCGCAGATGATGACGATCCGCGAGTCACGCGCCGCGCACTCGTCCACCGCCTCCAGCACGCGCAGCCCGGCGTTCTCCATCAAGACCATGCCGGGGATGCCGTACTCGTTGATCGCGGCCTCGTCGATCGCGCGCATCTCTTCGGCGGTGCAGAGCTTCATTGTGCCACCTCCCGTTCCGGGTCTCCGGTCTCTGGTCTCAGGTCTCACGTCTCGGCGACAGCGCCTGGCCGCCAACCTGAGACCTGAGACTTGAGACCCGAGACGTCGTCAGATGTGCAACGGGCTCCCCATCGCCACGTGCGCGGCTTCGGCGACGACCTCGGGCAGCGTCGGGTGCGCGTGGATGGCTTCGGCGACATCGGCGAGGGTCAGCTCGTGGTGCACGGCGAGCGTGATCTCGGCGATGAGGGCGCTGGCGTGCGGGCCGAAGATCGCCCCGCCAAGCAACCGGCCCGATGGCGCGTCCGCCACGAGTTTCACGAAGCCCTCGCGCTCGCCCGCGCCGATGGCCTTGCCGTTCGCGCGGAAGGGGAACTTGCCGACCGCGATGTCCAGCCCCTGCGCGCGGGCATCGCGCTCCTTGAGGCCCACCGACGCGACCTCCGGCCACGTGAAAACACACGCGGGCACGGCGTTCAGGTTGATGAAGCCCTGGTGGCCGAGCGCGTTCTCGACCGCCGCGATGGCCTCGTGGGAGGCCTGGTGCGCAAGACCGATGCCGCGCAGGCAGTCGCCGACGGCGTAGACGCCCGGCGCCGAGGTCTCGAAGCGCTCGTTTGCCCTGATCCGACCGCGATCGCTCTCGACGCCTGCGTCATCCAGCCCGAGGTTGTCCGTGAACGCGCGCCGCCCGGCGGCCATCATGATCTGGCTGGCCTCGATCTGCTTCTCCCCCTCCGCGCACTCGTATGCCAGCCGATAGCCCGTGTCGGTTGCCTCGATCGCCTGACAGCGGGCGCCGGTGAGCATCTTGAGGCCGCGCTTCTTGAGGGACTTGGCGAGTTCGGCGGTGACTTCCTCGTCCTCGGTCGGGAGGATCGTCGGGAGCATCTCCAGGACGGTCACCTTCGAGCCAAGCCCGGCGAAGATGAACGCCCACTCCAGCCCGATGGCCCCGCCGCCGATGATGGCGATGCTCTCGGGGATCTCGGTGAGCTTCAGAGCATCGTCGCTGGTGAGAATCCCCGGCAAGTCAGCCCCGGGGATTGGCAGGATGAACGGGACAGAGCCCGTCGCGAGGATGACCTTGTCGGCCTGCACCGAGGCGGTCTCCTCGGCTCCCTGCACCTCGATCTCGCGCGGCGAGCGCAGCGTGCCGTGGCCGCGCACGACGGCGATCCCGTTCCTCTGCATCAGGCCCTCGACGCCGGTCACGAGCTGCTTGACGGTGCGCTCCATGTGTTTGCGCATCCGGTCGAGGTCCAGCCCGTTGACCTGGGCGTCGATGCCGAAGCTGGCGGCGTCCTTCACAGCGTAGAGCGTCTCCACGCAGGAGATGAGGGCCTTGGACGGGATGCAGCCGCGGTTCAGGCAGGTCCCGCCGAGGGCATCGCGCTCGATGACCGCGGTCCGCGCGCCAAGCTGGGCCGCGCGGATGGCGCCGACGTACCCGGCCGGCCCGCCGCCGATGATTGCGAGGTCGAAGGAGTTGTCTCCCAACGTAGGTTCCCTTCCGTTCACTTCGTTCTGCCGGAACAGGCGCGGTTCCTGGCGAGGAGTATAGCACAGGCCCTTGGGCTCCGCAAACCACGCCGCTCTCGCAGGCAGAAGGGGTCTGCCCTGCCCGCGGCGAACCGCTCCGCGGTCGTCGATGACGACGCCCCCGGTCAGACCGTGCGTCGCCTACCCCCGATGATGTGGGCGGTGCAGCGAATACAGGAGGGATCGAGATGAGAGCGAGACTCACTGTCGCGCTGATGCTGCTGCTTGTCCTCGGTGTAGGGGCCACTAGCCGTGCGGAAGCCCCTCCGCTGATTGCGTATCAGGGCGCCTTGTCCGACGCTGCCGGGAAGCCGGCGAATGGCACGTTCTCCGTCACCTTGTCGATGTACGAGGGCCCCACAGGCGGAGCACCCGTCTGGACCGAGACCCTCGCGAACATCCCCGTGTCGAAGGGCGTCTTCTCGGTCATCCTGGGAGCCAGCACGCCTCTACCGATGGGCCTGGCGAACTGCAACTTCCTGCAGGTCTCGGTGGACGGCAAGGCGATGCTGCCGAGGCAGCGCCTCCTGAGCGTACCCTATGCTCTGGAGGCCCAGAACGCCCAGACCCTCGGCGGTGAGCCCGCGTCGGCGTTCCATGATGCGAGCAACCTCACCGCGGGCACCATCCCGAAGGAGCGGCTGCCCGAGGGCGCAGTGGGCGGCGATACGCCGGAGCTTGTGGGTACCGCCGACATCGCCGATGGGGCGGTGACGACTGCGAAGCTTGCCGCGGAAGCCGTCACGGGGGACAAGATTTGGGTGGGCTCTGAGGTCAAGGGGAGCGGCCTCAGATCGTTTGCGGCGAGCACTACCAGCTCTGACGGGTCGGCGACGGCCTTGGTTGGTTACGCGCGGTCCCGTACTGGCGCGGTCTGCGGGGTGAAGGGCGAGACCAGTTCCGGGGCGGAGGGCGCAGCGGGGGTGCGTGGAAGCGCCTCAAGGGGAGCGGCGGCTGGTGTGTCCGGCTGGACGTTCTCCGAGGCGAATGGCGCCCGCGGCGTCTACGGTCTCGCCCTGGCAGTTGCAGGGGGCACCGCTGGGGTGGAGGGGGAGACGTTGTCTCCCGACGCAGGTGCCGCCGGCGTTGTCGGGACCGCTCTAAACACGGGCGGTAGTGCGAGCGGCATCCGCGGCGAGACCCAGTCCCAGAAGGGCGGCGCCGGCGTCTACGGGCTGGCGTCCGCGACCACCGGCCAAGTCTACGGCGTCCGTGGCACAACTGCGTCTCCCAATTCCAGCGCTGCCGGCGTTTGGGGCAAGGGCACCGGCGCCGCGGCGGGCGTCAGGGGTGAGACGACCTCCACCACCGGCGGCGCGGTCGGTGTTCGCGGCCTGGCGTCTGGCGGCACCGGGGCGACCTACGGCGTGTCGGGCGAGACGCGCTCGTCCACCGGCCAGGCGAGCGGCGTTCAGGGCATGGCGACGGCCACCGACGGCGCCACCTACGGCGTTCTCGGCATCACCAAGTCAGGCGCCTGGGAGGCTGCCGGGGTGATGGGCAAGAGCCAGGGCACGCAGGGCCACGGCGTGGGGGTGCGTGGCGAAGTGGGCAAGGGGCTGGCCGGCGTCATGGGGTTCGCGAAGACGAGCGGCGTTGGGGTGTGGGGCACGACGGGTTCGACGGTGGCGGGATCCGCGGGGGTATTCGGGATCGGGATGGCCACGGACTCGAGGAACATCGGGGTACATGGCGTCACCCAGTCCTCCACGGGGGACGGGGTCCTGGGTGAGGCGACCTACCCCACCGGCGAGAACGTCGGCGTCCACGGCATAGCGGCGTCCAGGGACGGCGTGGCGGTCCTCGGCGAGGCCACCACCACCTCGCCTACCGGAGCCCCCATCGGGGTCAAGGGGGTCGCTCCCTTCGGCATCGGCACCGTGGGCGAGGGGCGGACAGGAGTGGTCGGGTTGAGCGAGGAGCCCGACGGTGTTGGCATCTGGGCCAACGCCAGCGATCCTGGCGGGTCCACCACGGCCCTCAAGGCAGAAGTCGCGAGCCCCGGGGGCACTGCCGTCCTGGCCACGGCTCCCCTCACAGGGGGCGGCCACGCCCTCCGAGTGTGGGGCAACTCCCTCCTGGAGGGCGGGTTCAAGGTCAACGGGGGTGCCGAGATCCAGGGTCTGACGGAAGTCGGCTCCTTGGTGGACCTTGGATCGCTCACTGTATACGGCCAGTCGGGGTTTGTCGGCTACGCGACCTTCGCCGGCGGTCACGGTCCCCACCCCGGGGACGTGGCCGAACACCTGCGCGCCGAGAAGGTCCAGGCCGGCGACGTGGTGGTGATCGGGCCAGATGGCAAGCTGGCGAAGTGCAGCCAGGAGTGCGATACCGCCGTCGCGGGCATCGTCTCCACGAAGCCGACGATGAGCGTCGGCAACCTGCAGGCCGCGGGCGGCACCGCGCCGTTGGCGCTCGTCGGCGTCGTGCCCTGCAAGGTGGATGCCTCGCAAGCGCCGATCAAGCCCGGCGACCTCCTCGTCTCCTCGGCCACGCCCGGCCACGCGATGAAGTGCACCAGCAAGCGCCCGGCAGCAGGGACGGTGATCGGGAAGGCCTTGGAGGCGCTGGAGAAGGGGACAGGGGTCATCCAGGTGCTGGTGACTCTCAGGTGACAGGTCACAGGTAACAGGTGACAGGGAACGACTTCGGCGAAACGGCAACGGCGCGAAAGGCAGGACGAACATGACACGGACGAAGCGAAGGCTGGCCGCAGTGTTGGTGATCGTGCTGCTGGGCGCGCTGATGGTGGCGGCCCATGCCGCGCAGAAGCTCGTTGCGGGGCAGTTGGCGGGCGGAGGCGGGGGCGGCGCAGGCGGGGGGATGAAGCTGGTCGGGTCGATCCCGGCGTCGGCGGCGGGAGCGTCATCGGGCGGGGGCCTGAAGCTGACCGGCGGCTTCATCGCCGCGGCGCAGATCTTCCGCGAGGGAGCTGCCGATGTCACCGCGGCCCAGACGGGCTCCGGCATGGTATCCGCGTTGGCCGCGGTGCCGACCGCGGGTGGAGCGCAGATCACCTTCACGCTCTCCGCGCCCGCGACCGTGGAGGTCCGGGTGCTGAACATCGCGGGCCGGCTCATAAAGACGATCGCGCCCGGCCAACAGTGTGGGGCCGGCCTGACCACGCTCTCGTGGAGCGGCCTGAGTGACACGGGCCTGCATGTGCCGGCCGGGCGGTATCTCGTGGAGGTCCGGGCGCGCTCCGCCAAGGGCTCAGCGAGCCGGGCGATCGCTGCCGTCGGGCTCGCACGCTGATAGGGTGTGTGAGGAGGCCACCGCCAACAAGGGACAGACCTCCATTCCGCCCACACGACGGGCCAAATGGGGTCAGTCCCAACGACTCCACTCCCTTCTCACGCACCGTCTGAGAGCCGGCGCGTGAGTCGGGTCGCGGCGAGGACGGCCGCGCCAATCGCTGTCGCGACTTGCGGGTGTTCCGGCACCACGAGACTCACCTGAAGCTCTTCTTCCAGAGCCCTCCGCAAGCCCGCGTTCAGCGCCGGGCCGCCGTCGAAGAAGACGGGCTCGGCGATGCCGATGCTGCGGGCGAGGTCGCCCACGCGCTTCGCGATCGAGCGGTGAACGCCAGCGATGATGTCGGGGGCCTGTCGGCCCTCCGCCAGCAGCGAGACGACCTCGGTCTCCGCGAACACGGTGCAGATGCTGCTGATCGAGACGCGCTCCGTGGAGGCTAGAGACAGCGGCCCGAGCCGGTCGAGGTCGGTCTCGACGATTCGGCTCATAACCTCGAGGAAGCGGCCCGTCCCCGCCGCGCACTTGTCGTTCATCGCGAAGTTCTGCACGACGCCTTCTGCATCCACTGCAATGACCTTGCTGTCCTGCCCGCCGATGTCGATGATCGTGCGCGCGGGCGCGCCGTCGCGCGTCAGACGCCGAGCCCCCGCCGCGTTCGCGGTGATCTCGCTGATCGTCGCGTCGGCCTCCACCAGCCGCCGCCCGTAGCCGGTCGCCAGCGTGTAGGCGATCTCCTCGGCGCCTCGATCTGCAACCCGCAGAGCCTCGCCCAGCACCGTCTCCGCCGCACGGCGGCAGTTCGCCCCGGTCGCCTGCACGGCGTGACCCAGGATCGCGTCGCCCTCGATCAGGGCGGCTTTCGTCGTTGTCGATCCGATGTCCAACCCAACTGCAAGCATGACGCCTCCAGCTGACCGCGCACCGTCGGCGGCCTCGCCGTCATAGTGGCAGATGACTCCTCCCGCGTCAAGCGCCGGCGTGCCGTTTCCGTTCTCCGCAACTCCCCAGCTCCGGGACTCCGCCTCTCCTGCCGTCAGAATATCCAGAACGTGTACATCCGCTTCTCCAGGATGACGCTGAGGCTGGACCAGAAGGAGCCGACGACGAACTCGCCGAGGATGAGGCCGCACATGAAGGGGATGAGGTTGGCGTGGGTGCGCAGGCCGCCGTAGCGCAGGACGAGGACCTTGAGCAGCCAGGCGATCAGGATCGGGAGCCACACGTAGTCCAGGCCGAAGACCATGCCGAGCGCATATCCCGCCGGGTGGAAGGGCCAGCCGGCGATCCTCATGCGGGCCGCGCCGAGCAGTAGCGCGAACGCCGCGCCCCCGGCCATGAAGCCGATCGGCAGGGCCTTGGGGCCCTCGGGGATGGAGAGCCAGGTCTGCAGTTGGCGGTAGGTCTCCATGGCGAAGCCCGTGCCGCGCGCGCCCTTGCTGCCATAGGCATCGCTGAGGAGCGCCCAGTAGCCCGAGAGAAGCCCCACCAGAATCGCCGCCATCATGGCGACCCCCAGGCGCCGGTAGTCGATCTCCGCGCGCTCGGCCATCTTAAAGCCCTCAAGCTGCACCGGCATCTGATGGCTGCGGACCATCCGGTTGTTGAACCAGAGCATCGCAAAGCTCACGAGCGTTCCCGGCCCGAGGTTCTTGCTGCCGAACACCTCGACCACCATCCGCGTCGTCGCCATCGAGCCTAACTCGTGCGTCGGCGGGCCGATCTCGGCGCGCATCTTCGTCACCGCAGAGAAGAGCCCGTAGTAGAGGATGAAGTAGAGCAGGATGACCGGTCCGAAGCCTCCCGCCTGCACCCAGAAGGCGGTCAGATAGGCCAATCCGAGCGCCAGCCCGCCGAAGGCCGCGCGGTAGGGCATGGGTTCGCGAGAATCGTCCACGCCGCCGGGCAGGCCCCAGACCGTCCGCCACACCGCCCGCAGGTGCCTTCGGGCGCTGTAGGCGGCGAGGCCCGCGAAGGCCATCCAGGCGCCCCAGGCCTGCTCGATCAGGAAGGGCGCGCCCGGCAGGCGGCCCCAGCCGGTGGCGACCGCGAAGACCTGCATGAGTTTGCGGAAGACATAGAAGAACCAGCATGAGAAGCTCACGTCCTGAGGCAGGAAGAAGCTGAGCGCAACCACGAAGGGGTAGTAGGAGACGGGCGTCCAGCCGATCGCGTTCCAGGGCGCGCCGGCAAAGAGGTAGGAGATGTTCTTCACCTTCACGTTGATGAGGGGCAAGGAGGGGTAGAGGAACGCGATTCCGTTGTACAGGTCCAGGCCGGCGCCCAGCGCGAAGCCGGTCCAGAAGACCCAACTGGCGTACAGTCCGCTCGCGCCTCCGCGCCGCGTCATCTCGACCGGGAGCTGGATGAGTGGGTAAGTGAGCTTCTCGTTCTGGGTCCACTGCTTGCGCATCAGCACGTTGATGCACTGCATCACGAAGACCAGCGCCAGCACGAACGTGCCCCACCAGAAGAGCGGCAGGAGCCACGGGCGGTAGTTCCCGCCCTCCAGGAGGCTTGTGCGCCCCTCGTAGTAGCCCTCCATCGCGTGCTCGTCGGACATCACCAGCCACCGGGGCAGGTGGGGCTGAATGAGCGCCTCCCACTTGTTCTCGGGCGTAGCGAACCAGTACGCGTGGGGGACGGTGGGCACGAGCATCTGCAGCATGTCGTGGGCGGCCACGCTGGACCCGAGCGCGACGAGGATGTAGCTCACCAGCAGCTCGCCCTGGGTCAACGCCCACTCGGGCCGCGCCTTCAGGAGGATCAGGTTCAGCAGGATGACCAGGAACAGGCTGAAGACCGCGTTGGAGAAGATCGACAGGCAGGTCGGATGCCCCGAGTAGTGCACGATCTCGACCTGCGCGACCCAGATGCAGTTCGGCGGGATCAGCAGCAGGCCGATGAGCACCGACCGCCAGGTGACGCCGGGGTTCGGCGGAGGTTGCGGAGGTGTGCGCCTCTCGGCTTGCATGAGCAGGGGGATTCAGGGCCAGACCGGGAGTGTCCTCCCGTTGGGGCGACAGGACCGGCTTGCGCGCGCCCCGACTGCCTGGTAGACTGGCCCGCGCAACGGGGGGAACTCACGAGAGGCAGGCCGCACCCATGACATGGACCCCCGACTTCCAGCGTCTACGCACGGCGCTGTTCTGCGGCGAGCCGGACTGCGTGCCGCTGGCCGAGCTGAAGGTCGATCCCATCGTGAAGGCAGGCTTCATGGGCTGGGAGACCTGGCCCGGCGGGTTGGGGGCGGAGATCGAGTTCGCGCGGGCGGCGGGGTATGACTACGTGCGCGCACCGGTGCACGTCGGCTACCCAACGACCGGCGCTACGAAGAGCCACCACTACGCCGCGACCGGCGAGGGCGAGCAGCAGCGCACGTGGCAGCAGCTCTACAGCGACGCGCTCATCAAGACGATGGCCGACTGCGAGGCCTTCCCCTGGCCCGATCCCGCGCAGGCGGACCTGAGTGAGCTGCACCGCGCGGCGGAGACCGTGCCGCCGGAGATGGGAATCGTCACCGGCGTGAAGGGTGGCGGGATCTTCGAGCGCGCGTGGTTCCTGATGGGCTTCGACGGCTTCATGCTGGCGACGGTCGAGCAGCCCGACCTCATCGCGGCGGTCATGCAGCATACCGGCGAAGTGTGGGTGAGGACCATCGAGCGCTGCCTGCGCGAAGCCCCGCGGGTCGATGCCGTCTGGTTCTGCGACGACCTCGCCTACACGGAAGGGTACATCGTAAACCCGACGATCTACCGCAAGCACCTCTTCCCCTGGATGGAGCAGCTCAGCGCCCTCTGCCGAGCGCAGAGCCCGCCGATCCCGCTCGTCTACCACTCCGATGGTAGGCTGTGGGAGGTGCTCCCCGACCTCATCGCCTGCGGCGTGAACGCCTTGCACCCCATCGAGCCGAAGGCCATGGACATCGTCGAGGTCAAGCGCCGCGTCCGGGGCAAGCTCTGCCTCATCGGCAACCTCGACCTCGGCTACACCCTCACGCGAGGCACGCCCGAGGAGGTTGAAGCCGAGGTGAAAACCCGCATCGACGCCCTCGCGCCGGGCGGGGGCTACTGCGTCGGCTCCAGCAACACCGTCACGGAGTACGTGCCCGTCCCCAACTTCCGCGCAATGGTCGAGGCGACGAGGAAGTACGGCGCCCAAGGCAAAGGCTGAACCACGAAGACCGCGAAGAAGGCACGAAGCTGCACGAAGACGGCTCCATTACTCCCGGTACAGCCTCACCCAATCCACCTCACACTCGCCCTCCGCTCCCGGCTCGGCGTAGTCCTGGGGTTCACCGTTGTAGGGAACCTTGCCGATGGACAGCGAGGCGACGCTGCCGGTGAGGCGGCCGTTGTGCTCGAAGGTCCAGGCCTTCTCGAAGGTCTTCCCGTCCGTGCTGCTCTCGAAGACGCCCACGCGGTCCAGCCAGCGCGCGCGCAGCCAGACCCACTTGCCCGGCTGGTGCGTGTCGTGCTGGCCGCCGACGAGCTGCTGGCCGAGGATGTCGGTCTGGAGCTTGCCGTCGCTGCGCACGCCAATTCGCAGGACGGACCCGTTCTCCCAACGGAGCAGCGCCGCCGGGCCCCAGGACATCCCGCCATCGGTGCCGAGACGCAGGCGCACGGTCAGGCCCTGGACCGGCTGGTTCACCGGCGTCCGCAGGAAGGCGTAGGTGTGGGCCTTGCCGCGGACGTGCAAGACGCCATCGAGGAGGGAGAACGGATCGGCGTTCTGCGGTGAGACGACCTGCTGAGCGGAGGGCATCTGGTCGAACTCAACGCCAAATGCCGGCTCGCCCCAGTCGGGCGGGCGCGTGAGGGCCTCCTGTTCTGCGCGGAAGGACGCGATCTTCTCGGCGATGAGGCGCTGGCGTTCGCCGCAGCCGCGATCGACCGTCTCGCGTAGCGTCGGGTTCAGGCGCGGGCGGTACTGCTCGTTCAGGACCTGCATGATCTGCGGGTTGAGCGTCCAGCCGGCGATGGTGTGGTAGCGACCGTTCACGCTGAGGAGGGGCTCGGTGAGTTCGGGCGAGGGGACTTCCGGCCCGTTGTTGCAGAGCACGCCGAGGCAGTTGTTGATGTTGTAGCCCGACACGAAGAAGCGCAGGTAGTCCATGTCCTCATAGCGACCGCCCTGCCCCTCGCCGCGCAGGATGAAGTCCACATACGCGTCCGCTTGCGGCAGGTAGCAATTCGCCGGCCCGAGCGCACCGGTGGAGTGCCATTCGAGGATGCCGTCCTCGCCGAGCAGTTCGCGAGCGCGACGCGCGAGGGCGTAGAGCGCCGCGGGGTCTCCCGTGTACTGGCCGTCGAAGTAGAGCCCGTCGGGCTGGTAGTCCCTCATGACGCGCGTGATGGCCGCCATGAACAGTTCCATGTTCGAGCCGCTGCCGTCGCCGGGCGGCCAGCCCGTGAAGCCCTCGAAGCTGTTCAGCGCGCGGTTCTCCAGGCTCGTGCCCTTCAGGAAGTAGTAGGGGCTGGTGTAGACGATGAAACGCATCCCGAGATCGTGCAGCGTCTTGCGCACGCGCGCGAATTCCGCCGCGCCGAGGCGCGGGACGAAGTCGAGGTTCCAGTCCTTCCAGAGCATCACCTCAGACTGCAAGAGCACGATGTTGCCATGCGGCTGCCAGGAACGGAGGTCGCTATCGGGGGGATAGCCGAGCGTGTTCGACCAGTGCCAGACGACGTTGTCGGTGAACGACCGCTCCCAGTCGTAGGGCTTCGGTGGGCAGACCCCCAGCCAGAGGACCGCGTCCTCCGGCATGTCGTACGCGGCGACGGTTGGCGCGTAGGGATCGCAGGCATCGTTCGCGGCGGCGTCCGAATAGTACAGCCCGAACGCGCCCCACTCATCGGCCAGCAGATGGTTCGCCCCGTAGGAGGAGTTCCAGGCGACGTCGATCTTCCGCTCCACGCTCACCTTGAGCGGCTCGTGTGCCTGCAACATGCAGAGCGAGTCGCCGTTGATGCGGATCGTGAGCTTGGGGTCATCCACCGTCAGCCGCGCGAACCCCGCGCCGTGGTGCGTGAGCACTGCGCCCCGCCACGGTCGGCCGGTCTTGAGCACCGCCAGCGCGCGCTTGTGGCCGATGGCCTGGTAACCGCCGATGCTGCCCTTGCGCAGGTCGATGGCGAAGACGGCGCCGGTGGTCTTCACTTCGTACGCGGCGCCCTCGATATGGGAGGCATACTCCACCTTCATCCCCCGCTGCGGCTCGGGGAGGAGCGCGGGGTCCATCAGCTCCTGGAACGTCGGCGCCGCGGGCGGCGCGGCGTGGCAACCGGTTGTGAGTGCCAAGGTGAGCATGAACACGGTCTACCCTCCTGCGAACGCAACGCCGGCGGCGCGCAGGTTGGCCCGTAGCTCGGGGACCGGGAGGTCCCGCGGCTCGCAGGCCTGCTCGACGGACATCGCGGCAGCCATGCCGGCGGCTTCGCCCATGACCCAGCAGACGTGAATCTCGCGCATCGGCTCCAGGGCCTCGTGGTCGCAGGACACGCAGCGCCCGGCGACCAGCAGCCCGTTCACGTCCTTTGGCAACAGCGAGCGGTACGAGATGTCATACGCGATCCCCGACTGGCGGAAGTCGTTGCCCCTACCGATGGAATCCTCGATGCGGAAGTCCTCCTGCCCCGTGTCCCCTCCGGTCATCACGTACTCGCCAACGAGCCGCCGCGTCCGCCGCACGCCGACCTGCGAGGCCGTGTCGAAGAGCCACGCCCGTTCGAAGCCTGGCACCGTCTCGCGCAAGGCTTGAAGATGCCGCCGGATCGCCTCGCGCCCCTCGATCTCGACGTAGGTCAAGTCCTCGGGGTCGAGCCCACTGCGCTCCGTGAGCATGTTGTTGCCCCAGAGGCAGCCGTCCGGCCAGGGCATGATGTTGAACCCCGCGTAGGACTCCCACCCGCCGGCCTTGCGTGCCGCCTCCATCGCGGCCGACAGGCCGTCGGGATCGGACTTGCGAGCCGCCTCCCAGCGGTCGATGTCCACGTTCGCCAGGCGGAACGGCAGGCCGATGAACTGGTTGCTCGTCTCGAAGGAGCAGCCCGCGGCGGCGAACACATCCCCGTCGCCCGTGGCGTCGATGAACAGCTTCCCGCGCACCGCCAGGCGTCCGACCTTGCTCTCCAGGATCACTGCCTGCACGCGCCCATCCTGCATGATGGCGCTCGCGACCCACACGTGGTGCAGGACCTTGACGCCCGCCTCCTTGCACATGCTTACAGAGAGCCACTTCAGCGCCTCGGGGTCGAACAGCACGCCGCCGTTGGCCCAGCGGAACTCGGCCTCGCCGGAGTCGAGCATCCGTTGGCGCGTCTCGTAGCCGATGCCGCGGATGATCGGCCGACCCTTGTCCTCGAACGATGGCAACGCAACCACCAGCCCGCCGGTCGCCAGCCCGCCCAGGCAGCCGTAACGCTCCAGCAGGATGACACTCACGCCCCGCCGAGCGGCGGCAATCGCGGCGGCCGTGCCGGCCGGCCCACCGCCACACACAACCACATCCGCCTCCCAGCGGACCGGGATCTCGCGGGAGGGTTCGGTGATGAAGCCAAGACTGCTCATCGGGGGGAAAGCCTCGCAGTGGAGTTGGCCGGGGAGTTCGAAACTGCCAGGCGAAGGACCTTGGAGGGCGCCTACCTGGGAGGGGTGTCCGCAGCCTGCCGGGCCTCCCACCAGCGGCGCCACGTCAGCCAGTCATCGCCGAGGTCCTTGCCCGTGACCTTGCGGAGCATGTCGAAGTACTCCTCGTACCCGGAGGGGATGTGGCTCTCGTCGTGGCCGTACTTCAGGATGTCACTCACGACGCTTGTGTCGCCCATCTCGACACGCACCAGGTACTTGAGGTTGCTGTGTTCCTCCCATGGGGCGCCCAGTTGCGTCATTGGGAGGCGCAACCGCGTCAGATCGTCCGCCGAGAGAGTCTCGCCCAAAGCAATAGCGGCGGCCCAGCGGACCGGTAGGCTCGTGTCGTCCTTGGCCGTCTTGAGGGCCCGTTGGGCCTCCGGGCCGCCTAGTCTGCGGAGGGCGATGCAAACGTGAATGCGCGTCTCGAGATCCTGGGTGTCCAGAAGTCGCGCGAGGCAGGGCACTGCGCGAGTGTCCCCCAGCTTGCCCAAGGCGACGGCAAGAGGGCGCCACACGGTGTCCCGCAGCCTGAGGTCGCAGTCCCGCCAGAGGCGTTCGTCTGCTGCGTGCGCCAAAAGGGCGGGAACCGCGCGCCGGTCTCCGAGCTCGCCCAAGGCCCGGATCGCCGCCCCGCGCACCGAGGTGTCTTCGTCGTCGAGAAGGCGGACGAGATGCTCGCGCGCCCGACGGTCGCCGAGAGTGCCCAGAGCGCGTGCGGCGGTGCTGCGGGTCTGGGGGTTCTCCGCCCCAAGCGCGGACACGAGGGCCTCATGGCCCTCGTGAGCCCGGAGTTGGCCCAATGCCCACGCAGCCGACGCCCGGACAGGCGAGCGGTCGTCCTGCAGCACCCTCAGGAGCGCTGGGACGGCCTCAGGGTCGTGGAGACGGACCAGGGCGACGAAGACGACATCGGGGACCCTCCCGGAGGGGTCCTGCAGACAGGCGACCAGCGGCGCGGCCTCCTGTGGCTTGGCAAGGAGAGCGAGCGCCAAGGCGGCGCCCTGGCGCAGGTCGGCGTCATCCCCCCGACCGCCGAACAGGTCGGGGAACCCGAGCGGACTGGCCAGCGTGCACAGCGCGGTGGCCGCGGCCCGCCAGACTTCGCGGTCCTTGTCATCCAACGCCAACGTCAGCGCAGGGACAGCGTCTATTGACCGCATCCGGCCAAGAGCATGCGCCACATCCCGCCGCACGGTCGAGTCATCATCACCCAGGGCGCCGATCACGTAGCCCTCGTGCCGCTTGTCGCCAGAGTGCGCGAACACGAGGGCCGCCTTCGCCCGTTCGCGTGGGTCGGTCGATCGCAGCAGTTCCACCAACCGCGCCTCAACCTCCGGTGTAAGCGATCTCGCCAGCGCATACCTCGCGGCGCTGGCCACCCCCGGGTCCCGCTCGGACAAGACGACATCCAGCAAGGCACCCGCCGCACGGGGATCCCCGATCTGGCCGAGGGCTCGAACGGCCTCCTCCCGGTGATCGTTGCTGGTGGAGGTGGTCAGGAACTGCAGGAGGCCCGGCACAGCCTCGGGAGCACGTGTCCGTCCCAGGGCCAGGGAGGCGTCCGACGAGAGCAGCCGGAGAAGAGGGCCTACGGACGACTCGTCCGCGTAGAAGACATACGCCCGGGCAAGCGTGTACTCCCAACCCTGAGGGCCATGGAGCACGAACTCGTTGAGGGCCGCAACCGCCTCCGGGCCGCCGATCCGGCCCAGCCCGCCGATGGCTGCGTCAACACAATCCCGGTCCGTTCGGCCCGCGTCGGCCAGTACCCGGGCGAACACGGGGGTGAAGGCAGGATCTCGTGTACTACCCAGCAGACCAAGCGCTGCCGCGCGAACCTTGGCATCCGGGTCATCAATGAGCCCGCGGACGGTCGTTGGCACCCGGGGATCGTCGAAGTTCGGCAGTGCCCAGAGCGCGGCCCGGCGGTTCGCCGCATCCGGGTCCGCCAACGTTCCCCGCAAAGCGTCGAGGCACCGGCGGTCATGCTTGCAGCCCAACGCCTCTACGACCGCCCGACGGACCTCCGGGTGGCTGTCCTGCGCAGCGCGCACCAGCGGTTCGATCACCCGAGGGTCGGCGACATGACCGAGCACGTGCGCCGCGCCGCCTCGCAAACCGGCGTCGGGACCCGCCAGCAGGGGGAGCATCCGGTCCGTGATCGCCTTCCCCCGCTCGGCCAAACGGTCCGCGGCGGTCATGCGGACCCACAAGTCCTTGTCGGCGAGGGCTGCGATCGCGGCGTCGAGAGCACGGGGATCGTTCAGCCAGGCAAGAGCGGCAACGGCGTTCGCGCGTTGGGTGTACTCCTCCGAGGAGCGCAACACTGCCACCAGCGGGTCCACCGCGGCGGCACCAATGCCGCTCAGGGCCCGCGCTGCCACGCTGCCGGCTGGGCCCGTGATCGTGCCCCAGCCGCGAGTGTTCGTGCCGGCGTGAGCCTCCCGCAGCGTGTCCACCAGGAAGGGGATCGCGGGGGCCCCACGGGGGCCCATGTGTCCCAGCGCGACCGCGGCCTGGTCCTGCTCCGCGCGTTTGCCGCTGTAGAGCCGCTCGATTTGCTCCCGGACGTCGGGAGGCGCATCCGCGGGGATCGAGTCCTTGGAGAGCTGGATCAGGAAGGGGTCCCACGGGTCTGCGGTGGCCACGGGCGAGACCGCCACCACCCCCAACACAAGCAGCACTGCGGCAAGCCTCATTGCGAACCCTCCCGCACCCATCCGGCAGGCGGCACGAACCTGACGCGCGGTCGCGCGCCTTCAGTGTCCTTGGACGCCTGCGAAGCGGGGGCGGTTGCCTGGTCGCGCGACCACTGCGGGCGGCAGCGGGCAAACCAAGGGCCCTCGTCAGGTGTCCAAGACAGCGGGCCCGGAAGCACGCTGGCCCTCGGGAGGGATCGCCATGCGTCCGCTTCTGCTGCTGGTTGCCGTGCTGTTGGCCGGGTCGGCGCTCGCCGCGAGCAACCCGGCGGAGACCGTGCCCTTCGACCACTGGGCGTGTGACACGGTCCGCGAACTGGTGCTGCGGGGTGTCCTGTCCGGGAGCGTGCTGCCGCCGTTCCCCGATGTCCCCCGTGACCACTGGGCCCATGATGCGGTCGAGAGGCTGCGCCTCGCCGGGATTCTGGTCGGCTATCCCGATGGCACCTTCAACGCGGGCCTGTCAGCCCAGACGGCGGCGGTGCCCTTCGGGCACTGGGCTGACAACGCCTTCCAGCAGCTCATCGACCGCGGCATCATCATCGGTTACCCACACCCCGGGAGCCGAGTTCGAGAAGCCGAGTTCCGCGCCGCCATCGACCGTCTGCTCGCCTCGCCGGCCCTCCCTCCCCAGCCCACGGAGCAGCCGGCTGGCCCTCGGGGGCCCGCCGCACCGCCTCGGTGACCTTCCCATCCTGCCTTGACGCCCCTCGGGCGCCGTCCTACAATCGCGCGACGCGAAAGGACGGTGCCCCAGCATGTCTGCCCCCCAGATGCCCCCCTGCCTTTCCCGTGCCAGTGCCCATCGAGGCGATCAGCGGACCGCCCCGGAGAATACCGTGCCCGCCTTCCTGCTGGCCGTCGAGAAGGGCGCGCACCAGATCGAGTTCGATGTCACGATCTCGAAGGACCGCGAACTCGTCATCATGCACGATGGGACCGTCGATCGCACGACGAGCGGAAGCGGCCTGGTGACCGAGCTGACCTTCGACGAGCTGCGCAGCTTCGACGCGGGGAGCTGGAAGGCGCCGGAATACGCGGGCACGCGCATCCCCACCTTCCCCGAGGTTCTCGAAGCCGCGCCGCCGCCGGTGGTCCTGAACTGCCACCTGCGCGAGGTGCCCGGCGTCGTCGAGGAGACGATGCGGCAGGTCATCGAGATGGGCCGCGTCGAGCAGTGCGTCCTGGCCGCGAGCAGCACGCAGGCCAGGATCGCGCAGGCGATGTGCAAGGATGTGCTGATCTGCTACATGGACGGGCAGGGCCCGCCGAACACCGACTACCCGCAGCGTGCGATCGACTTCGGTGCGGACTACCTGCAGATCTGGGGCTGGGATGAGTCGATGGGCGAGGCCTGCGAGCGCCTCCACGCGGCGGGGATCAAGGTGAACTACTTCGGCACCGAAGACCCCGTCATGATGCGCAAGCTCATCGAGGCCAAGGTGGACTACATCCTGACCGATGACCTGGACACCATGCTCAGCGTCCTGGCGGAGTACGGCGTCGAAACTAGGGACAGGCCCCAATTTCCGCAGGACGTCATTGCGGAAATTGGGGCCTGTCCCTAGCGCAAGTTTGAGACTTTGAGAGACCCCTGATCGCGCTACGGGGGTGTAGGGGGCCTCTACGCCGATTTCGACCCTCAGTTTCGCGAAGGCGTAGTGTAAAGGACTTTGGGTATTCCGCTTGACATACCTGGTGAACTTGT